>NZ_CFHWOM010000026.1:0-51683 GCF_984391705.1 Vibrio sp. | reverse complement strand
TTTGAGATTTAACAGCTGCTAGGTAACCGAAGTAAGTCCACTGGATAGCTTCTTGAGCTGTAGTCGCAGGACCAGAAATGTCGTAGCCGTAAGACGCTGCCATTTCTTTCATTTGACCTAGTGCACGGTGCTGCTCTTGAAGCTCTTCACGCAGTTGCATAGTCATCTGTAGATCGTCGCCAGCTTCTAGTTTCTCTTGAGTAGAGTGGAACTGAGCTACTTTGTCCTTCATTAGGAAGTCTACACCGTAAAGTGCTACACGACGGTAGTCACCGATGATACGACCACGACCGTATGCATCTGGAAGACCAGTTAGAACACCAGACTTACGACATTTTAGGATGTCAGGCGTGTAGATATCGAAAACACCTGCGTTGTGTGTTTTACGGTATTCAGAGTAGATTTTTGAAACAGCTGGATCAAGAGTCTCACCGTATGCTTTACAAGAACCCTCAACCATGCGGATACCGCCGTTAGGGATGATAGCACGCTTAAGTGGCTTCTCAGTTTGAAGACCAACGATTGTTTCTAGGTCTTTCTCAATGTAACCAGCATCGTGAGAAGTGATGGTAGAGATAACAGAAGTATCGAATTCTACAGGTGCTTTAGTTGCGTTTTCCTGTTTGATACCTTCCATTACCGAAGCCCAAAGCTTGTTAGTAGCCTCAGTACCTTCAGAAACTAGGAAAGATTCGTCGCCTTCATACGGCGCGTAGTTCTTTTGAATGAAATCACGAACGTTTACTTCATTTTGCCACTCACCTGCAGCAAAACCTTCCCAAGCTTTAGCAAATTGCTCTGCCATGACATACCTACCTTTTTAGTAGAAAAAACACGTACCTATCAAACCATTGAGCCAGTTCGATTCCCATCGCTGGAGCGGTACACTCTTATGAATAACAATATGTATAGCCTCTAAATACTCTTACATAAAGGGCATAAAACTATAAATATTGTCACTACTTTTTACATGGTGTCTTATTAACTTGGTTTCAAGGATAAACTAAAAAAATTCTGTAAACCTTAAACTAAATCAATAAAACGCCCTCTAGCTAAAAAAAATTTAAAAATAGTCCTTGATACTCAAAAAAAGTTGAGAGCCAAACTTGGCTCTCAACATACATCTATTAAAGGAATGCAGGGATGCCGTACTGGCCTTCAAGCATACCAACTGCAAGCATTGCGACTAGACAGATAACAAGAACACCTACAGGGATAACAATCTTGTCAACAAATGATAAACGTGCAGCGCGCTCTTTATCACCAATCAGGCCGTTGTTATCAAGTAGCATTGTTAACGCCCATGCTAGTACCGGGTTAACAACTGCCGAGCCGAAAATACAGATACCAGCAGCTTGAGAGTCTTTAGAATCTTTAACCATCTGCATACCCGCTTCAAGTAACGGAAGTGAGACACCTACAAGAAGAGCAACGCGCATTACTGGTGGCCATACCGCGATGTCCATCGGGAAGCCAAGAATTGCGATGATCATAACCAGAAGACCAAGAAGAATTGCACCACCTGGAATAGGGCGCTTCGCAATTGCTGCAGGGATCATGTATGTGCCCCAAGACGACGTAATGTTACCGCCACCTACCGCGGTACCTACCATTTGACGGATAGAACACATAGTCATAGTGTCATCGACGTCCATCAGTACTTTTTCAGTCTTTTTAGGGTAGTTCAGTTCTTGGAAGATACGATGACCAAGGAAGTCTGGCGACCACATTGCTACCGCAAGGATTGCAAATGGCAGTGATGCAATAAAGTGCTCAGCATTTGGAAGACCTAGCATCCAACCTTCTTCTGTGCTGCCCCACCAGTAAACTGGGTTTAGGTTAGGAAGACCTGTTTCGGTTACAAACTTGATATCAAAACCAGCGCCAAAAACGAGTGCAATCGCCAAACCTGTGAAAGCACAAACTGGAATTGCTAACCAACGTTTGTTTACTTTAGCTAGGAAAGCGTACAGAGCGATAGTCACGGCAAGAACGATAAGGCCAACGTAACCCATGCTACCAGCAGCTACGGTGTCAGATTGAAGACCCACTGCCCAAGCTTGGATTGAGTTTATTTGACTCATGGTACCGGTTAAGCCAAGGAAGATAAGCAAGCCACCTGCTGTACCTTGCGAGGTGAGGTTTACTAGCTTAGAGCCACCTTTAAGGAAGCTTAAAAGCAGACCAAATACACCGATAAGGATTGCCAATGCAAGAGGGTGTGCACCCGCTAGAGCGATGGTGCCGATAAGGGGAATCATTGGGCCGTGGTTACCAGCGAGGTTAGCTTTCGGGTTGATAAAACCAGAAGCTAAAACACAGAACAGTAACGCAGGGATTAGCATTTCTACACGAGCAACTTCGATGGCGAAATCTTTACCTAGGTTTACGTGATCCCATGCTGCTGTTAGACCCTCTGCCCAAGACATCATTACCGCAGAGTACATTGCGATAATACCGATAGTACCTGCAAGTGCTGGTACCAAATCTTCTAATTCGAAACGGAAGTCACGACCCGGTAAGTTAAGACCAAATCGACGAGGCTTCATGATTTGAAGTTCGTGGTCTAAGTAGTCGCTTCGGCTTTCAAAATCGGAAGCTGGACGGTGCAGCTCACGATAGCTCTTGTTTTCGATATCCGAATCAGAGTGCGGTTTATTGACTGCGTCTGACATAGATTCCTCATATTTAAAAAGTTAATGATTCTTGGAAGAGCCGCCCTTAATTATTGTATTTGGGCGTTCTTGTAAAAACTCGCACAGCTTCCTGCATTAAAGTCCTTCTTCTATTGCCATGTAGCGCAAAGCTTGCGTGCTTAAGCTTAGACAATAATAAAGACAAAAATTCGCTTATTGAGGCTTTTATCTTTGTCGCGAGTTTAACGTGCTAACCCTTAAGAGTGATTGATTTAGATCACTTTATGAAAGAATGTGAAAGAAAACTACACAGTTATGGGTTGTGGTTTAAATGGTGTTAATTGAACCTGAAATTAATTTTCATAATGTGAGGTTTATAAGACGAGTTTACTCGTGTGAGCACAAGTTCATATCGATGTGTGTACTAAGATTGAAGTAGATCTTGTTTTTATAAAATTGTTAATTAATCGGTGTTTGGTTAAATGTGTTGCTTGATTCGATTTATGCGAGAAATGAAGCTTTTTAAACTAAAAAGTGAATGTTTAGTCATATGATCTGGCTATATATCTCAAAATTGCAGGTTAATAATTTGTTGCATGTTTTGGGGTCTAGTGCTAGTTTGTATCGCAATGTGGGCAAAACCTCCGCATCAACCCATCAAATTGAACACAGATGGGAAAAATAATAACAGGGAGTTAAGCGCATGAAAGATGTACCAGCGCTAGATATTAAAGATTTACATAAGACTTTTGGACAAAATGAAGTTTTAAAGGGCATCTCATTAGAGGCCCACAAAGGGGACGTTATCTCTATCATCGGATCTTCAGGGTCCGGAAAAAGTACCTTTCTTAGATGCATTAACCTTTTAGAGACACCAACCGCAGGTGAGATTTGGGTTAATGGTGAGCTAATTCAGATGAAAAACAACCGCCAAGGTGAAGCGGTTCCTGCAAACGAGAAACAAGTTCAGCGTATCCGTTCGCGCTTAGCTATGGTTTTTCAAGGATTCAACCTATGGTCTCACTTGACGGTATTAGAAAACGTCATTGAGGCACCTGTCCATGTATTAGGTGTACCTAAAGCACAAGCTATTGAAAATGCAGAGCTACTGTTGAAAAAAGTGGGCCTCTACGAACGTAAAGATTATTACCCAGGTCACTTATCAGGTGGTCAGCAGCAGCGCGCTGCCATTGCCCGCGCGTTAGCCGTAGACCCAGAAGTTATGCTATTTGATGAGCCTACATCGGCTTTGGATCCAGAGTTGGTAGGTGAGGTTCTCGGTGTAATGCGTGATTTGGCTGAGGAAGGCCGAACCATGCTGGTGGTAACTCACGAAATGGCATTCGCTCGTGATGTGTCGAACCATGTGATGTTCTTGCACCAAGGTTTGGTGGAAGAGCAAGGTCACCCCGACAAACTATTTACTAACCCAGATTCGGAACGTCTACAGCAGTTCGTCTCTTCAATTTACTAGCTGTATTAAACAGCGAATACAACATAAGCAATATTTAAAATAAAAAATCACAGGAGTATGGAAATGAAAAAGTGGTTATTAGCAGCAACATTAGCTGCAACAGCAGTATCTGGTGTTGCTCAAGCGAAAGATTGGAAAACAGTTCGCTTTGGTATCGAAGGTGCTTATCCTCCGTTTAGCTGGACTGAAGCCGACGGCTCTCTGAAAGGCTTCGATGTTGATATGGCCAATGCGCTTTGTACTGAAATGCAGGTTAAATGTAAGATCGTTGCGCAAGACTGGGATGGCATTATTCCTTCTCTACTTGCTCGTAAATACGATGCGATTATTGCGGCAATGTCTATTACAGAAGAGCGTAAGAAGAAAGTGGACTTCACTGGCAAATACGCGCTTATCCCTAACAAGTTCATCGCTAAGAAAGGCGCAGGTCTTGATTTTGACAACTTAGACGGCCAAAAAATTGCGGTACAACGTGCAACGACGCACGACAAATACCTAACTGACAACTATGGCGACAAAGTTGAAATCGTTCGTTACGGCTCTTTTGATGAAGCGTACCTGGATCTAGCTAACGGTCGTGTTGCTGCGGTATTAGGTGATGCTTCTGCACTGGAAGAAGGTGTGTTGAATAAGGCTGGTGGCGAAGCATACGAGTTTGTTGGTCCATCACTAACAGATCCTAAGTGGTTCGGTGACGGTTTTGGTATTGCGGTTCGCAAGCAAGACAAAGACCTAACTAAGAAGCTTGATGCAGCGATTCTATCTCTACGTGAGAAAGGTGTTTACCAAGAAATCGCTGCGAAATACTTCAACTACGACGTTTACGGTCAGTAAACTCGATAATAAGGCCGCTGATATGTTCCTAGAGGTAATCAGCGGCCAAGTTATATTTAAGTCTAGGGATCAGGAACTCACCTATGCTAGATCTACAAGGATACGAAGCCTCTATATTTAAAGGGGCCATAGTGACCATAGAAGTGGCACTACTCTCATTACTGCTTGCAGTAGTTCTGGGCATGCTTGGTGCGCTTGCAAAAATGGCACCTTACCGATGGGCGAGAGCAATCGCGACCTTATACACTACGGTCATCCGTGGAATTCCCGATTTAGTCCTCATGATGCTGATTTTCTTTGGTGGACAAATCTTATTGAACAACAGCCTCTATTCGATTAATGAATGGCTTAATGAGTGGTTCGCATCGAGCGATCCTAACCATGAATGGACGTCATACCTACCAGATTACATTGATGTAAGTCCATTCATTGCAGGCGTATTGACTATTGGTTTTATCTTTGGCGCGTACATGGCAGAAACGTTCCGAGGTGCAATTATGGCAGTAGATAAAGGCGAGCTAGAAGCGGGTAAAGCTTACGGTATGAGCCCAATCATGTCTTTTCGTCGTATTCTATTACCCCAAATGATACGTCATGCACTGCCTGGTTTTGGCAACAACTGGTTGGTATTACTTAAAACTACAGCGCTGGTTTCCATTATCGGCTTGGAAGATATGGTTCGAGTGAGCGCATTAGCGGCTGGCTCGACAAAAATGCCTTTTACATTTTACATGGCTGTCGCAATGGTTTTCCTATTGTTCACCAGTATCTCAACCGGTCTTCTTAAGATCGTTGAACGTAAATTTAGTATTCATGCGAGGTAGAATATGGACTTTTCATTGATCGTTGAAAGTTTACCAATCTATCTTGAAGGCCTTTGGACAACAGTATGGTTGGTGTGTCTGGCCCTTGTGATCGGTTTATTTGTAGCAATACCACTAGGTGTAGCGCGAAACAGTCATAATTATTTTATTTCAGGCCCAAGCTGGGCGTTTATCTACTTTTTCCGTGGTACTCCACTTTTGATCCAGCTGTATCTGATTTACTACGGAATGGACCAATTTTTTCCGGTTAAAGATACGCTTTGGGAAAACGCATGGTTTTGTGCTTTGGTCGCGTTTGTATTGAATACATCAGCGTACACCGCTGAAATTATTCGTGGAGCGATTAACGGGTTGCCAAAAGGTGAGGTAGAAGCAGCGAAAGCTTATGGCATGAGCAACTTTATGACTTATCGCCGCATTATTTTGCCAAGTGCATTGCGCCGAGCACTTCCGGCTTACAGTAACGAAGTCATCTTCATGCTGCATGGTAGTGCGGTTGCAGGTATTGTCACCATCGTGGACTTAACAGGCGCGGCACGTTTGGTGAACTCACGCTATTACGCACCTTTCGAGTCATTTTTAACGGCAGGTCTGTTCTATATGGCGTTGACCTTTATGATCTTATGGTGCTTTAAACATGCCGAGAAGCGCTTCTTAGCCTACCTAAGACCACTAAGCTAATGATGATAAACGGCACCTTCGGGTGCCGTTCTTATTTGAGTTCTGTTATCGCGCTTCAAACTTTTTCATTCGTTTTCTATCTCAAGATTACTTTGCATCACTGCTTCTTTACACTCCCTAGAAATACATAAACAAAAATAATAAAAATGAGAAAAATGCATATATACAAAGGATTAGCGGTTACTTTATCTCTTGTGCTAATAGGCTGTGGCGGCGGCGGAGGGAGTGCGGAGAGCACTTCACCTGAAGCGATCACAGATGTAGAGCGCGCGTTACGCTCAGGCAATGCGCTTGAAGTAAAAGATTCGAGCGAGTTTATCTTGCACAACCAAGCATTGGTAGAGAGCTATAAAAAACAATTTGATCAGATAAAGAATACCATCAATGGGGATACGACGGGTCTGTTTTGGGACCCAACTCATGACGCAGCGATATTGTCGCCAACCTATGGTTTCAATGATTCCATCTTACTCACCAACAAGGCAATGCAAGATGGATATTCAGACCAATCTCTTTCTATAGGGGTTGCTGGCTTGGGTGATAATGCAAACCGCTATGCAGTACTAGCAAGTAACCCGTTTCGGACAGCTAAGCGGTTCCCTTCCTCTCTTAACGACCCGATGGCGCAGTGGATGGAAAACCTATTAGTTTGGCTGAATGGTAGGGCGATATCAGGGCAAACCGATGTCGTGATTGCACAGATGGATCAGTCTTATTATTTTCCGGATGAAATAGCGACACGGGAATGGCTAGATGCGCGTTTCAATAATGCGGTGCATTACAACTTAGCAAATGAGTGTGATGGAGCAGCTTTACTTAACTGTGTAGAAAATAACCCTGACTTATTGATTTTGTCACAGCATCTTCAGTCGGGGGATGCACTTGATCTGGTGGAGCAAGCAGTAAATCGGGCTCAGCAGTTGAATATTCCTATTTTGTACCTTCACTGGGATGGAGGTATGACAGAGCTTGGTCAATCATTGTTTAACACCTTCCATATCAATTATGTTGGTGATAACTATTGGCGAAAGTTGGGGGTTTCAGATTGGAATCCCAACGTGCTACTTAATTCAGTACCACCTCATATTGAACAACAACAAGCATTGTTAAAACGTCTGAGAGAGGACTCGTTTAGTGTTGATTTAAGTTTATGTGATGATAAATCGTGCCCAGATGAATCGAATATGGGGCTAGAGTTTTACCCTGCGGCTCAAAGTATTCGAGATCAACTACGTAACTTAGATGAACAAGGTAATAGACTTTTTGATTCTGCGAGTTACGAATATGAAAAATTGCTGATTTTGCTGGCAGACCACTACCGACAAGATGTCCAATATCCTATGGACAAAAACACGACAGAGAGAATTGATTTCTTACGTTCTTATTTTGCCGATCATGTTCAGTACAATAGCAGGGATGTAAATCCATCCCAGCCGGATATGGGAAATTTTAGCCGCAGCACTTTTGGAGAGGAAGTGGAACGCGTGACCCATTTGGTTGAACTGGAATCAAAACGAAGTTTTCGTTCTGCAGGTGTTTATGCTTTACCCGGAGAAACCTTTACCGTAACTCGCAATGATAATTCGCCAGTTGTTACTAAAATCGTGATGAATACTTTGCGCAGTGGGGCGACACACGAGTTTTCAGACAATGGTTACAAACGACCAAAATTACTGACTTCATATGCGTATACGGTTAAACCTGGGCAAACTATCCATTTAACCTCATCGTATGGTGGCCCTATTCAGGTGCAGTTTGATGTGAATGACCTGCCAGTAAAGTTGAGTTTTAAGGGGGTAGCGCTTCATCCAGTTTGGCGTAGCAACGAAGATAACGAAAGTTTTGTCGCTAAACTGAATGCGGATCTGTTTGACTGGGCAGAATTAATAACCCCAGGATTTGAGGTTCATTCTAAATCCGAGAAAATGATTGAATCAGTGGGGTCGGAAGATTGGGCTCAACCCGCTGATATGGCGCTGGCCACTGAACGTTACATGCACAATTTCCCCCATGCCTTGGCTGGTTTTCAAGGCCCAGGCATTGATCGAATCGATGATATTCATCAGTATGCTGAAGACAAGGGCTGGCAGATAGAGACCATCGATATCGTCAAACATATGAACGCAGATCAAGCCACGTGTGGTTACGGCTGTTCGGGCAATCCATACGATGCTTATTGGGCTTTCCATCCTTTAGGCCATGGTGACCTACATGAATTGGGGCACGGCTTGGAAAAGGGGCGTTTTAGGTTTGCAGGATGGGACGGCCATTCGACGACTAACTATTATTCTTACTACAGCAAATCACAATATTTTAAGGATACAGGCAAGGTATCAACATGCCAAAGTTTGGACTTTGAAGGGCAGTATCAGCTCTTGCAGCAGAGCCGCCAAGAGGCGGATCCTAACGCGTTTATGGCAGCACAAAACAAGACAGAATGGAGCTGGGGAGCGAGAGTTTTTATCCAGATTATGATGCAGGCACAGCAACAAGGCGTGATTGATAATGGCTGGCACTTACTTGGAAGACTGCACATATTAGAAAGGGAGTTTAATCGCCTAAAAGGAGATGAAGCGGTTTGGTTAGCTAACCGAACCAACCTCGGTTTTTCAAGCTATAGCCGTGACGAGGCAAACGCCATCAACAATAACGATTGGTTGTTGGTCGCATTTAGTACTATCACGAATCGAGATATGCGTGATTATCTGAACATGTGGGGGTTTAGTTTCTCAGATAAGGCAAAGTCTGAAGTTATTGCGAAAAGCCTTCAACCTATGCCTTTAAGCTATTTTGCGTCGAGCAGCACTGGGTATTGTCAGCAGGAGTTTGCTCAAACCGAGATACCGGTTGACGGGACAACGATTTGGCCACTTTAGGTCGAAACAGAAAGAGGAGGCAATGCCTCCTCTTTTTATTCATGGATAATTAACTAAGAATAATCAAAATAGTACCAGCTAAGGTCATTAAGATATTAGCTATGGCGTACGTACCCGCGTAACCTAGTGCGGGAATGGTTGATTTTGCGTAGTCATTCACAATGTCCATGGCAGGGGCACAAGTACGAGCACCAATGATTGCGCCAAACAGCAGAGCACGGTTCATTCTTAGAATATAGGCACCCACCAAATATGCGCAAACAACAGGAACAACACTAACCAAGAAGGCTAACCCTATAACTTGTACACCCACTTGCGAGAGGTGTTCGAACATTTTTCCACCAGCGCTTAAACCAATACCGACCATAAAAATCATCAGACCCAGATCTTTAACCATGTTCAGTGCGCCTTGAGGTACGTACCCAAAAGTAGGGTGGTTCGCACGTAAAAAGCCCAGAGTAATCCCTGATAGCAATAGGCCAACAGCGTTGCCTAATCCAAACGAAACTTGGCCGAATGTCATCGTGATTAAGCCGAACATAATCCCAAGAATAAAGAAGCTACAAAATGCCAATAGGTCAGCCATTTGGCTGTGAATGGAGATGAAACCGATTTTTTCAGCGAGTCCATGAACACGACTTTTTTCACCGCTCACTTGTAGAACATCCCCTTTAGCTAAGACGATGTCTAAATCCATAGGCATTTCGATTTGAGCTCGCACAACGCGATTTAAGAAACAGCCATATTCAGATAAGTTAAGATCAGAAAGGCGCTTTCCTGCAATAGAATCGCTTTTAACAACGATTTCTTCTTCCGCGATTCGTAAGTCGAGAAGGTTACGATCAAAAACCTCTTTACCGTTTCTAAAGCTAGGATCGAGCCTTGCGTGGCTATCAGGGAAGCCAACTAACGCGATCTCATCACCTTCTTGTAAGATTGCATCCCCGTCTGGATGGGCAAGGATACCGTTACGGCGAATACGCTCGATGTAGCATCCGGTTTGACGATAGATACCTAGCTCGCGCAGGTTTTTTCCGTCAGTCCAGTCGATGAGCTCTTGGCCAACGCGATAAGCGCGAATAATCGGCAAATATACCTTGCGTTGGCCCGTACTGCCTAACCCTCTTTCCTGCGCGATTTGTTGCGCAGAATCCGATAGGTTTTGTTTCTGCAGTTTCGGCAGTAGCTTAGCAAACATGATCATGCTGATAAGGCCAATTAAGTAGGCCATGGCGTAACCAACAGATAGATTTTCCAACACTAAAGAAAAATCCATATTACGCGGTACAGTTGCTAATCCCGAGTTAAGTGCATCTTGAGCGCCTACTAGCACAGGGGTTGACGTCAACGCACCAGCCATCATACCGGCTGAAAGTCCAAAATCTAATCCCAAATAATGGCTAGCGAAGTAGGTAATGAACACCGCAGTCGAGAGCACGACCATACTCAAAATGAAGTAGTGTTTGCCATCTCTAAAAAAGATGCCAAAGAAGTTAGGGCCCGCCTCAATACCAACACAATAGATAAAGAGCATAAATCCAATGGTGAGAGCATCAGCATTAAAGGTGAAACCAAGGTGGCCCATTACCAATGCGGTGACCAACACACCGATTGAATTGCCAAGTTGAAGGTTTCCAAAACGAATTTTGCCAATCGCTAGGCCGATGGCGAGAACCACGAAAATGAGGAGGATAGGGTTTTGCTCAAGCAAGTGTACGACGTCAATGTTCACTGGGCAGGTCTTGTATTAGTGCCGGGATAAGATAAGTGTGCGAATTGTATCTCAATATTACAAAATGAATAGTGAAAATTTTTATATTTTACCATTAGTTTACTTAGCCAAATGCTTGATGGGTTAGTGGTAAATCTATGATGTTGAAGGCATAAAAAAAGCCGCATTTAGCGGCTTCATTTTGAGTATTGATTACTTGTCGTCAAAAAGACCTAGGTGCTCTTTCGCATACGCTTCGAAGTCATCACAACCACCAATATGGTCTTGGTCGATGAAGATTTGTGGAACTGTCTCTACAGGTTTACCAACAGTTTTCTCTAGATCCGCTTTTGAAATACCTTCAGCATGAATATCAACGTAACGGTAGTTGAAGTCATCACGTTTTGCTTTCAGTGTTTCAGCGTGCTCTTTTGCGCGAACACAGAATGGACAAGCTGGGCGACCAAAGATAACTACGAACATATGTCTTTCTCCTATATTTTGTTAACAGCAACTATGCCCGATTCAGAGACGGAAATAAAGAAGCATTTACCTGTTGTTTCGATAGATGAAACCTATTGATGAAATTTTGATCTGCAGTCTAAACTTATCGGTATAAAAAGCGAATTAAGTCGATAAAACGGTATTTTTTGTATGGCTATTTCGTGCAAGGTGCACTAGTTCAATTTAATTTGCTAACGACACAGGCATGCTAATTACAGATTAAGTTAGTCCAAGGAGTGTGCTGGTTATGTTTCAGTTTATGACCTCAACCCGAATCATCTTCGGCGAAGGAGCGCTTCATTCTTCTCTCTCTGTCCTCAATCAATTTGGGTACAGTGTGATGCTTGTTTCCGGTCAAAGTATTGAGCGTGCGAAGCCAATTATCCACTATTTAAACTCGCAAGGGATGCGCTACCAGCACGTGGCGATTTCAGGTGAGCCTAACATTACTATGGTCGAAGAAACGGCATTGGTAGGGCGAAAGTTCAAACCGGATATGGTTGTTGCTATTGGCGGAGGTAGCGTTGTTGATATGGGTAAGGCATTGGCTGCCATCATTCCTAATCAAGGGGATGTTTATGACTACGTCGAGGTTGTCGGACGAAACGTCCCCTTAAAGTCCAAGCCTTTGCCTTTTATTGCTATTCCTACGACTGCGAGTACGGGCTCAGAAGTGACGAAAAATGCAGTTCTTCGTTCAGGGCAAGATCAAGTGAAAGTTAGTTTGCGAAGCCCAGATATGCTTGCTGACGTAGCGATCGTTGACCCAACATTAACCTACGGTACAGACATATATACATCAGGGCGGGGAGCAATGGATACGTTCACTCATCTGATGGAAGCTTATGTGTGCGGCGATCCAAATCCCCTAACGGACATGATATGTGAAGAAGGACTTCGCAGACTGAGTCGCTCACTATTAGCAGGTTGTTTAGAAGATGACTATCGAGCCAGAGCTGATCTGTCATTTGCTTCAATGCTTGGGGGGATGGCCATTACCAATGCTAAGCTAGGGGCAGCCCACGGGCTCGCTTCCGCATTAGGAGGCAAACTCAATGCGCCTCACAGTATTATTACTGCTCGATTAGCACCGCATGTAATGGCAGAAAATATTAAAGTTGCTCGGAAACTTGGGCGAAGTGACTTGTTGAGCCGATACAAAAAAATGGCTCAAATATTAATGGAACGCGAAGAAACGACCATAGAGCAAAGTATTACTTGGGTGAGTTGGGCGTTGTCCAAGCTTAACTTACCCCAGCTCAGTCAATTTGGCGTATGCGCCACCTCTTTTGAATTGGTAGCGGAAGATGCTCTAAAGTCGATAGCGATTAAAGGCAATCCGATACCGTTAACGAGGGAACGTTTGATCTGTATTCTTGAACAAGTCTGTGAGTGTAACGGCGAATGTGAACACAAACAGGAAGATGCAGTGATGTCGCAGACTACTTTATTACATAGTAGTGCTCCGCTTGAAGTGAATAAGATATCTAAGACGCAATAAAAAAGGAGCCGTTAGGCTCCTTTTTTAGAATTGAGATAGCTTGTCGTATCGAGAGTCTTTTAGCGCATCTTTCACACGTTTTAAGTTTTCTCTAAAACCAGTTCCACGTCGTAATGTAAAGCCTGTTGCTAACACATCAATGACCGTCATTTGTACTACGCGACTCGCCATAGGCATGTAAACGTCAGTATCTTCTGGTACATCAAGAGAAATGGACAGAGAGCTTGCTTTATCAAGCGGCGAGTCCTTCGCAGTAATCGCAATGACTGTTGCACCATTCTCGCGAGCAAGGTTCGCGATTTCAACCAAACTCTTTGTTCGTCCAGTATGAGAAACCAAAACAATCACATCGTTGTCGGTACAGTTGATGCAGCTCATGCGTTGCATCACGATATCTTCGAAACAAGTAATTGGAATATTGAAGCGAATAAATTTGTTTTGCGCGTCTTTTGCCACAGCTGACGATGCACCTAAGCCGAAAAACGAAATACGCTTCGCTTGAGTCAGTAGATCAACGGCACGGTTAATCTGCATCGAGTCGAGGCTGTTTTTAGCGACATCTAAACACGCCATTGTGGATTCGAAAATCTTATGGGTGTAGGCATCTGGGCCGTCGTCTTCTTCTACGTTTCGGTTTACATAAGGAGTACCATTAGCCAAACTTTGCGCCAAGTGAAGCTTAAAGTCTGGGAATCCTTTTGTGTCTAAACGTCGACAGAAGCGATTAACAGTCGGCTCACTAACGTCTGCCATTTTTGCCAGCGTAGCAATACTAGAGTGAATCGCAGTCTGAGGTGAGGCCATAATTACTTCTGCCACTTTGCGCTCTGACTTGCTGAAATTCTCTAGATTTTTCTGAATTTTTTCTAATGTGTTCATAGTGTTCACGAGGGTAAGAGAACAACTCGCCAGATATACCAATCGAGCTTTGTCGAGAGGAAACAAACTGTTCCCTAATAGGTACTCACTATCTAGCGCCATGAAGCCAGTATAAACCTAAGCCATAGGTTTACAGTAACATTTATCCGCTTAAATTGGTGATAATATGACAAGCCTCAAACTAAATTTTGTGAAAACTACACAAATGAATTAATGAGGCTCTGGTTTCATAGCTTGTTTAGCTATTCTTGTTGGTCAAATTACAAGATTTAAGAAAGAAACTTTCATTCTGCGTTGATATTTTCAACGATAGATTCAATTTTCGACATCAACTTAGGTGCTGTTTTGGCAATTTCTCTTTGCTCTTCCAGTACTGAACTGAGTATGTCTCGACCTGTTAACGGGTTCGCAAGCACCACACGGAAAACGATGGTGTTTAATCGGTCCCATTGACTAGGGTTCAATCTGGTTCTGGATACGAATGATTTACCCGTTTCACGTTGGCGCTTCTGAATAAATTTAGTTAACTCATTGAGAAGCTCATTTAGTTCGGCCTTTTGGGTTGCATCGGCTTGCTCGAGAGCTTGGCGAACGTGTTCTGGGACGTAACGGTAAGTCAGTAGACACAACTCAGGTTCAGATACCAGTTCGAAGTCAGGCTGCTGCTTGATAAGCGAAGCAAAGTATTTTGCTTTTTCGATGCTTTGATCAATTAAAAGTTCGTAACCAGGTCGACTAATGATGTGCATAGCCGCATAGACCAGCATTGCCATGCCTGAGCGAGAACCTTCTAGCGTATGGCTACCTAAATCTTTAGAGCCCTTGCGCAGAATATATTGAGCGTGGTGCTCGATAGACTTCATCGCGTCGGGGTTTTTGAACAGCACCATTCCTGCACCCATTGGGATGTACAACTGTTTGTGTGCATCAATCGTGACAGAGTCCGCGAGCTCAACACCATCTAATAACTGGCGATAGTTATTAGACATTAACGTTGCTCCCCCCCATGCAGCATCAATATGAAAGTGGCAGTCTTGATCTGCACAAATTTCAGCAATTTCACGCAGTGGGTCAATGCTGCCTGTTTCTGTGGTGCCAGCAACACCAATGACAGCAAAAGGTTTGATATTTTGAGCTTTAAGCTCTGCAATTTTATCTCTTAGAGCTTGAGGTACGATGCGGTTATTACTATCGGTTTTAACCGCAACAAGACCTTCTTGGCCAATTCCCAATACGTCAGCGGCTTTTTTAAGAGAATAGTGGCCGCGTTCAGAAACTAATACAGCTAATCCTTCATAGCCATAGTGTTTCATCGCCTTAAACAGTCCTGCTTTCTCGACACCTTTAAAGTCACCTTGTGCTCTCAAAGCGTTATTTCGTGCTACCCAAAGCGCGGTAATGTTGGCGATAGTGCCACCAGAACAGAAGGCACCCAGAGAGTGGTTCGCACTGTGCATCCACTTTTGATAGAAGCCATCATCACGCTGATAGATGAGTCGATGAAGCATGCCAAGTACTTGGCGCTCAAGAGGAGTGAATGCCTTAGACGTCTCTATTTTTACCAAGTTTTGGTTCAGGGCTATCATAATTTTTGATAGCGGCATTAAGAAATAAGGCAGAGCTGACGTCATATGGCCAATAAAGCTTGGTGCAGACGTATGAACAGAGTGTGATACAAGGGTATCAAGCAGGTGCTGGGTATGGTCTGAGACAAACTCAGGTTGTTCAGGGATCGCAGCATTGGAGAAGTCTTTTTCGATTTCTCTCAGAGGCTTTTCTTCGGCGACGATATGCTCTCGAAGAAACTTATTTAAGTTACGCGATAACTCTTCGTCAATTTTGGTTAGCGTTGAGTCTGGCCCTTCAGGTACTGTGAAGATTCGGAGTAGGCTCTCGAAGCTCACATCAGCCGTTTTGTGTTCAGATACCATACAGCTACATTGCTCTAATCTTTTTTGTTGCAAGCGGGACAATCTAAACGAAAACGGGAACAAAGTCCCGTCTTAAATTAGTCAAACTTAGTTTTAACTACGCCAAATTGGTCGCGATTTGTGCGAAATTTCGGCAATAAGTTATTTGCAGTTAATCGACTCTAACTCTTTGATCGCTTTATTATAGCGTTGTAGTGCGGAATCAATCTTTGTAGGGTGGCTTAGCAGATCAGCGAATGCAGAGCGTAACTCGTAATTTTTCTCATGTGGCTTTGATTGGCGGTCATTGAACGTGACTTGAGCTAACTGGCCAAGTTCGTCGCTACGAGAAGCGAGCACTTTAATGTCTTTTTGCTCTAACTGTAACCATGCTTCAACTGGCTGGCCCGAAGCCACTTTTGTAGCATCATTCTCGAGATAATATCTAACAGCTGCGCGATTGAGCTCAAAGTGGTTAACTCGACCATTTAAAAACCAGTCCGAAACTTCTTTTAAATCGGGATATTGTTCAGCAGTCAGTTTTGCTAGATCTTCATACCAATGCAGGGATGCATCGATATAAGCGTCGTATTTCTTGGATAAGCAAGCGTTGTCCGCTGCAAAAGCCATAGATGAAGAGGCACTTAATAGCAGCGCAACGATCAGGCGTTTCATAATGATTCCTTTTGAATAATAGTTATTTTCTATTTCTATCTTGCCATTATCTGGCATTTGAGTAGCTGACTTTAATTTAGTAGTTACTAAAGTAACCAAGGGCATCGCGGTTAATATAGTGAATTTTTAACTCAAATCCTGCGATCTAGCTTGCAAGAGAGACAAAGAACAACATCATTACCGGCACAAGTAGACTCAAGATAAAGCCGCTTACAATAGCGATAGGCACACAACGCACGCCACCAGTGGTTTGTATGACCGGCAGAGTAAAGTCCATTGCCGTCGCCCCAGCATAGCCGATAGCAGTACAAGGCTTTGTTCTAATAAATAATGGGATGAGGACCAGAGCAATCAACTCTCTTAGTAGTTCAATCATGAAAGACGCTCCTCCATAAATTGGACCGAAAGCATCGCCCATTAGAATCCCAGCAAGGGAATACCAACCGAAACCAGAAGACATAGCCAGTGCTTTAAACAGATCAATATCTAGGATTTGGGAGGCGATAACCCCGCCGAGCATCGAACTTGCAATTATGAGTAGCGCGATAATCATTCCATGTTTATTGAGCAGTATTTGACGTAGAGTCAAACCGCTGTTTCGTAACTGGATACCTATGAAGAAGAGCAGTAAGAACAGAATCCATTCGCTAGCAGTATCGACCCAACTTAAATCAAACGGGACGGCTAAACCAATGAGCAAACCACCACCGACTACCAGGATGAGCTTCATGGATTCCATGGCCATGCTCGATAAAGGTAGCTTGTTATTCGCGGTATCTGTTTTGATTGGAAGTAGTTTATCAACTAACGGTAGAACAGCGAGATTCGCCAAGCTCAAGCAAGTGAAGAAAACAGCGGTATACTTCAAAATAACTTGTAGGTTTTGGCCTAGATTATCAAGCGCAGCTAAGCTTAAACCCATCAGCGCCAAAATGACGTAAATAAGGTTAGACGTTGTTGCGTTAATAGTGTCGAGAAGTGACTTTTTTGAAACTGATATTAAATACCCCACGACAAGTGGGGCAAAGATAAACAACATCCCTGAGAACATGATACTTCCTGTGTATTACAATCCACTCGCGCTGATTAGCTCGTCTATTTGCGCGTTGAACTCAATATCACTTAAATTACTGAGTTTGTACAGTATATCTGCACCTGTAACATCAAATTCTACCGTATGTTCGTCTATGTTTTCGTCTTGACGACGGAACATTAGGATGTGATTAGCGATTCTAGCAAGGTCTAAATAGCTGACAGCTTTTTCTGATGCTTTGATGGCGTGATTGGATGCCACTTCCAAGAAGTCTTCATCGAACCCCCAACTCTCTAGTACCAGCTTGCTTGCGTTCGAGCATTGGTTATCAAAGATCTGAAAAGCGATATCTTCGTTTAGGTAATTGCCATTCTCTAAGTAGTGGTGATATTCATTAACAATACAGAACAAGCCGATATCGGCTAACAGGCCTGTCAGTAGTGCTTTATCTGATTCTAAGTGAGCATAAGAGCGAGAGCCGCTCTCACGGAATCCTCTAGCGACTAACACCATAGTTGCTGCAAGTTCTCTCGAATTCATAGCACTTTGAACAAGAATCTTATTACACGAACCACTTAGATTAACCGAGTGTTTAAGTTGTTCGATTGCTTGAGCGGTAACGATATCTCGGACACGAAGAATACCCAAACGGGAAACGGCAGTGACCAAATCCGTGCACGTGATATTTCGACGATTGAAAATGACCGAGTTAGCGACTCGTATAACAATTGCAGCTAGACCTGGGTCTTCAAGTAATGAGTCAGCGACATCTGCAACCGTCGTAGTATCTTGAGTACACAAACGTTGAATCTTTAGAACTACGTCAGGTATTGGGGGTAGAGAGATCTTTTTGCTAGCAATCGAATGTTCAATCAGCTGAGAAAACTCTGACTCGATGCCTTTAATCAATAGATCTTTATTCTGTGGAAGCCAGTAAAACGCTAGATGATTCATACAATAATAGAGAGTGAATTTAACTTTTACAGTGTAACGTTTCTTGACGTATTTAAGCAAACAATTGCTTTCTAATATTGATATTTTTCGTAATGATTTTTTAGTATGCATTAACCATTTTATTTGTATGGTTAATGAGCTGGGCGTGATTGACTTCTCATTAAAATCTTATTTAAGTTCAATCGATGTGACCTATGCACAGACTTATTTCGTTTCGTTAACTATCATTTGAATACTTACTGAGGTTAAACAAACAATACTATTAATTCTATAGTTTAGCCGTCAGGTTTTTCGCTTATAACTGCTGCTATCTGGTGATCATAAATAATCGGGGTTTCGATATTTGAAGGATCAATGGATATGACAGAGCAACATTTTATTCAGTACGTAAACAAGTTTGGTACGTTTCAAAAGCGTTCGATGTTTGGTGGAACAGGATTGTTCAGGGAAGATGCCATGTTCGCTTTGCTAAGTGCAGACAAAATCTTTATTCGTGGTGGGGACCAATTGGATAAAGAGTTTTCGACGCTTGGTTGTGAAAAGTACCGCCACGTAAAAAAACAAACCACAGCTACTGTAAATTATTATGATATTACAGTGTTGTTTGAAGAGCGCAGCGAGCGTCTCGATGAACTGGTTCATCAGTCGATAGAGTTTTCTGTATCTGAGAGACAGTTCAAGCGTTCAGCAGCGAATCGACGCTTGCGTGATTTGCCGAACATGCAGCTCACTTTGGAGCGCATGGTCAAGAAAGCTGGTATCGATGACGTTGAAACCTTTATGGAGTTGGGTGCTCCGGCAGTATTTTCTAAGGTTCAGCAGGCTTATGGCAATGATGTCGATGTCAAATTGCTATGGAAATTCGCTGGAGCGATTGAAGGTATTCACTGGAAATTGATTCAAGAGCCGCGTAAGCGCCAGCTACTTGCTGGATGCCAATAGTAATGTGATAACGTCCTAGAGGCGCTGTTCACACATTTGCAACAGAGACGTTATCCAAATATTAAATAATAAAAAACCGAGGGAAACCTCGGTTTTTTTGTATTTCTATATTCAGTACTTTGCTTAGAACTTAAAGCGTGTAGTGAACATTAGCTGATCACCGTACGTATCGTTAATACGCGCTTCACCGCCAATAGAGAAAAGTTCTGTAGAGTGGAATCGAGCGTAAGCAGAACCAATCCAATCTTCTTCACTGTCGATAGAGGTGTAACCAACCTTGCCACCAACTTCCAACTGTGGACCAAGCCACTGACGAACACCTAGGTTTAGCTCAAGACCTGTGTCTGTGCCACTTGAATCTTCGGTGTCGACAAGACGGAAAAGCATCTCACCAGTAAAGTCAGCCCAGTTATTGATTGGGGCGTGGAAACCGAAGCCAGCGCCAGCGTCAAAGTCACCTTCGAATTCAGAGTCTATACGGCCAATCACGTGCGCGTTAGGGTGAACGGTTTTGCTCATTGCAGCACCAAACGTCACTGGACTAGCACCGATACGCGCTTCAACGTAGTCGTAGCTAAAGTTACTCATTACTGTTGGGCTGTTTGGATCAACTTGTGCAAAAGATTGACCAGATGCTAGCACTAATGCTGCTGCTAAGATTGTTTTACGCATAAGGACGATAAACCTTTATCTTGTTAATTTCCTTGGTCTTAAGCGACGACGCGCCATGACGATAAATCGACATCATAATGCATCCCGGCGATCGCCACTATAAAAATGTCATTGTTTTGTCGTGTTATTGGAGCTATTGCAAGCAATATGCCAAAAGTGCTTACTTACTCACCGTAATTTAAACGATTTTTCGCCATAGCTTCAAAAATTTTCTCTGTGTTAAGTACAGATGCCCAAGGCATTAATTCAGGTTCATTATCAATCATAAACAGAGTGAGTTGTTCCGTGATTACTTTCCGTAACTCCTCGCCTCTCCAGGGCTTAGCGATGTAAAAGTGGAGGCTAGAATTGTTGATTGCTTCAACGGTATCTTCTAGCCCAGCCTGGCCCGTCAGGAGAAGTTTTCGAGTAGCTTTAGTCGTCTCACTCTGGCTAAGCTCAATGAGAAAACTAATACCTGTTTGTTCCGGCATAATGTGGTCGCAGAGAATAAGCGCCAATTTAGTGCCGTCCTGTTCGGCTTCCTCAATGATCTGCTTTGCCTCTTGGACAGATTCTGCCGCTTCTAACGAAAAATGCTCTTCGAAGTCATCCAAATCTTGAACAACGCTATCGAGTACTTCTCGTTCATCGTCGACACATAAGATTAGATATTTGTTCATGTTTGGTTCCTCGTTATTCGTTAGACTGGGCAAACGGCAGCCACACTGACAATGTTGTGAATTGGTCTTGTTGAGATTCTACGGTAATGAATCCGCCATGCTGTCTCACTATTTGTTGGCAGACAGAAAGACCAATGCCTAGGCCAAAATTGCCTTCTTTCTTAGTAGTAAAATTAAGCTCGAAAATTTGCTGCTGTAGTTCTACAGGAATGCCGTGGCCGTTATCTTTGAAGCTAACTACAAACCATTGTCGTCTGTCACGTTGCTTCAATTCAGTGGTGATCGTCAGTTGACCGCGTTGTGGGAAAGCATCAATGGCATTGGAAATAAGATTGGTCCACACTTGCTGGAGCGCGATCGGTAAACAGTAAACAGATTCAGTGGAACAGTAGTTCTTTTCTACTTTATGTACCTTCAGTTTGCTTTCGAAGATCACGAGTGTGTCTTCGATACCTTCATGTATATCAGCATTAAGAAACCTTTCGTCATCTGAGCGTGCATAACCTTTAAGACTTTTTACCATATCAGCGATTCTAAGCGCGCAGACGTTTATAGACCTTAGCGTAGCGCCAGCAAGATGGTAATTTTCTAACTCTTCTAGCTCTTGTAGTAAGTTAGCGTCTCCTTGTTTAGCTTTTGTAAGCCAATCTTGGTCGGTAGAGAGGTTCAGTTTCACTAATTTTTTTGCGACTCTGCGTTGGTGAATCTGCGCATCGACTTGTTTGACTTGATCTCGCTCCTCGGCAGTAGAGCGGGGTGTAGATGTTAATGCTCGAGTTAATACCTCTAAGTTTTGGCGGTTGTCGTCTTTTGTAGGAGAAGAGACTAAAGTCTGTATCTTATTCGTGAGTGTTTCGGTTCCTCTGAGAATGGCCGCGACAGGGTTGTTGAGTTCGTGTGCGACACCGGCTATAAGTTGGCCTAGCATCGCCATTTTTTCTCTTTCGATGAGTTGCTTCTGAGCTGTTTCCAGTGATTCCAAGGTTTTTTGCAGCTCTAGCTTGGTCGTAATGCTTCGTTGCAAACGACGGTTAAAATGACGCAGTAATAGGTTGGTAAAGAGCGGTAGTAGCTCCGTGTTAGAATGCATCACTTCAGCGAACACTTCTCGCTCTAGCTTAATCACTTCTGTAGGTTTTAAGGTAATCGCCGTTGAAAACGACGGTTCCCCAGTAACAAAAGACATCCCCCCAACAATGTTTCCTTGAGTATGTCTCACTACCTCTCTTTGCATGCCTATATCGTCTCTCTTATATAGGGCGACTTCACCTTTGGTGATAAACCAGAGGTAGCGGTTTTCCTCTCCTTCGCGAGTCAATAGGTGCTCAGCAGAATAAGCGCGGCAAGCATGGTTCTCATCTTTCTCTGCGAAAAATGTTAATAAAGCGTCTGTAACTTGTTGGGCGAGTTCACTATCAGACAGGCGATGGTGCTCGCTGATAAAACCCTCTCTATAGGAGCGCATCTTGTTATCAATATGAGCGCGCAATAGACGCTGGTGGTCAAGGATCTGACTATAGGCTAAGAGGTTGTCGGCATCGTTTTCTAAAATAAAGGTAGTCAGTTCTTTTTGGACTGTTTTCCTGACAAGGTTGTCCTGTAAAGGCTTAGTTAAACAATGATCCAAACGACCATCATTAACCGCGGACAAAATGGCTTGAATATCTTGCCCACAACTAATTAGGATCTTGCGCGCCTCTTGGGTGTGGCTCATCTTATCGAGTTGAATGAGAAAATCAGCGCCATTGAAGTTTTCGTGGTGACTCGCAATAACCAAGGCGACAGTCTGTTTCTGTTCGAAACAATAATCCAGCGCAGCATTAGCATCTTCGATGGTATCCGCTGTATGGAGGTCAAAGCGAGTAGCAAAAGGGCTAAGTTCACGGCGCAGTTGTTCTACACTAACGGGATTATTGTCAAGGCACAGGACAGCAAATTGATTCACACTTCGCCACTAATGTTATATGTACATGAATTCACTCTAACAGGCTCTTAGAAAAGTTATTGAGAGCTAGGTATTAGATTGTTCGTTCATTTGCTCTATATGCCAATACTCTGATTTATCTCAATGTTTTTTGGTGTACACTGAATAAAACCCATTATAAAGAAGATAACATGCATCAGCTTAAAAAATATGGCGCGATTGGCGGCGCTATTTCTCTAGCATTATGTTGGCCGCTTGCCGTTGGTCAGATTGGCCAAAACGTGATTTCAGATGGTGTTGACCAGCTCAACACTAGCTCGGTAACGGCAGAAATTGTCAGTTATGAACGAGGTTATTTATCATCAGAGGTTCAGACTCGCTACACGGTGAACGACCCTGAGTTGATTGAACAACTTGCGATTGATGGCTTACCGAATCAGTTTGTCGTTAATAGCCACATTTCCCATGGCTTACTTAGCCTAAAAGCGCATTCTGTTTTAGATAATATGGATGAGTTACCCATAACTCTCGACACGGTTACGCAGTTAAACGGTAATACAGACTTCACGTTAGCGCTGGACTCATGGCATCAAGCGACCGAAGGAAATGATGGTGCAATGGTTTCAATAACTCCGTCACGGCTTACAGGTCACGCGACAGTGCTAGGTGAAATTACCTACGACTTGAGCATCCCATCCATTGAGGTGGACTTTAATTCGGGCGAGAAGCTGCTGATTGCTGATGTTAAGGGCAATGGTCAAGGCCGAAAACAAAATGGTTTTTGGTTGGGAGAGCAGCAAATCAGCGTTGGCGATATGTCAGTCGCTGATTCTGCCCAAATCGAGCTATTCGGCATGAAAAATGCCCAATACGATTTTTCATCCTCTGTTGAAGAAGCTTCTCAGCGTGTAAGTAGCCAGCATGTAGTGGGTGTCGAGGACTTAGTCACCGCAGAAGGTAAAGTTGACAAACTGTCGCTTGATCTTGAGCTAGGCGATCTGGACAGCAACTCGTTTGAGCGCCTTCTGGAGCTGTATCAGAGTAATCCTATTTTGACCGCGGAAGATATTCAAACTGCGATTCCATATGTAGAGACTCTTTTTGCCAAAGGTTTTTATCTGTCCATGAACAAGATGGCGTTAACGCTTGGTGAGAAAGGCGAATTTGAAAGTAAGTGGAAGATTACGGTTCCGCAGGGAACAGATAATGTCACTCAGAACCCAGCGATGATCTTACCGTCTCTTACAGGTAACTTAGATACATTTTTCTCCAATGACCTTGTTGAACAATACCCCTTTATCAAACAAGGGGTAGATGAAGCGATCGTTATGGAGTTTGTCGAGCAAACGGAGAAAGGTTACCAAATTCAAGCTGAGCTAAAAGATGGTAATTTGATTTTCCCTAGTGGTCAGGAAGTGCCTCTCATGGCGTTGCTTCTACCAGCAATGATGCAACCATAAGTTTTGTTTTTCTGCGTTTATTTAGAAAAGAGGTCTTAAGACCTCTTTTCTTACTTTTTATCGTAGAAAAAACGTGGTATTAATCGAGTTAGTTTTAGATAAAGCACGAGCAAGGAAAGTCAGAATGGATAATGTATATAACTTTAGCGCGGGCCCTGCAGGTTTGCCTAAAGCAGTGATGGAGCAAGCGCAAGCCGAATTTATTGATTGGAATGAACTTGGAACTTCAGTGATGGAAATAAGTCACCGCAGTAAAGAGTTTATTAAGGTTGCTGAAGATTCAGAGCAAGATTTGCGCGATCTACTCAATATTCCGGATAACTACAAAGTCCTATTCTGCCAAGGCGGCGCGCGAGCGCAGTTTGCCGCCGTACCTCTAAACCTACTTGGGCAAGCTAAAAAAGCGACTTATATTGATGCTGGCTATTGGGCTGAGAGTGCTATCGACGAAGCGCGTAAGTATTGTGATGTTGACGTATTTGACGCGAAAGCCACTAAAGACGGCAAGACAGCGGTGCGAAGTGCGAGCGAGTGGGTAATTGACTCTGAGTCGGCGTACGTTCATTTTTGTCCGAATGAAACCATTGATGGTGTTGAAATCAGCGAGCTTCCTGTTACCGATAAGCCAATTGTAGCGGACATGTCATCAAACATTTTGTCTCGCCAAATTGATGTCTCTAAGTATGGTGTTATTTACGCTGGTGCGCAGAAGAACATTGGCCCTGCGGGGATTTGTATTGCTATCGTACGCGATGACTTACTTGATTTGGCCCATGAACTTCTTCCAAGTTTTATTAGCTACAAAACCTTGGCAGAGAAAGACTCAATGTTCAATACGCCACCAACATTTGCTTGGTATCTATCAGGCTTAGTTTTCAAATGGTTGAAAGCGCAAGGTGGCGTTGCTGCGATGGAACGAATCAACCAAGAGAAAGCGACTCTATTGTACAACGCAATAGACAGTTCGGATTTCTACCGCAATGAAGTACACCCTGATAACCGTTCTCGTATGAATGTGCCTTTCCAACTTGCTAAGCCAGAACTCGATGGCCTTTTCTTAGAGCAAGCGAAAGAGAAGGGCTTGGTATCTTTGAAAGGTCACAGAGCGGTAGGAGGAATGCGAGCGTCGATCTATAACGCGATGTCTTTGCAAGGCGTACAAGCGTTGGTTGAATTTATGAAAGAATTCGAAGAGAACAACGCTTAATCAAGGTGCGTTCTTTATTGAAGGCCTAGCTATTTAGTTAGGCCTTTTTTGTTTGTTATCGCCGACGAAACGGGTACAAATAGACTAAGCTATTAACTAAGTTATCACTAATGTTCTGGTTAATTGTGACTATTCATCAGCGAAATTTGATGGCGCTTTGTGCAGCTGTTTCGGGCATTCAAATCTTACTGTTAGGTTTTACCTTACCTACTCTAGTTAGTACGGTCCTAATTTGTGGTCTTGTCGGTATGGCGATGAGAACAGCTGAAAAGGACGCAAATGACACACTACAACGTGTTACGACATCGTTGACAGATTCCATTCTCCCAGAATTAGAACAACAAATCCGGTCTGTGCAGCAGCACTCTCATCAAACACTCGCTGACGTGTCGAGTGCATTAGTACGTTTACAGAAATGTCGTGCTGTGTTGGACAAGATCCCCGATAGGGCACCGAAAGATATTAAGCTTGCGCTTAAAGGGATGACGTTAATGCAGAACGAAATGTCGCATTCACTGTCTGAAAGTAAGCACCTTGAGGCGGAAAACAAACAGTTAGTTAAAGGGATGGAGCTGACTCGTAGGGCGTTAAAGCGTGCTCGTTTCTCCCATTGGCAAGAAGAGCACCTACTTGACTCTATTAAATCAAAGCGTATGGATACGTCATTGTAGCTATCTCACTTAATAAAAATCGCAGCCGAAGCTGCGATTTTTACTGATGTTAACGGTGTTTAGGCTTACGGTTTCCGCTAGGCTTACCGTTGTTTCCAGCTTTGCCTGCTCCTGTTGGTTTGCCACCACGGCTATTTTGCGATTTCGAAGCTGGGCCAGAGTTATTTGGGCGTCCCCCTTGAGGCTTCCCGTTTCTTGAGTTTGATTTGCCAGATCCTTTGGCCTCACCGCGATTACCACCGTGCATTTTTTCGAAGCCAGGTTGGCTCTTTGTATGCTTAGTTGCAAAACGCTGTGAACCATGACGGCCTGATTTACGGCGCTGGGCAGGCGTTTTCGCATCAAGGTCTTCAGCTGGGATCAAACAACCAGGTTTATCTCCGATCAAGTGCTTTTTACCCATATTAATCAGGGCTTCACGGATCATTGGCCAGTTAGCTGGATCATGGTAACGCAGCAGCGCTTTATGCAGTCGACGTTGGCGCTCTCCTTTCGCGACAGGCACTTCCTCACGCTTCTTGTATTTCACACGTTTAAGCGGGTTTGTCTCTGAATAGTACATCGACGTTGCGTTACACATTGGCGATGGGTAGAAGTTCTGTACTTGGTCACACTCAAAGTTGTTTTTCTTCAACCACAATGCAAGGTTGAGCATGTCTTCGTCTTCGGTACCTGGGTGCGCTGAGATAAAGTAAGGAATTAAGTACTGCTTCTTACCTGCTTCTTCACTGTACTTCTCAAACATCTCTTTAAACCGATCGTAAGTCCCCATGCCTGGTTTCATCATTAGATCCAGAGGGCCTTTTTCGGTATGTTCGGGAGCGATCTTTAAGTATCCGCCCACGTGATGAGTGACAAGCTCTTTCACGTATTCTGGAGACTCAATAGCAAGGTCGTAACGAACGCCAGAAGCAATCATTACTTTCTTCACACCTTTCACTTTACGCGCGGCACGGTAAAGATCAATGGTGTGTTTGTGGTCGGTATTCAGTTTGTTACAAATACCAGGGAAGACACACGATGGGCGACGGCAGTTCGCTTCGGCTTTCGGATCGCTACAGCCTAAACGGTACATGTTAGCGGTTGGGCCGCCAAGATCAGAAATTGTGCCTGTAAAGCCGGGTACTTTATCGCGGATTTCTTCCAACTCGTTGAGGATAGACTCTTGAGAACGGTTTTGAATGATACGACCTTCGTGCTCAGTAATAGAGCAGAACGAACAGCCACCAAAACAGCCCCGCATGATGTTAACCGACGTTTTGATCATGTCGTAAGCCGGGATTTTCGCTTTACCATACATAGGATGAGGTACGCGAGCGTACGATAAGCCGAATACGTAATCCATCTCTTCCGTTGAAAGCGGAATTGGGGCTTGGTTTACCCAAAGCTCACGATCACCATGACGTTGAATCAATGCACGCCCAGAATAAGGGTTTGTCTCTAAGTGCATGATTCGACTCGCATGAGCGTATAGGATTCTGTCGTTATTGAGCTTTTCAAACGGCGGAATACGTACCGCAGTTGTCGCGGCATCGTGACGAGATGGGCGAATTGTGATCGGCTTTGCTTCAGGTTCTTGTTGCTTAGCTTTGGTATCGCATTGCTCTTCAACCGCATATGGATTGGGCGGGATGAACGCTTCTTTACGTGGTTTCTCGATTCGTGATGAATCAATCACATTGTAGCCTTCTGGAGCGGCAGGAAGGTTTACTGCTGTACCACGTATATTGGTTAATGTAGAGATCTCTTCGCCATCAGCAAGACGGTGAGCAACTTCAACAAGCGCACGTTCAGCGTTACCGAATAACAAGATATCTGCTTTTGCGTCGAACAGCACTGAGCGTCGTACTTTATCTGACCAATAATCGTAGTGCGCCAGACGACGTAAACTTGCTTCGATACCACCGAGAACAATTGGCACGCCTTTGTATGCTTCGCGACAACGTTGAGAATAAACTAAAGTTGCGCGGTCAGGGCGTTTGCCACCTTCGTTGTTTGGCGTGTAGGCATCATCATGACGCAGTTTTCTATCTGCTGTGTAGCGGTTAATCATGGAGTCCATGTTACCGGCGGTAATTCCAAAGAAAAAGTTCGGTTTACCTAACGCCATGAAAGCATCTTTATTGCTCCATTCTGGTTGAGCAATGATCCCTACGCGGAAACCTTGCGCTTCAAGTAAGCGACCAATGATGGCCATACCAAAGCTTGGATGATCGACATACGCGTCACCGGTTACAATAATAATGTCACAGCTATCCCATCCGAGAGCATCCATCTCTTTTCGGCTAGTAGGAAGAAAGGGAGCGGTACCAAAGCACTCTGCCCAATATTTCTTTTGCTCGTGAATAGGTGTGTTTTCGCTGTACATATTTTGCTCTCGGATCCAGGGAGCGCGAATTATAGCGGCTTGGCGCGTATCTATCTAGCCCAACATATCCATAGAATATAGGCGGATTTAATCCCAGGCTTGTTTAATATCGTATGCTTAATCATATGTACAAGTTTTATCGACTATTTGGCGGATTTGTTGAAGAACTCATGTCCTGATTGATCTAAATAGGATAGATTTGTCGTTAATATAATTATTAAACTGGTTTGGTATCTTATGGATGATATCGAAGAAAAGCGCAATCAGTCAGGTGATGCAGCGCTATTTGAACAGCCTATGCATGTTGTTTACGACTGGGAAATGAATCTTGGCCGAGGCATCTTCTCGTGTGATGAAGAAGGGAAAAAGCTCCTATTTGGGGACGTTCTGGACAACATCTCGATAAAGAAATTGATTCAACTGGTCCCTCTTCAGCAAAGAGAAACAATTAAGCACTCTTTTCAACAAGTTCTGCGTGATGGTGAAGACCGTTTTCTGCAATGTACTTTGTTAACTCCTCAGCATCTTTTTGTCTATGTAGAACTCGCTATTTACCGAGTGGACGAAATGCATTTAAAAGGCACTCTTTCACCTTGCTTTATTGTACCTAGTGCTCATGAAGCGGCAGAAATCTTCTATTCAGTTTTTGAAAACTCACATCATGGCGTTTTAGTCACCGATTCTGAAACTCGGATTATGGCTTGCAATCGATATTTTGAGGAAATGACAGGCTATTTGAGGAATGAGATTGTCGGATTGAAAACCAACATATTCAACTCTTCCAACCATGATGATGAGTACTATCGCGAGTTGTGGCACTCCATTGAAAACAAAGGCTATTGGAGTGGTGTGATTTTGTCGCGTAATGCGAAAGGGGGGACATTCCCACAAAGTATTACCATCCAAAAAATATCATTAGGTAAGGGCACTGAGTATTACTTGGGTTTTTGCACAGATTTATCCCAAGAGTTTGCACGTATTGAAGACATGGATTTAGGGGGCGTTGATGTTCTTACTCAACTGCCGACTGCTGAGAGTTTCCTAAATGATCTCGTGGTTAAATGTCGCAGCATTGACCCCAATGCCACTCTATTAGTACTCGCAATTCACCCTCAATTTGATACGCACAGTGGCAAAAAAAGCAAACAACAGTTTGCAAGTTATTTGAAAGAACAAACCAGTGCTGCGTTTTGTGGTTATATGGAGAAAGGTCGTTTTTTGGCTTGTATTCCGGTCACGATAGACAATCCTAGCCACAAAGTCCGCGATATTGCCAAATCTCTAACGACATTCTTTCACTGCTTCAAACATGCCCCCAAAGGCGTCTACGAGGCCGTCAAATCTGGGTTACTTGGAGTTTCGATCTATGGCGTGGATGCGACATCTCCGAGTCGTATGATATCTCACGCTTGTCAGGCAATTCTCGAACTTCACTCCGGAGAGAGCCGACGGATAGCTTTCTATGATCACGACATACACTTGCAAATTGAACGCAAGAAGCGACTGGAAGCTCATGTGCAAAAAGCAATCAGCAACGAAGAAGTGGAAGTGTATTTTCAGCCGATTGTGAATGTCGCTAAGCAAAGAATAGAGAAGTTTGAAGCTTTGTGTCGGTTACCGCCTTTAGAAGGCGAGGAAGTGACGACCGATGAGTACATCCGTATTGCTGAAGATGTCCATAAGGTGGTTTTGCTTGATGATATGGTATGCAGTTTGGCATTTAGACAATATAAGGAATTGAAACAAGCATTTGGAGAACATATTGGTCTCGCGGTAAATCGACGATTAAACAGTAAGTTAGACGTTGTTGATGTGTTGAAACATACTGTTAAGGTGCTTGATAGTGAAGAAATGCCGCCTAATAAGCTAACCATAGAATTTACGGAGAGTGCCTTTCTAGAAAGTGACGTACGTAGCCACCACATATTAAAGATGCTTCGGGATTCAGGCGTTGAAATTGCTGTGGACGACTTTGGGACGGGATGTGCTTCTTTCCACTATTTACCTCAAAGCTACTTAGATTTAATCAAGATCGATAATCGGTTTATTACCAACCTGGAGCCTGAGAGTAATGAGTATTTTACGGTCGATACTCTCGTAAAACTAGCGCATCAGTTCAAAGTGCGTGTAATCGCCGAAGGTGTGGAGACAGAAACCGCATTTAACGTTGCTCGATCTATTGGCGTAGATTACATGCAAGGTTATGTGTTTGCGAAACCAATGCCGATCGAAGAGATCCTTGCACACCCCAATTACCTCTCATGGCCCAATGAAGTCAAAGTGGTGAGTGACCAAACAGTGAGTGAGCTCGTCAACAAACAGTCGCATCACTTGGATCCAGGAGACCCACTGTCTTTAGCTTTTCAGTATTTTGAAGGCATCGAAGAGGACTACTTACCCGTGGTCGATGGGAAGCGTTGTGTGGGTATCGTAGAGCGCTCAGTCATGAACTTACACATGACGCCAAATATGGGAACCGATTTGGAAAACAGCAAGGAACGTGACAACTGGAATAAAAGCGTAAACCGTATGATGACACCTGTTGAAACCAAGTTAGAGTGGACTGAACCATTAACTTGTATCAATGAATTGATCGAACAACAGAAACCTTTTCCTTGGGTATTAGTAGATGAAAATGACGCTTTCAAAGGATTAGTGGAACTAAAGGCGGTATTCCAGTTTGTTGCTCGGCGCTAAATTAATTTATTAAATAGTCAATTAATGCTTAGGTGCTAGGCAAACTCTTGTTCTAAAGTTAAATGTGGGTGACACAACGATAAGGTGAGCAAAGGACGATGCTTCGCGGGCCTAAAGTACTCGATACTAACTTTAGTCAAAGTGCTGACTCAACGTTGATCTCAATTGAATGGACTTGGGATATCAAACATCACAAGTTGGATGTCGATCGACGCGCGTTGGGTCAACTACTTCACTCTCGACTTCCGGAAGTGTCAGGCAATGTCATTTTGTCGTGCTTGGATTATAACGATCAGGCCAAATTTATCGAGCTCATCAAAGAAGCCTGCTCTAGCCAGCAAACATTAACCTATGCATGTTGTATGACCCTCGATGGCGATCAATGTTGCTATGTGAACTTTTCCTTCTCTGGTACAAGCAACTTAACGGTCGAGGGGCATATCACCCCGTTACTTTATTTTTCTGTCTCAACATCCCTGTTTAATGAGTTTTTTCAGCAGTTGTTTGAAAACCCGCACCATGGCGTAGTTTTGCTCAATGGCAGTAAATCCATGTTGGCATGCAATACTTACTTTCTTAATCACACAGGATACAGCGCGCGTGAGCTGTTGATGAAACATGTAAATACTCTTGACTCAGAGAAGCACAGTGAGGAGTTTTACCAAAATATCTGGCGTGAAGTAGAGGAGAAAGGTTACTGGTCCGGTGTCGTCCTGATCAAGCAAGCGCGTGGTAAGACAATTCCACAAGACCTGACCCTTCAGCGAGTAAGTTTTGGTGGGCAGACGTTTTATTTGTGTTACTACCTAGATTTGTCAAAGAACCTATATCGAGTCGCAGATATAGAATTAGGTGGTGTGGAGCTGCTTACCCAATTGCCGACGGAATCTCAATTTACTCATATGGTGGCAAAGCGCTGGATCAGTGAAAATTCAGAAGCGATTAGTATGGTTGTTGCGTTTGTTCCATCGTTCGAGCAGTCCGATGATTTTGAATTGAAATCGACGCTTTCAGAGCACCTTTCACGCAATCGTATCGCTCAGCAAGTGGGCTACATTGGCAATAATCATTTCGTTGCGTGTTTGGAGTGTCCCAAAACAGACTCTCCTGGTCAGGTGCGTATTATCCATCAGACCATCCGCCGCTTTTTTTCGACTCTGAACCATTCCGCAGGGAAAGTCATTCATCGCGCAATCTTAAAAGGTAAGGTCGGGGTTTCTGTGCTAGGGCATGATACCTATAACCCTAAACTGTTGGTCAGTCATGCTGTTCAGGCCCTATTGGAGCAGAGCAACAACAGCCAAGGGCAAATCACTTTTTATCATGGAGCGATTCATAAAGAAGTATTACGTCGAAAAGAGCTTGAAGAGTGGGCGACAAAATTGATCAAGTCGCAGAGTATTGAAGTGTACTATCAGCCCATTGTTGATGTAAGAACGTGGGATATTGTTAAGTTTGAGGCTTTAAGCCGTTTTAAAGGCCCGAATGGTCAGCTTCTCAATACTCAGGAAATGGTGACAATAGCAGAAGATCTTGATTTAGTTTCAGATTTAGATTGGTGTGTGGGCAAAAAAGCGTTGGAAGAGCTTACCGAAATTCAGGAAAGGTTTGGCGCTAAACTCGGTGTCACAATTAACCGTTCACTCAATACAAAACTGGAAGTGGATGAAGTGTTACAAAGCGCGGAATCGTTGATTTATCAATACGCAAAGACACCAGATTTAGTCACCATCGAACTGACCGAAAGTGCCTACTTTGACAGTGAATCTCGCCAGTCTTCGTTGATTAGAAACATACGCCGTAAAGGCGTAAGTATCGCGATTGATGATTTTGGTACTGGCTATAGTTCGTTTAGTTATCTCAGCGACTCTAACTTTGACTTATTGAAAATCGATAGAGAGTTTGTAGTCGATATTAAGATTGGCTCCCATAAGTACTTTATCGTCAAAATGATTACAGAACTTGCGCATACCCTGAGTGTAAAAGTTGTCGCTGAAGGCGTAGAGACTCGCCATGAGCTCGAAGTTTTATGCGGGCTAGGGGTCGATTTTATTCAAGGCTACTTTTTCTCTAAACCACTACCAATGCAAGAGTTAGAGAAAGCTTGGGGTTACTACGATAAACTGGAAGACTTTCTTAGCCGTACTTCTAGTATGCGCAAAGTAGGTATCTTAAGTATCACTCAAACCCATATCCCAACGTTAGAGCCAAGGGATACGCTGGAGCGAGCGCTCATGCTGTTTGAATCGGGCCATTATAACCTCCAAGTAGTGCCCATCATTGATGGCCAAACCTGCTTGGGGATTGTAGGCAGGAAAGAGCTTAACTACCACATCACCCCAACATTAGGTACCAAGCTAGAAACCACGCGAGATTTGACTATTGCTAAGAAACGCCTAAACCAGGTGATGCAGCCGGACGTATACAAAGTCTCGTATCAAACAAAGCTCATCGAGATCTCAGACATTATCCGCAGCGGGATTAAACTTCCCTGGATAGTCGAGAATGAGTTGGGAGAGTACCTCGGCATCGTAACTACGCAAGATGTGTTGAACTACTTTGCGAGTCTGCGCTAATCGCTAAGCTAACACCCAAGCGGTAAGTTTGTTATTATCCGCTCCCATCAAATTCAAATAGAAAGTTACATCATGTTGCAGCAATTATTAGCCGTGGCCGCTCCGATGCTTCTGGGTGCACAGCTTATTTTGACTCTTATTCTTATCAAAGGTGATATCTGCCCAGGTCAACGTGGCCGTATTCACAAAGTGCTTCCAGCGATCGCAGTACTTTGGCTTGCTGTTGCCTCTCTAAAAATCGAAGCAATGATGGTTGTGTTTGCCATCGCGTATTTTTACTCTCAGGTGCAGACTAAGAAGACGCGCGATCAAGGGCCAATTTGGGTGATGTATCTTGCCAATGGTCTAGCTCTCTCTTACGTAGCGATCATGATTGTAGAGCAAGGGAGTGTGGCTGGTGGGATTAATGTTTTCGCACAATTATTACTATTAGGGGCGTTGTTTGCTCACCTATTGTTGACGGTTGCTAGAACGCGTTTACAAGCATTTCATCGTATTCTCCCTGTTTCAGGCGTTATTTCAGCGATGCTGATGACGGTCGCAATTGGGCTCAAAGCCGCTTCTTTGGATGAGCAAGTACTCACACAAGTTATGCAGCCACTTCTAATTGGGTTTGGTCTGATGATTGCAGCAGTGGTGGTTTGGTGCTGGCATATGCTGCTTTCACGAGATGTGAGTAAGCCGCAGTTGGGTTTCGCGCTTGCAGTTATGATGCTAGCGGTAACATCAAATCAAGCGTTGTTTGCACTTTAGATCAGCCTCACTTTTCTTTTGCTGATTTATAGCTAGTCTTGTTGGTAGATGTACTAAAAAGGAGCACGGCTATGGATCTGAGTAATGTGAGCAGCTTAGATAGCATCATTCTGCTTGGTATTGTTAACGAAAAGCTAAGGCTGGAATGTGATAGCTTTGAAGAACTGGTAAGTATGTACGAAATGGATGTGGAGTCTGTCGTTGGCAAGCTCGATGTGCTCGGCTACCAATATGATCCATTAACCAATCAGTTTAAGTCATACCCAAGATAATGTTAAAGGAGGCATATGCCTCCTTTTTTATACGGTTTTTATGCCATCCAAATGGCTTTTCGATTGCTGACGAGCGGTAGTGAAAAACGCTTGTAGGTAGTGTTTATCTTTGTCCGAATGGCGCGTTGCGGCAAACAGCCTTCGCCATAGCCCTTGGCCGAGTGGGATGCTGGTAATAAGGCCCTGGCGGGAAAACTCGCTAATTGCCCAGTTTGGTAGTGCTGCGACGCCAAGCCCTGCTGAAACCATCTGAATCAGCATCAGAGTATTGTCTGCTTGCTTCCATTTCGCGGGCTCGATACCAGCAGGTTGAAGAAAGTGCTTAACCACGTCAAGACGACTTTTCTGTACTGGGTAGGAAAGCATGGTTTGATCCGATAGGTCTTCTGGCTCAATAAACGCTTTACTTGCTAAAGGGTGAGTCGTCGATGTGACCAAGCGCATTTCAAAGTCAAACAATGGCTCATAATGCACCTCTGAACGTGGCGCGATATCGGAGGTGATGACTAAATCGAGCTCACCTCCAACCAGTGCCGGTAAAGGTTCAAAACCAAACCCAGAAGAAAAATCTAGTGCGACACTTGGCCAAGTGACTTGATATTCACGCAGCGCCGGCATCAACCACTGAAAGCATGAATGGCACTCGATGGCCATGTGGAGTCGTCCATTCACATCCTCTTTCAGGCTCGCTAGTTCATTTTCTGCTTTTGCTAAACGGGGCAGCAAATCATCGGCAAGTCTTAACAATATCTTGCCTTCCGACGTGAATTTCACCGGCCGAGTTTTACGTAAAAACAGCTGTCCTCCAATTCGTGCTTCCAAATCTTTTATCTGGTGCGAGAGGGCAGATTGCGTTAGGTGCAATGTCGTTGCAGTGGCAGTCAATGAGCCGGTATCACGCAAAGTGGTTAATGTTTTTAGGTGCTTTAGCTCTATCATGAAATCCCTTCAGGCTGAGTTTGTTAGCATGAGTATTTTTAACTTACGCTGTTTTCTAGGATGTGTAAACATCTAGACGTCTAAAATATTTTGCGTGTTAGATTTGAAACAAGCTTCAACTGAATTCTTCAAACATGAAGAAAATTAATAAACAAGTTGAATATTTGGAGATTGTTCGGTCAGGAGATTAGCGAGATAGTTTAGCCATCCAGACATCTTAGGGTGTGCTGAACTAAATTATCAAATCGTTAAGAATCAGAATGACAGGACGAATCACATGACAACAACGACTCATATACTTGGCTATCCGCGCATTGGTGAAAAACGAGAACTAAAATTTGCACTTGAGAAATATTGGCGAGGTGAGATTGATCAAGCCGAGCTAAGATCAGTGGGCACGGATTTGCGTGCGAACAACTGGAATACCCAGCAGCAAGCCGGCTTAGACTTTGTAACAGCTGGAGATTTCGCTTGGTATGACCATGTACTCACGACCACTTTGTTACTAGGTCATGTACCAAAGCGCCATCGTTCAGGTTTTCCTGATTTAGATACGCTGTTTAAGGTCGGTCGTGGTCAGTCGCAAGACAGTTGTGGTTGCTCTGGAAGTGCTGCTTCGGATATGACGAAGTGGTTTAATACCAATTACCACTATATCGTTCCAGAATTTAGCCAAGACGATAAGTTCGAAGTCAGTTGGCCGCAGCTGTTTGAAGAAGTGAACGAAGCAAGCAAAGCCGGTCATAAGGTTAAACCCGTTCTACTAGGCCCAATTAGCTACTTGTATTTGGGGAAAGAAGTTGATGAAGGCTTTGATCGATTAACATTGTTGCCTCGCTTGCTCACCGCCTACCAAGCGATTTTGGCTAAGCTTGTTAAGCAGGGAGTCGAGTGGGTCCAAATCGATGAACCCGTTTTAGCTTTGGAGCTGGATAAACCTTGGTTGGACTCTTTCAAGTTGGCTTATCAGGTGATTCGGACTGATGTAAAAGTGCTGCTTACCACTTACTTTGACTCGGTTCTTGATAGCTTGGATAAAATTATTGAGCTTGATGTTGATGGTCTACACATTGATCTCTCAGCATCACCAGATCAGCTCGATCAAGTGGTAAATAAGTTGCCTGCAGACTGGGTGCTCTCTACTGGTGTGGTTAACGGACGTAACGTATGGAGAGCGGATCTAAGTGCTCAGCTGGCTATACTCCAGCCGTTGAAAGACAGTTTGGGCGATAGGCTTTGGGTGGCGAGCTCGTGTTCGTTGTTACACAGCCCCGTTGATCTAACTCTTGAGACTGAGCTGTCTGAAGAAGTGCGCAGTTGGTTTGCGTTCGCGAAGCAGAAAGTTACCGAAGTCGCTTTGCTTGGCAAAGCGTTAGATGGCGATCAAGACGCGATTTTGGCGTGTGATACCTATAGCGCACCCATTCAAGCGAGAAAAACGGCGACGCACGTTAATAAACCTCAGGTACAGGCACGCCTAAATGCGATAACCCACCAGCTGGCGGAGCGCAGTGCTCCTTATGTTGAGCGTGTAGCTCATCAACGTGAAGTATTGGGGTTGCCCCTATTTCCGACCACAACCATCGGTTCTTTCCCACAAACCAGCGAAATTCGAGTGCAACGTAGCGCGTTTCGTTCAGGTCAGTTGTCATCAGCGGAATACGAAGTGGCATTAAAAGGACATATTGAAGATGCTGTTAAACGTCAAGAAGCGTTAGATCTGGATGTCTTAGTGCATGGGGAAGCTGAGCGTAATGATATGGTGGAATATTTTGCAGAAAACTTAGCGGGCTTCCAAACCACCAAATTTGGCTGGGTGCAGAGTTATGGTTCTCGCTGTGTTAAGCCTGCAATCGTAGTGGCAGACATTGAGCGCGAGAAGCCTATTACTGTCGGTTGGTCGACTTATGCTCAATCGCTCACTTCTAAACAAATGAAAGGTATGCTGACAGGGCCTGTGACCATTCTATGTTGGACTTTTCCTCGAGAAGACATCACACGCAAACAGATCGCAGAACAACTGGCACTGGCGTTACGTGATGAAGTCTCTGATCTGCAAGAAGCGGGTATCAATATTATCCAGATTGATGAGCCAGCAATTCGAGAAGGTTTGCCGCTGAAAAAGCGCGATCACAAAGCGTATTTGCAGTGGGCTGTCGACGCATTTAAGATTTCTGCTGCCAGCGCAAAACCTGAAACTCAGATCCACACTCACATGTGTTACTCAGAGTTTAACGAAATCATTGATTCGGTTGCTGCACTCGATGCAGATGTGATTACCATTGAAACTTCGCGTTCGAATATGGAACTACTCAAAGCGTTTGAAGAGTTTAACTACCCTAATGAGATAGGCCCCGGTGTGTACGACATTCACTCGCCAAACATACCAACTCAAGAATGGATCGAAGAGTTGATCAATACTGCGGCGAAAAAGCTCCCGGTGGAGCGCTTATGGGTTAACCCTGACTGTGGTCTCAAGACACGTAATTGGGCTGAAACAGAAGCGTCATTGGCCAACATGGTGTCAGCTGCGAAGAAACTACGTAAAGAATTTGCTTAGATTACTTGAGTGATCTGCAAAAAGCCGACTACTGAGTCGGCTTTTTTACGTTAAAAGGTTAGATAGCTTCGCCGTTTACAGTAACGTTTACATCAACATTACCGCGGACTGCATTTGAATATGGGCAAACTTGGTGGGCAACTTTCGTCAGCTCAAGAGCTTGTTCTTGTGGCAGTTCAAGTTGTGCAGCAAGAGTGACGGTCAAAGCGAAACCACCATTCTCATTTGGGCCAATACCGACTTCAGCGGTAACTGGGGCATTCTTTAGTGTGACTTTCGCTTCTCGAGCTACATGAAGAATTGCGTTAGAAAAACAGGCTGAGTAACCCGCAGCAAAAAGTTGTTCAGGGTTAGTTGCTGCGCCACTGCCACCCATTTCCTTTGGATAAGCAAGTTCAAGATCTAAAAGTCCATCATCTGTTTTTACTTGACCATTACGACCTGCCAGAGCAGTAGCTTGAGTTTTGTATAGGGTAGTCATGGTTCGTTTCCTTATTGATTTGTATTGTGTGCAATTTAATTGCTTGCAATCTTATATCGAAATTAATGTAGAATGCAACTATATTGTGCGCAATTTATTTTTTTGGGTGATATTATGAGTGAATGCCAAACACAACCGAGTTTGAGTGATGACGAGAAATTGTTATTGGATAATCAGGTCTGTTTCCCACTCTACAGTGCGGCAAATGCGGTGATTAGAGCCTATCGCCCGCTGTTGGATAAATTGGACCTGACTTACTCACAATACTTAGTGATGATGGTGCTGTGGGAGCAAGATGGTGCGAGTGTGAAAGATGTCGGCTCTCGGTTGCACTTAGATTCTGGGACACTAACCCCTTTGCTAAAGCGTTTAGAAACAAAAGGCTATGTAGTAAGAGGGCGAAGCGAAACAGATGAACGGGTGAGAGTATTGAACCTAACTTCATCAGGACAAGCTCTTAAACAAACTGCGTGCGCAGTGCCGAATGCGATGAAATGCAAGATAGACTTAGAACTTGATGAACTCATCTCGTTAAAGGTGCTTTGTGAGAAAGTGCTAAGTAAGCTGAGTTAATGGTCCCCATCGAGGTGATGGAGCTAAAAGTCTATTATGTTGGCGAATAAAGCCAACGCTATTTCCTAACTACAAGCGGCTTGTCAATTGCACAGAGAAGTCGTTTGCCGGAACAGCCTTACCATATAAAAAGCCTTGAGCGTAGTTGCATTCTTCGGTTCGAATGAAGTCTTCTTGATATCGTTCTTCTACACCTTCTGCTATCACCATCATATTGAGTTTATGTGCCATTGCGATGATGGCTCTTGTTAGCTCACGATTGTGCTGATTATGTTCCAATTGATTGATAAAACTCCGATCAATTTTTAGCGTATCAAAAGCGTATTTCTGTAGATAGCTGAGCGAAGAGTAACCTGTACCAAAGTCATCAAGAGAAATGCTGACGCCGAACTGACGTAACTGAGCGAGTACATTTTGTGCGTACTCTTCATCTTGGAGCAAAATGCCTTCTGTAAGCTCCAGTTCAACGCATTTTGCTGGCAATTGGTAAAGATCAATAATGTCTTGTAAGTGCTGGACAAAGTGTCGCTCTCGGAACTGGATAGGTGAGATGTTAATCGCCATTTTGAACGAATGTGGTGATGAGCGATGCCATTGTGCGGCTTGTTTCAGCGCTTGATGCAAAACGAAGTAGCCGATTTCAATAATTTGGCCGTTACTTTCTGCTAAAGGAATAAATTGATCTGGAGAAACTTGCCCCAGCGTTGGATTATTCCATCTTAGTAGCGCTTCAGCACCGATGATTTTCCCTCCTTGTTTCAAACAAATGATCGGTTGAAAATGCACTTCAAGTTCGTTATTCGTTAGCGCTTCAGAAAGGTGTGATTCAAGTCGTAAGCGCTCTTCTGCGGCTTTTTGTGCGGCAAAGTTAAAGTATGAGACCTGCAATCCTTCATTTTTGCCTTCACTCATCGCAGAACATGCTCTCTGGATTAGGCTGAATGAGTCTGTTGCATCCATAGGGGCCAACGCGACCCCTACATGACATTGCAAATTGAAAGTCATATCGTTGACGTTAAAAGGTTGAGTGCACGCTTTAGTAATGCGTTCAATGACTTGTTCTTGTATCTCAGGCTTACGCGGGTGTTGGGCTGCTAGGACAAAGTCTGACCCCACTATTCTTGCCAGTTTCCACGTCTTAGGGAGTTGGTAGCAGATCCGTTGGCTCAACGATGACAAAACCTGATCACCGAACATATAACCATAGCTTGCGTTAACGAACTTAAAGTTTTTCAAACTGAAGTAGATCAGAGTGATTTGCTCATCATCTTCCAAAGATGCCATCTGCTTTGCGAGATCGTCCGCCAAAGTAATTCGGTTGGGGAGTTTAGTGAGAGGGTCGTAATGGAGGTGAAAATCCAAGTGGCTTTCAGCGGCTGTGCGTTGTTCGACTTCTGTGAGCAATCGGCTACTTAAATCAGCCAGTGTCTTGGTTCTTTCTGCGACTTTGTCTTCCAGTTCTTGGTTGAGTTGGGCAAGCTCTTCTTTGCGGTATAAGGTCTCCAGTTGACCTTCAATGGCAGTTTGAAAACGACCTAGCAGTGACATCGCGTCTTCATCAAAGTAGCGCTCTTGGCTATCAAGCATACAGATGGTTCCAAAGGGGGTGTCATCTGGCCAAAATACAGGTAAGCCGCAGTAACAAATCATGCCCAATTTGATGTCTGGATTGTGGTCCCATTCAGGGTCATTGAGCGCATTGGGGACGTTCAACATACGCCTCTCGCTAATCACGGTTTCACAGTAAAGGCCATGCCCAAGCGAGTCTTTTGCATTTTGTGTGTAGGGGTTGTTGTCGCTTCGACTGCTGGAGAATACTTCGATTTCACTTTCGTGAATGCGCATGATAAGAGCCGCGGGGCATTGCGTCATTTTGGCGACTAAATCTACGATTTCTTGCCAGCTTTTGAATACCGAATCAGGAACGATTAATTGAGAGGTATCTATGTTTGCCATGACGCTTGTCCCATGTGTAGTCGCGTTGATGTCCATTCAGCGATGAGGCGATAGGATCGCTTAATTGAGTATAGGTGATATCAACCCATAACCGCTGTGAATGTATAAAGGCTTTCGAGCTAATACTTGTTATAGAAAGTCAGGAGTTTTAAAGCGCCAATTTCAGATCACATATCTTGACGCCTTTTATGAGAGGGCAGGCTTAAATACCTGGAAGTCATTCGTAATTTGAATGTAAGTGAGCCTGCAACAGCTGGTCATATTGTATTAAAGAACTACTCACAGCAGTTTGAGATAAGCTGATTTTCTGGAATTACTGCTCTTCAATTGGGCTTTGGACTCGGTTGTCGCCGCCGCTAAAAGCAATGGTTTGGCTGATTTGAGTGAGACTAAAGCCACTTTCATTTTGCCAGTGGGCAAATGCTTTGCTTGCCGCGTCGAGTGAACGTTTAGTGTCTCTGCCGCCTTCAATTACTTTGTAACTGCGCAGATAATCTTCGACATCGCCCGACAGAATAAAAGTATCAACACCAAGTTGACGAAGGCTATATGGCCCGGTGTTACCACCAAGTCTTTGACCATGCTTTTTCAAATACAGCCATAAACCAGTAATGTCTTCATTCGGCCAGTTGGCCACCATTTGACCGAAGCTCCCATGATTCAATGAGGCTTCGTAAATCATTTGCGCGTTGGCTTGGATCGATTTGACTTTTGCGTGGTGGCGGATGATACGAGTATCTGACGCTTTGGTATCCCACTGCTCATCGGAAATCATCAACAGAGGTTCAATCTTGAAGCCAAAAAACAGTTCTTCAAAATTTGGCCATTTGTTGCGTACCACTTTCCACGAGATGCCACTTTGAAACACCTTCATACTGAAAGCTGATAGCCAGCGGTCATTGGGAATTTGAGCGATCTCTTCTCGGCTTAAAGGAGTGCTCAAAATAGAATTCAGTTGTTTTTCGCCACCTTTTCGCTCGGCGGCTCGTTGGTAGATATCTGCGAACTTTTCCAAGGTCAAAGTAATGACTCCTTCATTGAGTTATTGATACAAATTAACTGGGCTAAGACACTAATTTACGACTCGATGACATTTTAGAACGACATGAAAATAAAGTCAGTGACAAAACTGACGGAGTTGAAAATGAAAAAAGTATGTCTTGCTGTATGTCTTACAGCATTGTTAGGAGGCTGCCAAATCACCAGTGTGGAAGGAGAATACAAAGATGTCGAGGTTAAACTAAAAAGCAAAGAAACTCACACTAGCAGCGGCAAGTTCTGCCCCCCAGGTCAAGCGAAAAAAGGGAACTGCTAACACATAAACAAAGGCCAGCGAATGAGCTGGTCTTTGTTTGTTTGGGCGAGGTTATAGAGTGAGCAGGTAATTAACTAGCTGATTGTACTCTTCAAAAGAGCGAATCTGATCCGGCTTTACTATGTACTTGTTGTTAACGAGTACACCAGGTACACCAGTTAAGGTACTTTGCTTGAACTGCTTGTCGAAGCCTCGTTGCATGGAATTGACTACAAAGCTGTTGTAAGCAGAATCAAACTTTGCCGCATCAACACCATTATCAATGAAGATTTGGCGCAGTGCCGTTTCATCTTGCGGCGCACTTCTTAGCTCGTGAATCTGTTTAAACATGGCTGGTACCATGGTTTTCTCTGCGTCTAATGCCACCATAGTCGCATAAGATTTTGCCATGGGAATCGCCATGTCGTTACCCATAAATGCGACATGTACTTTTTCAAACTTTGCTCCTTCCGGTAGCGAAGCTTTTAGGTTATCAATAACAGGTTCGAACTTGTAACAGTGAGGGCAGTAGAAAGAGAAAAACTCGGTCACTTTCGGTGCTGATGACTTCTCTACATCCAAAGTCTTGTAGTGTGTCCCTTCTTCGAATTGTGCCGCATGGACATTGAACACGACGAGTAGTGTCGTAAATAGTGCAAATAACTTCTTCATTGCATAATCCTAAATTAAGTAAATAAATCTTTTCCGTCAGCATTCGTTTCTGACGTTGTTAACTGAATTTAAGAGGCAATAATCGGAGGTCGAAAAAGGGTTTGTACTCGAGCGATGGCTTTGTGGTTTTCATCTTGTCCAATTAGAGCAAGAGAGGAGAGCGGTAGGTAGTGAGTTCCCATTGACTGAGCGCATGGCATCTTTAATAAGCAGATGGAAGCGCAACAGTGATGATTCGTTTGTTGCTGGGAGTGATCTTGCTGCGGACACTCTAATGGGTGAATAGGGGCAATCGCATATAAATCACTTGTTGAGTGAATGTCATGTTTCCAGTTTTCCTCACCGGCTTGCACACTTACCGCTACGCTGGTAAAAAACAGCGCAAACACAGTAAGAAAAGTAATACAAAACTGGCGTTTAATGGGCAACAAAACATCCTCTGAGATTCTTCGTCGCTAGCTTAACTGATTTATGAGTAAATAAAAACGCTACAGTTTCAGCTACGTGTTAGTGAGCCCATTCCCAAGCTGTAGCGTCCTATATTGAGTAGGGGTCATTCCACTGACTCTGGAGAATTCTCGGTTGAAGTTCGATTTACTTTGAAAACCACAGTTAAGAGAAATTTGGGTAACAGAGTCTTTTGTTTCGGTGAGCGCTTGCTGCGCGTGCTTGATTCGATATTCGTTAATTAGTTTGGATATATTACGTTGGTGGATTTGATTTACGGCCATAGAGATCTGTTTAGCTGGATAACCGAGCTTTCTGGACAGTTTAGATAGCGTTAACTCTGGGTCTAAGTAACTTGATTTAAGTCGCATGTTATCGTCGAGTGCTTGAACGATCTCGTGAGCCTTCTGTTTGGAAAGGGAGTTATCCTCGATTTTAGTCTCTGCGCTTTTATCCAGTGTTTTACCTGTTGGTAGCTCTAAAGCTGAGTCTGCTGGTTCCGTCGTGGTGTTAATCGCTGTGGTGATAACGGCTACTGATAAAATTGGTAGAAGTATCAAGTGGGCGATAGTAAGTATATAGGTCGCGTATGCGCCTTGATTGATTGCGAAATCAATAGAAATTGCAGCGTCAACCGCCGCAGATAAAAGTAAGCTAAAGCCCGCGATTAACTGTGAGCGTTTAACAGACTCCCAATGTCCCAAAGAGACATTGACCATCACTTTGCTACGGCATGCTTGGCGAATCAAAGCTCCACCATAAATGACATATATCAGGGTTAGGATGAGATCCACGGGGAGAGCGATTTGAGCTTGAACGAGCAAAGTTAATGCAATGATGAAGGGCGCTATGACATGCATTTTTGAGTAACGATTCGTTGTCGCATGAGCAAACGTGAGCCAAGCTGCAACAGGAATCATGCTCGCAAGAATGGGTTGTAGATAATGGAATATGGGTAATGGCAAAGACCAACGCAGTCCAACAGTGGAAGTCGTAATACAGCATAAGAGCAAAAATCCACAGGCGGTTTTTGCATGCTGAGAATGGCGCAGATACAGAGTGACCGCAATCAGGGCAAACAACATTGCGACCACGAATGGGATGGGAATTGCCAACATCACTTTATCCTTAATTATTGACTGCGTTATCTCAATACGACTTTTGCCTAAGCATAAACAAATGCTTGTTTTATAAAAAGCTCCCAACTAACTAAAATCGGTTTTTGGACGACCTTAAACCTGTTTTAGGACGATTTATCCGAACTCATTTCCTACATTGTCCCTCGGTATTTAAGGAGGGCAGTATGTCATTTTACTTATTAGCTTGGAGACGAGCCTTTGATATTAGAGGTCGCTCATCTCGCAAGGAATTTTGGTCTTTTATATTCGTGCATCTCTGTATTGCACTGTTTGTCATCGCTTTGGATTTATCAGGGGACGAGCCAATGCATCTTGATGTGGTCTATGAGGTAGCGTGCTTCATCCCACTCGTGTCACTCATTGTTCGTCGTTTACATGATATTGAGTTAAGTGGATGGTGGGGATGGGTGTTTATCATTCCTGCAATAGGCCCGGTTTGGTTGATTTACTTACTAGCAAAACCCGGTTTGCTGCAAGACAGGAGTACGGTGCAATGAAGAACTGGATGATGATGTTCATTTGTGCACTCTTGTCTGGAGACTCGGTCGCAAAAGTGGATTTAGCTGTACCCAGTGACGCCCTCGGTGTCTTTACTGTTTCTTCTATGACGCAAGGAGAGTTGCTATGGCTAAAAGGACGTGTAGGTGAAGGAAAATACATCAGTGTTGATGGTCTCGGTCGGCATTGTTCACTTAAAGTCCCTATCGTATTAGGTGAAGTGGGAGAGGTCAGTGTCGGAATTGAAACTGTGGATGGGTTATCAATTGTTGTCACAAGCCACGAACTCAATAAAGCACTAATGGCAGGTCAACGAGTGACAAGTGGTGATTGGGATTTGTCGTATACGGCGCACTCTCCTGGAGTCGATGGTTACATTGTAGGGAGCATTAACTCGTCAGAAAGTTTTGCTCTCAACTCCAGAAGGCGTTGGATATCTTGGTTGCTCGAAGATAAGCCAACCCCAATATGTATGTAGAAAGCATTGAGATCCGGTACGTTGCAGTCCGGATCGCGTGAACTATTAATCTTTTGGCGGTGAGAGCAATATGCTGAGCCGCTGTCGAAAGGGCAGTGGTTTGCCAAATGCCGCAGACCACATCTCTTTCCATTCATGGAATGTGACTGTGATTGGATTGAAGCTGTTTACGGGTTTTGTGATGCCGTAACGAACAGGCTCAGCTTCTGGCTCAAAAGTCCCAAACAGCTTATCCCATATGATTAGCACTCCTGCGTAGTTCTTGTCTATGTACTGTGGGTTGGTACCATGATGCACGCGATGGTGAGAAGGCGTGTTAAAGATGAACTCAAGCGGCCCCAAGGTACGAATCCATTGTGTATGAACAAAGAATTGTAAGCCGAGGTTGAGCAAAACAACGAAGATGACCCACTTTGGCTCGAAACCGATAATGACCAAAGGCACCCAAAACAGCCACATGCCAGCTAGTGGGTACATCAAACTTTGCCGAAATGCGGTGCTGAAGTTCATGTTTTCAGAGCTATGGTGGGAGACATGGGCAGCCCACATCCAGCGTACGCGGTGGCTAGCTCGATGAAACCAGTAGTAGCAAAAATCTTGTAATACCATCAGAGATAGGAAACTGAGGACCGTCATCGGAATATCAAACATCCGCCAATCGAATAACCAAAGATATAGGTTGACGATAAGCAATCCGGTAATTAGGTCAGCAATCTGATGCATTCCTGCAAGTGTGAAATTGCAAAGAGTTTCAGGTAATGAATAGCGTGAGTTTTCTGGCAGTTTTTGCCTGCGTTGACCAAGCCAATACTCTGCAAGCATACAGAGGACAAAAATAGGTGCGAGAACGATCAACAACCATTCTGGGTGATTGACTAAACTATCGATTGTCATCGGTACTTCCTCCTACCAACGTGCAAAATGGTCTTCGGTAAGCCCTAACACATTGTTGAGTGTATGGACTTGTCCAGTGTTATCTGTGACTGTTCCTGAGAAGTGGCCGATAAACTGACGAAAGTTACTTTTGAGTAACCAGAGGTTTAGCTTTTCACTGCGCTTATTTTTGGGCTGAAACTGTAAGTCGATCTGTCCCGACTCTGAAGTGATACGCCAGATGGCATTTATGTCATCGCGCTGAAAATGAAAATGGACAGGACCAAGTAAATGACGCTCTCCATTGATCCAAACAACGTTTTCGCAACTGCCTGTTTCATTAACGCCTGCGGCGAGGTTTAAACCTACGGTGGTACCAGTTATTTCTGCACTTATGCTTGCCCAACGCCAACTTGTTTCTCGGCGCATATATCCAGCGGAAAAGTCGTAACCAGCAAGGGCGTGTTCGAGATCAACAGGACGACCATTAACGATCAGTATGCCTTTCAATTTCAGAGCATTATGTTTTTGAGTGTAGGTCCAGCCGGAATAACCAGTAGGCGTACACATTGAGAGTGGTAAGCTTGAGTCTTCGCCACTTAAGTATAGGTCGGCTGTAACATTGGCAGTCTTTATTTCGACTTGCCACTCCCCTTGGCGAATATGAAATTGAATTTTTTGGTTAGCTATCCAAGCGGTACCTTGATAAGAAGAGCGAGACATTCCTTTACCAAAATGGAGCGGTCGCAACCAAGTTTGTTCGACGAGTTTATCTTCTTGAACGTCGTAGATATAACAAAATGATGAACTTAGATAACGAATATCAGCAATGGCGACACCAATTACATAACGCTTGGTAAAAATGCTCACGAACTGGAATTGTTTATAGTGGAAGTATTTGCTGAGCCCACTGGCTGGTTTATCCATTACCGTTCGGTAGTCAAACGCTCCAATCGCAAGCTTTTTAGGTATGCCGTTAAAATGTCCAAAGAGTGGTTTGCCATCGTTGCAAATCAGCGCATCTGGTGCGTTCAAATTATCTTGTCTTAGAATCATTTGATTTAACCATTTGTTCACAATTTCTTCATTGTGACTTGAATCGTGACCATCGATGAGGTCATATTCGGACATAATTAAAAGAAAGATCACTAATTTTTAATTAGAGGAGGGCTTAATTTCACATTGGAGGAAAGAATTTGGAGTTAATTGCGCAGTATTTGCCGAGTGACCCGCGCGAACCTTTAGGTGCTCTCGATATCGCTTTATTGACGAATGCACTAGAGCGAAAAGGGGCGAATGTTGACGGGTTAATGAAAGAACTTGGAATAATCAGATGTGATTGGACTGGCCACGATGCGGTGATGAGTTTTTCGGATAAGCTCCGTTTGTTTCGTGCAGTTTGCCATTTGTATCCCGATGAGGGCATAGGTTTACTTGCAGGAGAGCAGGCTAGCTTGAATCACTTTGGGGTCTTGGGTTACGCGATTAGGACCAGCCCTTCCGTTTTGGAGGCTGTCAAAACGGGCTTTAAGTATCTTAGACTAAATGGCCCATTGTTTTTGGTTCAACTATTGGTGGACGAAAATCGCGCGATTATCCATATCGAAGAGGCAATGGATATTGGTGATTTGCTGCCATTTTGCAGCGAGTTCTTCTTAACAGCCGTTATCGCTATCTATCACCAACTGACAGGACAAAAACTGACTTTATTAAACTTAAAGCTTCCTTATGCAGAGACTGCTTATTTAAAGCGATATCAGCAAGCTTTTGAGTGCCCAATTCAATTCAATCAGCCGCATATTGAATTGAGCATTCCGCTTGAGTCGCTGCATCTTCCGATAGCCAAGTATGATGCTATTGCTTTGAGCCATTCACTGCGATCGTGCCAGTCCGTTATAGAAACACTTGAATCACCGGAGTCTCTTGTTCAGCAGATAAAGCTGACTTTATATCAGCAACCTATGGAACTTCCCACGCTAGAGCAGATTGCCCAAAACTATGGTTGTTCTTCACGGACTTTAAGGCGTGAGCTGGCAAAGCATGGGGTGAGTTTTCAATCATTGCGTAGCGAAGCAATCTGTAACCTTGCAACGGAGATGTTATTGCAAACGGAGTTAACGGTTGACGAGATTGGATTTCGTCTCGGTTATAGCGACAGCGCTAATTTTCGTAGGGCGTTTCGTTCGTGGACCAAGCTAACGCCTTCTGCATTGCGTAATCAACTTAAGTAGGCATGAGCCTCCGCCTTGAAGTGGCTCGTAAAGATTCGTCGGTTGCTGTTATATGCGACAAGAATGTTGGAAAGCACTCTATGCTATAACAAACTTTGACTATTAATTCGCCAGCCAAATAAAAACATCCTGCTAGTTTTGTGGTGTCCATAGTTAACTGCTTGTTTTTGAGCAGATTGTCAGCACATTTAAGGATGAATAATGAAAACTAAATTTAAAGTCGCTATGTTGAGCGTCGGCATCTCTTCGGCGTTCATATCGTTTAATAGCAATGCACATGGCTGGGTTGAGTTTCCAAATGCTCGTCAAAACATTTGTTATGAAGATGGCGGATTCTGGACCAATGAAATTCCAAATTCAGCATGTCAGGCCGCGTTTAATGAGTCTGGCGCGTATCCTTTTGTCCAGCGAAGCGAGGTTGCCGCGAACGTACCTAACTATCGCGATATGGCTCATGTAAAAGCAATCGTTCCAGACGGCCAGTTATGTTCAGCGGGCGATGCGGCGAAGAAAGGGTTAAGTATCCCGTCAACGCATTGGCAGCGCACTAATGTCAATCCGGATGAAAATAACCAGATTGAATTGGTCTTTTTTGGCAAAGCGCCTCATAACCCTTCTTACTGGGAGTTTTACTTAACCAAACCAGGCTACGATGAAACGCAACCTTTAACGTGGGACGATTTAGAACTCATAGACACAGCTGGCGATGTGCCTGTCGATGCTGAGAAGCGCTACCGAATGAAGGTCACGTTTCCTGCAGAGCGCACAGGTGATGCCATTCTTTATACGCGTTGGCAACGTATTGATGTAGCGGGTGAAGGCTTTTACAACTGTAGTGACATTACATTGAGAGGAAATGGCACTACGCCGCCAACGAACCCCGGAGAGCCAACAGATCCAGGTAATAATCTAACGGCTCTAGGTTACTTTGTTCCTCAAGGCTTTGGGCCTGTAGAAGCTGGCGATACCGTGCGTTTCCGCACCTTTGATGCGTCAGGTCAGGAAATTGTTGATATCAATCACCCGATTAGTGCCAACAATACAAACACATGGGCGGCAGAGCTGGCGGATCAATTTAACTCGCAGCAAACGGGCGATTGGTATGTGGGTATTTGGCATCAAGAGATGAACCACTATATGTTCGACTCATCAAATATTCACGCTAATCAAGTACTAGCACCAAATGGAACATACAGCTATGCACTGTCATTGATTAAAGCGGATGTACCGCCAGTAGAACCGGTCAATCAGTGGAACAAAGACGCGGTTTATACAAAAGGCGACACCGTGACTCATAACGGTAACGAGTGGACGGCGCAATGGTGGACCACTGGTGAGGAGCCTGGAACCACGGGAGAGTGGGGCGTCTGGCGTTAATACTAGACGTTAGTGAACAGTTAAAAAAACTGCCAGCATTGCTGGCAGTTTTAGGTTGGATTAATGGTTGACGAGCGTTAGTCCACTCGGCAGTGCATCACCAAAGACCCGCTTCGACTCGCTCTCAGACAGCTCTTTGACTTCTTCAACCAGTGATACCCAAGATTCTGGTACCTTGCTTTGCTTCAGCTTAGCCAATACTTTTTCGCGATAGTCATCTGAAATATCGAATAGGCGGTCACCCGTCTTACGACAAATCATTACGGCTGCAAACGCGATCATTGGCTCTTTTTGCCAGTTCTGTTGAAGCAATTTAGGTAACCACTGTTCCGCTTGCTCACGAGGAACGACGTTATGCTGACTGCCATACAAAGGTGTACGAGACGCCAAGCGACCCATTGCCCACCAGTGCGCTTGTTCGAACTGGTTATGGTTGATGGCTTTGCTCAAGAACCACGTTGCCAATAGAACTTTGTCTTCGACTTCTAGATGCTCCAAAGATGCAGATAGGCGCACCATGGACTCATAACCCATATCTTGTGCCGCTTTGGCCGATTGAGGATTCTTCATCGCACCAGGGTGTAGGTATTTTGCGATATCGGCTAAGATGGTCTCTTGTTGATCTTGGCTTAGACCACCTGCGATACGACGCCAGAAGACCCACCAATCCGTCCAGCCTTGGTGGTTTTTAAACTGGATACCTTGCTGATATAGTCCCCATACCTGCTCGATACGCCATGAATCCGTGGCATCGCCAAAGCCCGGACGCAGTGCAAAACCTGCCAAACGAAGCCAGTTTTTCTCGTGCTGTTCAGAGCGACGGCGACGCTTGCGACCTTGCGCAAACGCATCGAATAGTTGACGTAAGGTCGTGAAGTCCCATTCGTCGCGCTTGCCAAGTTTTTTCTCAAGATCTTTGGCTAAGGTTTTGATCTCTTTACCATCAGCGCTTTTTTTATTGCCACTGTAGATTCGACCGATCAGTTCTTTACACTCATTGAGGCGAGGGTGCAGTTCAACCTGATCGCCTTCCTCGGTTTGCTTATTACGAACTTCGAATTCAAGTTCCCAACGTTTGCTGTCTTCTTCTGCGCTGACACATTCCATCTTAAGCGTGCCGACTTCGGTCAACTGACACGCAAGTTGTACTTCTACACGCTCTTTCTGGTTGGCTTGCAGTTCGGCACCTTCACCTTCAAGGGTGGTGATATAAGGCGGTAGAGGAGCAAACAAGTCAGGGTCAACGTCAACCATCACACCGTTTTGAATTGCGGTGTTATTGGTTAAGGTGTCGTGGGTAGAAGTCAGCAGGTTAAAGCGGACGGGTTCACCTAGGGTAAGCGAGAAGCGACGACCACTTAAGCGGATCTCGTGACCTTCTTCTGTGCCTTTTGCGAGCAAACAGAGCGCTTTACCCATCTTGTTCTTTTCTTGAAGATGCAAGAAGTAAGAACGGGCTGCACCACCAC
>NZ_CFHWOM010000025.1:0-53157 GCF_984391705.1 Vibrio sp. | reverse complement strand
ATCCAGTACGAAAACGACGACCTAATGCGTCCAGATTTCGACAACGATGACTACGCTATCGCTTGTTGTGTATCGCCAATGGTTATCGGTAAGCACATGCAGTTCTTCGGCGCTCGTGCAAACCTAGCTAAGACTCTACTATACGTTATCAACGGCGGTGTAGATGAGAAGCTTAAGATCCAAGTTGGTCCTAAGACTGAGAAGATGACTGACGAAGTTCTAGACTTCGACAAAGTTTGGGCTGGTCTAGACAACCTAATGGATTGGCTAGCTAAGCAATACGTGACTGCGCTAAACGCAATCCACTACTCTCACGACAAGTACAGCTACGAAGCAGCACTTATGGCTCTTCACGATCGTGACGTGCGTCGTACAATGGCTTGTGGTATCGCTGGTCTATCTGTTGCAGCTGACTCTCTATCTGCAATCAAATACGGCACAGTTAAGCCAATCCGTGACGAAGACGGCATCGCGATCGACTTCGACATCTCTGGCGACTACCCGAAATTTGGTAACAACGATGCACGTGTAGATGACATGGCTTGTGAACTTGTTACTATCTTCATGAACAAGATCCGTAAGCTTAAGACTTACCGTGACGCTATCCCTACTCAGTCTATCCTAACTATCACTTCAAACGTGGTATACGGTAAGAAGACTGGTACTACACCAGATGGTCGTAAAGCAGGTGCTCCATTCGCACCAGGTGCAAACCCAATGCACGGCCGCGATGAGAAAGGTGCGGTAGCATCTCTAACATCTGTAGGTAAACTACCGTTTGCTGATGCGAAAGATGGTATCTCTTACACATTCTCTATCGTTCCTAACGCACTAGGAAAAGAAGAGAACTCACAGCGCGCTAACCTTGCAGGTCTAATGGATGGTTACTTCCACCACGAGACTGGCATCGAAGGTGGTCAGCACCTAAATGTGAACGTTCTTAACCGCGACACTCTAGAAGACGCAGTTAAGCACCCTGAGAAATACCCTCAGCTAACAATCCGTGTATCTGGTTACGCAGTACGCTTCAACTCTCTAACTGCAGAGCAACAAGCTGACGTAATCGCACGTACTTTCACTGAGTCTCTATAATCTCAGCTGAATGAATAAAAAGCCCCGCTGCACAGCGGGGCTTTTTTTTGTCTTATTGATCCCTATCCACGAGTATTTGCGCCAAAAAAACCTCGGCATAATATTTGCTTAAATCGCTTATAACTTTAAGTTTACTTTTCGCTAAGCTTGCCACCTTTTGTATGCCGTAATTATTCATAATGACTATTAAAAAAGCTTCTCTCATTCCATTGCTGATGATCTCTCTGAATACGCTGGCTTCGGAGCGTTCTACATTCAATTTCGCATTGGACAATGATGGGTTATTTGGTGTTGATCAGGACTACACCAATGGTTTATTTCTGACCTATACATCGGGCGCGATTAATCCTCATTGGCTATTCACGCCACTCAGCCTTTCCATGTGGGGCGCAGCCTCGCTCGATAAAGTCGAGTTTTCCCTCGGACACAAGATGTATACCCCCAGTAATATCTCTGCTGATCAACCGCTTGAAAACGAACGACCTTACGCCGGCTACCTCCACACCGAGTTTAACTACATCAGCCTTCATCCCCAGCAGGCTCAACGCTTTAATTTGACCATAGGAACTACGGGGGAAAGCTCCCTAGCCGATAGAGCTCAAAGTATCGTTCACAGCCTTACGGGCTCTAAAGAGCCAAACGGTTGGGCTTATCAAATCGAGGATGCTCGAGTCGGTAGTGTGGGATACCTTGCCCACTTTAATATGATGCGAGCTCGTTCAATTGCTAATACAGACTTTGAACTTTCAAACGTTTCCGAAGGCAATTTTGGTAATTTCCGTTCTGATATTTCGACAGGTGTGATGCTCCGTTGGGGGACAGATCTTGCCGGAAGTATGGGCGCGGCAAACATCGATAATGAATTTACCTTTCGTCCAGGTATGTTAGGTGGCTCAAAAGGGGGGTGGTTCCTATTTGCTGGTATAGAAGGACGCTACCGTTTCAATGATTTCACTGTGGAAGGTTACCGTCCGGGAATTGAAGAGAACCCCGATATCTCTGACCCGAGCATTTACGACGTTACACTCGAAAACTGGCAAGCAACAGCAGTAGCGGGTATCGCATGGTACGGCCGAGGTTTTGGTGCTACATTGAGTAGCGCCGCTAAAACACCAGACTACAAAGAGGCTTCCGACTCTCTTTATGGAAACGGAAGCCTCTCTTTATACGCGTTCTTCTAAACGTTAAAGCGCTGGCAGTCTTGGTTGAGGCTGCCAGCCCTACTCTCAACCTGGCCACTTATCGCTTTAAGCTGCTCGTTGTTCTCTTCAAGCTCCTTCATCGCTCCCGAAATCTGAGTCATGCTGTCAGCCATTGACTGACTCGTTGTGGCCAGCTCTTTGATCGAACTGAAGATCACTTCAGTTTGGTGAGATGCTTCATCGGCTTTATCTGTAATCGTTTTCAAAGCATCCATTGCTTCGTGACCACGTTCGCGACCTGTCGCCATAGAAGATTCCGATTGACCAATATATTGAATAACCTCAGCACTTTCTTTTTTCATCGTATCAATCGTTTCAGAAATTTCAGACACCGCATCTACTGTTCTAACTGCCAAGCTACGAACTTCATCGGCGACTACCGCGAATCCACGACCTTGCTCACCTGCCCTCGCGGCCTCAATGGCAGCATTTAGCGCAAGTAAGTTTGTCTGCTCAGCAATCCCGTTGATGATCTCCATTACCGAGTCAACTTTCGACGACGCTTCTTCTAGCTGCTGGATGTGACTGGCCGCAGATGTCAAAATAGAGCCGACTTCTTCTAATGAACCAATTGCTGCACCAATAATTTTTGCTCCATCTTCTGCTGAGCGCGTAGAAGAACGACTGATTTCCGCAACAAACTCCAACGAATTTGACACTTCTTGAGTGGTGACACTCACCTCTTCTGTCGCAGAAGCAAGTAGCTGAGTTTGCCCTAATACTTCGCTTTGGTGATGAGAGAGCATGTCCAACCCTTGGTTTAACTCCGCGACATTCCCTTTCAAGACCTCACTACTTTCTTGTACCCCTTGCACCAATCCGCCTAAATTTTCGCAACTATCATTGATGCTTTCGGCAAGCTGATTGAACTCATCATTCTTGTTGCTAGTAAGAGACATACGTTGCGATAAATCACCGGCAGACAGGCCGTGTAAAACCTCTCGAGTTTTGCTCAGCGAGCGAGATAGAGAAGAGTTTTGCATGATAAATATGGCGATGGTTAGTACAGCTAGAACAATACAAGCGATGAGTATTGACCACTGAGTCTGAGAAGACGCCTTTTCAGCTGACGATTGATACTGCTCTGAAATCGTACCGAGGTCACTCGTAATCGACGCAATAATTTGTGTTAAGGTTGATTTAGATGCCAACAGTTGTTGTTCCACACTTCCAAGCTGCTGAGATAATTCGCTGACTCGCATGAATGTCGATTTGTATTGCTCTATCTCTTTCTCATACAACTCAAGCATAGCGTATACATTCGACATGCTCTCAAAGCCTGCCATTGCCCGGTTGAACAGCTTTAGGTTTTCTTCGTTTGGTTGTAGTAAATAGTTTTGCTGAGATTTCACCATGGCCTGAAAATCAGAATTCAGAGTAACCATTCCCGTTTCTTCGATCTTTTTCTCGATGGTCGTAGCAAGTTGTTTTAGCTCACCTAACTTGCCTTCGTCGATTGAAAAACCGAGCTCTTGCTTAAGGTTTAGCCATGGATTGGCAGCGGATTCAAACTGAGACACATTTTTTGTTAATGTATCCGCTTGTGAAGATAGGCCAACTTGATTTAGAAATTCAGCGTCAACGCTAACTGCAGACACAATTTCTGAAATATCTTGCTTGGCTTGTGCCACTTGCGAGCCTGAGAGGTTGTCGAGATTACTACTTAGCGTAAGAATCTTACTTTGAGTTTGATAGATTGACATGGAGCCTGAAGCAATATCAGCACTCGAATGATATTGGTTACTCATCTGAGTTAGTCTAGATGACGAGAAACCGGCTAAGGCAACAAACCCAAACGTCAATATGACTAGAAACAGTATCACTTTCTGTTTCTGTGAAAGCGCAAGCATATCCATAAATATTCCTTAAACATCAGTGGGATGTAAAATACTTGCCTAGCCAACTTTGTATTTTATTTATTAATATTATTATGATTTATAACATTTTTATAACATACATTTTAGCCCAAGTATGTTTTTTTTTCTTATTTAGCAAAATGTTGTTTCAAAGCCTCTCTAACCCTATTTAAACCCCACTTTTTGTAATAAAATAACGCACAAATAACCTATTAGAGATGAGCTCATGTCAACAACCGGTCGAATTCATTCTTTCGAGTCTTGTGGTACTGTCGATGGACCTGGAATCCGTTTCATTGTCTTCATGCAAGGCTGTTTGATGCGCTGTATGTACTGCCATAACCGCGACACATGGGATACGCATGGCGGCAAAGAAGTCACCGTTAACGAGATCATCACTGAAGCAAAAAGTTATCGCCATTTCATGAATGCGTCCGGTGGCGGTGTAACCTGTTCAGGCGGAGAAGCAATGCTACAGCCTGAGTTTGTTCGTGATTTTTTCCGAGCTGCTCAAGCCGAAGGTATCCACACTTGCCTAGACACCAATGGTTATATACGCAAGCACACAGATGTAATTGATGAAGTGTTAGAAGCCACCGACCTTGTCATGCTTGACCTAAAGCACATGAAAGATGAGATCCACCACGATTTCATTGGTGTCTCTAACAAACGTACTTTAGATTTTGCTCGATACCTTCATAAGCTTGGTCAGAAAACGTGGATTCGCTATGTTGTCGTTCCTGGCTACACAGACGATGAAGAAGCCGCACACATGCTTGGTGATTTCATCAAAGACATGGACAACATTGAAAAGATTGAGCTTCTGCCGTATCACAAGCTTGGTGCACATAAGTGGGAAGCACTAGGACACGATTACCCCTTAGAAGGCGTTAACCCACCTTCTAAAGAAACAATGGATAAGATCGTTTCGATTCTTGAGCAGTATCACTCAAATGTAAAATATTGATACCAAGCGACCACTTTTTCGTAAAAAATACCAACCTCAATTAGGTTGGTATTATTTGGGGAGTCAGTGTGCTACTTAATCAGTTCTTTGCTTTCGTTGTCATTGTTGGGGTGATCCCACTGGTTTGGCACGATGTGAAAAACGTATTTTGGCCAAAGCTGCAACAAGAACGCGCATTTCAGCACCTTACCTTTGCTGTTGTTGTATCACTTACCTTGCTATGGTCGGCGCAGGCTGGTGTAAAAGAAGGGCTCTTTATCCATTTTCTAGCTCTAACAACGCTGACTTTGATGTATGGCTGGCGCAGCGCTTGCGCGCTGTCTTTTCTCATTGCTTCCCTCCTTACATTTGCAACTGAGCTATCTTGGTATCAACTCCCTGAATATCTACTCTTCTCTTGCCTAATGCCGATTGGAATCAGCCAGTTAGTTTTTCTCTTCAGCTACCATTATTTACCACGCAACATATTCGTATTTATCTTCGTTGCAGGCTTTTTTAATGGTGCTCTTACAGGCTCTTTCCATTTGCTGTCCAGTGGCCTTTACTACTGGTTCTTGGGGTATCATGACTGGACAACAATCGTCGACAACTACCTAGTCTTTATCCCCTTACTTGCCTTCCCCGAAGGTCTGCTTAACGGCATGTCGTTAACCATGTTCACAGTCTTTAAGCCTGAATGGTTACGCGTTTTTTCTGACCGCGACTACATCTACAATCACTACCATAATAAATGAAACAATTTTCTGAGTAATCTTTGTACTTTTCATATTAAATATGTGTTGAGATCATGTTTCAGCAATCAATGAACAGATAACCTAAGCACATTAAAAATGTATTAGATTATTTTAGTGAGGCCCCTAATGGAAATGACTAACGCTCAACGTTTGATCCTTTCGAACCAATACTACCTAATGTCTCAAATGAACCCTGAGAACGCAGAAAAGTACAAGCGCCTGCAAACTATTGTTGAACGCGGATACGAGCTGCAAATGAGTGAGCTTAACAAAGATTTTGGACGCCTAAGCGAAATTGAATGTCGTGAAGTAATCGACACGATGGAGATGTATCACGCGATGCAAGAGTCAAACAAAATGTTGACCGAAGATGAACGAAAAGACGTCGATCAACGTCGCCTAACTTTCTTAGGTTTTGATATCGCAAGTGAAGCTCAACTGGTTAACTATGTACGCTTTTTGACCGATTCTGAAGGTCTATACCCTCAATTTGATAAAGGCGACCACCACTTCAACGCTCAAATGCCGATGCAAGAAAAGTACCGTCGCATGTTGACAACCTGGCGCAACTGTCCACGCCAATATCACCTATGTGCAAATGAACTTAAGCAAATATTTAACGCTTAATCAGATGTATATAAAAAGGGACCACGAAGGTCCCTTTTTTATTACCGAGGGTTTAACTTAGCTTAAACGTCGCAACTTTCGCACTAAGCTGTTCCGCCTGGATTCTAACTTGGTCAGAGCCCTCTGAACTTTGGTTCGCACCCACAACCAGTTGGTCGGCGACGTCTTTGATTGAAGTAATATTTTGCGTAATCTCACTAGTCACGTGAGTCTGCTCCTCCGCCGCTGTAGCAATCTGAGTTGCCATATCACTTATCAAAGTTACAGCTTGATTAATCTCACTTAGAGCTAGTGCGGCCTTGTCCGCATCTTCTACCGACAAATCGGCTAGTTCACCACTGCTCTCCATTATCGACACGGCTTGGCTTGTCGTATCTTGCAGTACAGAAATTGTACTTTTTATCTCTTCGGTAGAAGAGTGTGTACGCTGGGAAAGAACCCTAACCTCATCCGCGACAACAGCGAACCCTCGCCCTTGCTCCCCCGCTCGAGCCGCTTCAATCGCAGCATTTAGAGCAAGCAAATTGGTTTGCTCTGCGATGCCTTGAATTGTCGAAAGGACGGTGGAAATTTCTTGCCCATGACGCTCTAATGCACCCACTACGTGACGCGCATTCTCTAATTCGGTAGCAAGCTTATTAATTGAGCCTTTGGTATTTTCCACAAGAGTATGACCATTTTCAGTACTATGCGTCGAATCTTGTGCCGCTTGTGCAGTACGTTCAGCATGTGAAGCGATTTCTTGGGTTGCGCTCGCTAGTTCTGTTACGGCTGTAGCAACCATTGTAATCTCTTGTTGCTGGTGATGGATTTCATCCACCGTACGAGTCGCCCGTTGAGTACTTAGCTCTGATTGCTCGGTCAATTGATAGGATTGTTCTCGCATATGGCCAATAAGCTGCTGCAGGCTTCCAACAAAGACGTTGAAGTTATGAGCTAGCTTACCAACTTCATCACCAGACTCTACCTCAATACGTTGGGTTAGATCGCCACTACCATTAGCAATTTGCTCTAACGCAGTAGACACATTATTTAGAGGACGGAATAGTATCGTGCACAAGATGTTGAACAAGATGATACAAATAACGACAACAATCGTTGTGACGAGCAGTTGACCCCACACGGCACTAAATAGCGGTGAAACTAACGAGTCGTAATCCACGACAATGACTGTTGTAAGCTCAGTACCATCAATTTTACTGGCATATATCACCGACTCTTTACCCAAAACCTCAACAAAAATGTCATGCCCAGTGCGCACGGCTTTTTCAATGGTCGCGACATCTAACCCCAGTTTTTGTAATGATTCATTAAGAAGCTGAGTGTTTTGATGCACAAACACGTTACCTTGCGCGTTAGCAATGAACATGTAACCTTGTCCTGGAAGGATGACTTTGCCCATGCTGTTCAAAATGTCGGTAATTTCAACATCAGCGCCAAGAACAACTTGTTCACCATGTAGTTTAAGAGCTTTGCCTAATGAAACAACATTAGCCCCTGTTGCTGCAGCAACTGTTGGGTTATCCATAAAAACTTTCGATGGTTGTTTCAACGCATTCTGATACCAACCCCACTTTCTTGGATCATCATTGCCAGCGGGCAAGACGACACCATTAGCGTTGTCTTGTGTACCATCCGGGTAGGCAACAAACACATTATCGAAAGCCGCTGAATGCTTCACCTGTTTGAGGTGAGTAATAATTCCCTCTTTTTTAGATTCTTCTGATAACGAAGATAGTGCGCGCTCTTTGGACGTAATCCAGTCTGCAACATACTGATTATATGAAGAAGCGGTGCTCTCAAGTCTCTGCTCTACCTCAATATTAAGGCGCTCCAAAGACGCTCGAAAAGACAGCCCCTCGACTAATAGTCCCCCGACTATGATGGCAATACTCGCGGATATTGCGAGTTTATTCTTTAGCGATAAATTATTTAGCATGGTTAATTCACTATTGATTTTATTTATTAGTGCGACCTTTATAAGTCATGCACATTATATTTCGAGGCTAAAATTAAATAATGATCCAGCTCGAAACTTTGCAAATCAACAGGTAATTAACCCATACTTTATGTCTGACTAATCTAAACCTTCGCGGTTTCTAAAATACGTACGCTACTCCAACATTCGCACTGGTATATACACCACTTTCTACCAGCGGACTGTACTGTACGTCACCCTCAAGGTTGGTGTAACGAATCCCTCCCGTTAGCCTAATGTTAGGAGTCAAATGCATATAAGCTGACGCGCCGATGAAGTACTGGCCATCCCAACTTGCATCAAACTCTTCAATCGCATAACCATTACTTTGTGCTCTTCGAGCTTCTGTCGAACTCACTCCATAGAGATGGTCATTCAACCTAGAGCTATTGTATGCATAGCCTATCGAAGGTGTTATGGCCCACCCTCTTCGACGAATTGGCAAACGCCACGCAGCTTCGGCATACAGTCCGTTATGAACATTTCTGACATCACTACCAGCGGTAAATTCAAACAAGCCAGCCAAGGTCACAAGTTGATAGCTAATGCCCCCCAATACCGACGCTTTACGCTCATCCATTAACTGAATCGCTGGATCATCCGAGTCTTTGGGCTTCAATGTTCTAGGGTCATAGACGAGTCGAAAGACAATATTCTGAGGAGACCCGACTGGACGCAGACGATAACCCGCACTGAAACCTCGAATAAAAATATGCTCTCCTTCGTAACCAATCATTGGAATGACCGTTTGATTCGATGGAGTATCTTTGTATACCGCAGGTGAATAGGAAGCGGCAGCGCCAAGAGACCACTGAGAAATCTTCGCATGCACAGAAAGACTAACCAACAACGCTGATAAAAACAGCAGTACAAACCAAATTTTGTTCACCTTTATTCACCTTGGGATATATATTGACCACAGGATTATATGGTACGACGTACATTTTATCAAACCGATGTACGGTTTCTTTTTGTTTAAACATAACACCCACGTATAAACGCCAAAAATCATTGATAATATGAATCATTCCTAAAGCACGCGGTTTAAACAAACTGGTCAGTAAATCTCTCACCTAAGCACTTCTTCCTTACTTCCTCTTCGCATTTTGCTTTTCATCACAATTTGCAATTAAACACATATTTTTTAAGCAAAATTCTAAAAACCAACTAGTCTTAAATTAGAAAGGAATTAGCTTTTCTATGCGGGTTTATTGTCATTTTGACAGGTTCAGAGGGGAATTCATTATGAGTATTTTCGACCATTTCCAAGCACGCTACGAAGCCTCCAAGGATGAGGAACTCTCCTTACAAGACTTTCTATCCCTTTGTAAGGATGACAAAAGTGCTTATGCCAACGCGGCAGAGCGCCTATTAATGGCAATTGGGGAGCCACAAATCATCGATACTGCTCAAGATCCCCAACTCAGTCGTATCTTCTCCAATCGAGTCATTTCTCGCTACGACACATTTAAAGATTTCTATGGTATGGAAGATGCCATTGAGCAGATTGTTTCTTACCTAAAACACGCTGCTCAAGGCTTAGAAGAGCGCAAACAAATTCTCTATCTATTGGGTCCTGTTGGTGGGGGTAAGTCGTCACTAGCCGAAAAACTGAAAGCGCTAATGCAGCAAGTTCCGGTGTATGTTCTTTCAGCTAATGGTGAGCGAAGCCCAGTGAATGACCATCCCTTCTGCTTGTTTGACGTTAATGAAGACGGCGAACTTTTGAAGCAAGAGTATGGCATTGAAAAACGCTACATACGTTCAATTATGTCACCATGGGCAGCGAAGCGACTCCACGAATTTGGCGGCGACATTTCTAAATTCAAAGTGGTGAAAGTTCGCCCATCGATCTTAGATCAACTCGCGATTGCGAAAACTGAGCCAGGTGACGAGAATAACCAAGACATTTCATCGTTAGTGGGTAAAGTAGACATTCGCCAATTGGAACATTTCTCACAAGACGATCCAGATGCGTACAGCTACTCTGGTGCATTATGTCGTGCAAACCAAGGCTTAATGGAGTTTGTTGAGATGTTTAAGGCACCAATTAAGGTGCTCCATCCTCTACTAACGGCGACGCAAGAAGGTAACTACAACGGGACAGAAGGGCTATCAGCACTGCCATTTGACGGAATGATATTGGCTCACTCAAACGAATCAGAGTGGCAAACCTTCCGTAATAACAAAAACAACGAAGCTTTCCTTGATCGTGTTTATATTGTCAAAGTGCCATACTGTCTACGTGTATCGGAAGAAGTTAAAATCTACCAGAAATTGCTTGACCACTCAGAGTTATCGAAAGCACCATGCTCACCAAGCACTCTAGAACTGCTTTCTCAATTCAGTATTTTGTCGCGTTTGAAAGATCCGGAGAACTCATCAATTTTCTCTAAAATGCGTGTCTATGATGGTGAAACCCTCAAAGATACCGATCCAAAAGCGAAGAGCTATCAAGAGTATCGAGACTTTGCGGGCGTAGACGAAGGCATGTCCGGGCTTTCAACTCGTTTCGCGTTTAAGATTCTCTCTCGCGTGTTCAACTTCGATCAAACTGAAGTTGCGGCAAACCCTGTGCATCTGTTCTACGTTATCGAACAACAAATTGAACGTGAACAGTTCCCTCAAGAAACGGCTGAGAAATATCTTGAATTCCTTAAAGGCTACTTGGTGCCTCGTTACGTAGAGTTCATCGGCAAAGAAATTCAAACAGCTTACCTAGAGTCATACTCAGAATATGGTCAAAACATCTTTGATCGATACGTAACCTACGCTGATTTCTGGATCCAAGACCAAGAATACCGCGATCCAGAAACTGGCCAACTGTTCGATCGTTCGGCGCTCAATAACGAACTCGAAAAAATCGAGAAAACTGCGGGCATTAGTAATCCAAAAGACTTCCGTAATGAGATCGTTAACTTCGTATTACGTGCGCGTGCAAACAACAACGGTCAAAATCCAATTTGGACCAGCTATGAAAAATTACGTACGGTAATCGAGAAAAAAATGTTCTCGAACACTGAAGAGCTTTTACCTGTTATTTCCTTCAACACCAAAACCTCTTCTGAAGATCAGAAGAAACACGATGACTTTGTCGCTCGTATGATGGAGAAAGGCTATACCGAGAAACAAGTGCGTTTACTATCTGAGTGGTACTTACGCGTTCGTAAGTCCTCTTAAGTAACGATGATGAATTTCCTTCACTTACGAAGGAAAGCCCATGATGTACCTGCCAGAGATTATCTGGCAGGAGTTTGGATGCGAGATAGATACATCGAAACTGTTAGTTTCACGGTGCAGATAAGAGGTGACTCATGGCGCAATTTATTGACCGAAGACTTAACGGCAAAAATAAAAGTGCAGTAAACCGCCAGCGCTTTTTACGCCGACACAAAGATCAGATTAAAGAGTCTGTCGCAGACGCGGTAAATCGCCGTTCCATCACTAATACGGAAACCGGTGAGGATGTCGCAATTCCGCACAAAGATATAAAAGAGCCTGTTTTCCATCAGGGTAAAGGCGGTTTGAAAGAGCGTGTTCATCCCGGCAACGACCAATTTATTACCGGTGATAAAATAGAGCGCCCTAAAGGAGGAGGCCAAGGAGGAGGCTCTGGTGAAGGCGATGCAAGTCCTGATGGAGAAGGCCAAGATGAATTTGTGTTTCAAATCTCCAAAGACGAGTATCTCGATATTTTGTTTGAAGACTTGGAGCTGCCAAATTTAGAAAAGAACCAGATAGCCAAGATTACTGAGTGGAAAACCCATCGTGCGGGATACCAAACCGCTGGGGTTCCTGCCAATATTGCTATCGTAAAATCTCTTCAACAATCGTTAGCTCGCCGCACCGCGATGACAGCGGGCAAAAAACGCATGCTACGTGAACTAGAAGAAGCGCTTGATAAAGTCAAAATGAGCGAACCAGCTCAACTTCTTGAAGAACAGCGTTTACAAGAAGAGATCAAAACACTGCGTAGAAAAATTGACACAGTTCCTTTCATCGATACGTTTGATCTGAGATTTAAAAACTACGAACGCCGACCTATACCTTCTAGCCAAGCTGTAATGTTTTGCCTGATGGACGTTTCAGGCTCTATGGACCAAGCAACCAAAGACATCGCTAAACGCTTCTATGTGTTGCTATACCTTTTCTTGACTCGCACCTATGAAAACGTCGAAGTCGTGTTTATTCGCCACCATACTCAAGCCAAGGAAGTCGATGAACACGAGTTTTTCTATTCTCAAGAAACCGGGGGAACCATTGTTTCAAGTGCGCTTAAATTGATGAACGAAATCGTCGCAGACCGCTTTCCTGTTGGAGAATGGAATATCTATGCGGCACAAGCATCCGACGGTGACAACTGGGCAGATGACTCCCCACGTTGCCGTGAACTACTCACCAAAAATCTTTTACCTAACTGTCAGTACTACTCCTACATCGAAATTACTCGACGCTCGCATCAAACCTTGTGGCACGAGTACGAAAAACTTGCTGGAGACTTCCCCAACTTTGCGATGAAGAATATTCGCAGTGTTGAAGATATCTTCCCAGTGTTCCGAGAGCTTTTCAAAAAAGAGACCGCTTAGGGAGGCACTATGACAACTAAAACCAAAAAGCCAACCAAGAATAAGGCATTGCCTGATGGTCCAGATTGGACATTTGACCTACTAGACCGCTATCACCAAGAGATCAAGCGCGTCGCTGATCACTATCGTCTTGATGCTTACCCAAACCAGATTGAGGTCATTACTTCTGAGCAAATGATGGATGCTTACTCAAGTATTGGTATGCCCATCAACTACAATCACTGGTCCTTTGGTAAAAAGTTCATCCAAACAGAGCAAGGCTATAAACATGGTCAAATGGGCCTCGCTTACGAGATCGTGATTAATTCCAATCCGTGTATCGCTTACCTTATGGAAGAAAACACGGTAACAATGCAAGCTCTAGTTATGGCGCATGCTTGTTATGGTCACAATTCTTTCTTCAAGGGCAACTACCTCTTTCAGACTTGGACTGACGCCAGTTCGATTATCGACTATTTACTATTTGCTAAAAACTACATCGCTGAATGCGAACAGAAATATGGAGAAAAAGAGGTTGAAGAGCTATTGGACTCATGTCACGCCTTAATGAATTTTGGCGTGGATCGATACAAACGCCCTGAAAAAATCTCTATCGCGGAAGAGAAGTCTCGACAAGAAGAGCGTGAAGCTTACCTCCAATCTCAGGTTAATGACCTTTGGAGAACTGTGCCAAAGTCTAACGTTGAGCAAGAGGATCAAAAAGTACGATTCCCAAGTGAACCGCAAGAGAACATCCTTTACTTTATTGAGAAGCACGCCCCACTTCTAGAATCATGGCAACGCGAAATCGTTCGCATCGTACGTAAGATCAGTCAGTACTTCTATCCACAAAAACAAACCCAAGTCATGAATGAGGGTTGGGCAACTTTTTGGCATTACACCATTCTCAATCACCTTTACGACGAAGGCTTAGTGACAGATCGATTCATTTTAGAATTTCTTCACAGCCACACAGGTGTTGTCGCGCAACCTCCATACAACAGCCCCTATTTTAGTGGTATTAACCCTTATGCTTTAGGGTTTGCCATGTTTAGAGATATTCGCCGTATTTGTGAGGAGCCTACCGATGAAGACAAAGAATGGTTCCCTGAACTGGCCGGGTCAGATTGGTTAGAGGCCGTTCATTTTGCGATGCAGAATTTCAAAGATGAGAGCTTTATTAGCCAATACTTATCTCCGAAGTTAATGCGTGACTTTAAGCTCTTCGCCATCGTCGATGACGACCGGAAAAACTACATCGAGGTAAGCGCTATTCACGACGATATGGGTTACCGCTCGATACGTGAAAAGTTAGCTGCACAATATAACCTAAGTAACTTGGAACCCAACATTCAGGTGTTTAACGTCGACGTAAGAGGTGATCGCTCACTTACTTTGCAGTACGTACCCCATGACCGTATTCCACTCGATGACAGTTATGATGAGGTATTGAAACATCTTTATCGCCTGTGGGGTTTTGACATCATTCTCGAAGAAGTAAAAGAAACAGGCAGACGAGAAATACTGAGTACTTGCCCAAAACGCAGCGACTATGATGCGAAAATATAGTGGCTGATGATAAGTTTGCCAAAGTAACGGAAGCCTAGCGATAGGCTTTCGTCTTTATCTTTCTAGAACTTGTTCAATGAATAGCGACTTCTTTTGACGATATGCCTCTTCTGACCACCCTTCACAAGACAATTTTAGTTTGTTGTACTGCTTCACCAACAAGGGAGCCGCCCTAAGTCTATCCCTAAAGACTAAAAAGCATTCAAATTCCGACCCACTCGCGACAACCTGCAACGCGACATCTTCCTTGCCCGTTGATTCGAGCATGCATAATGTGTCTGTACGAAGCGTGTCGATTTTTTCACTGAAGCCTAGCTTTTTAAGCTCGCAAACGCATTGTTCAAGCATAGATGCTTCTACTGCGACAAATATGTCTAAGTCACCTTTTGAAATCGCACCAGGGATTGAAGATGCTCCCACATGTTCAACTCTAGCATCGGGCAACAACCGCGAAATTTGCTCCCGATAAGAATCAAACAGCCGATTACAATTGGGCTGATATTGCTCTGAATTGTAAAACTTCACCCAAACACCTCCTACCTTAAATTGATTATCATGAACTTAGATTGCAAACAGATACATTTCGAACGTCAGACTAACTTCTCACAGCGTACAAAAATAAAGTTCGGATTTTTCTTCAAATACTCGTATGTAGGTAATGACGTTTGCTTCACACTCTCATCCACTTTACCTTCACTAACCCTCGATATATGCAAGCCTGACGATGTGATTGCATCACAAATCTCTGTTAAAGAACGACGATAGAAACTCACTTTAACAGGCTCACCTACTGTGTCCCATTCTTCCTCAACTTCCTCACGCAAAAAATAATTGCCGGAAACTGAGCATTCAAAATCGGCAAATGGGTGGTGCGTTGAAAAGACCATATATCCCCCTGGTTTCAATACTCGGTATACTTCGGCAAAAACGGGCACTAAATCTTCGATATAATGGAGTACAAGTGGACACACGATTAAGTCAGCACTTTCGTTTGGTTCACGCGGAAGCCCAAGAGCGATATCTTGAACATAAGCATTGACTCTTTCTCCGTGTTTCTCCTGAACTAAAGATATCATTTCATGAGACAAATCTGTGCAAGTGAGCTGGTTGACTGAGTGCTCTAAAAACCAACTCACGTACTCCCCAGGCCCGCACCCCATATCAATGACGTCTTTGCCAGCCACATCATCTAGCATTGCTAACGTCGAAGGCCTTTCCAATAAAGCGTTGTAAATGTTGTCTTTTACCACTTCAGCATATTTAGAGGCATGCTTGGTATACATCTCTGACATATCAACTCCAATTCAAACTCGTTGTTGGTACATGTTCTCCAAAACAAAACGCCCGATGAGATTCATCGGGCGTTAAGATTTCGGTCGTACTGCTTATTGATTCGCAATAATTTGTCGCACTACTTCCAAATCTTCGGGCGTGTCTACACCGGCAGCCGGCGCTTGCTTCGCCACTTCGACATGGATTTTCTCTCCATACCAAAGTACACGCAACTGCTCCAAGCATTCGATTTTTTCGAGTGCTGTTGGCTGCCAATTAATGTAGGTATTAATAAAGCCCGCGCGATAAGCGTAGATGCCAATGTGGCGCATTAACGGCTGCTTAATAACCTTCCCACCATTGGCAAAGTTATCACGGTCCCATGGAATCGTTGCTCTGCTAAAGTACATCGCGTAGCCATCTTTGTCAGTGAGCACTTTAACAGCGTTTGGGTTAAAAACTTCTGCTTCATCTTCAATCTCAACTGCCAATGTCGCCATTGGAGCTTGACTGTGTGCAAGATTGTTTGCGACCTGAGTAATAATACTTGGCGGAATAAGAGGTTCATCACCCTGAACATTTACAATGATATGATCATCGGCAATGCCCATTAAGTCCACAACTTCAGCTAAACGCTCAGTCCCTGACTCATGATTTGGAGAGGTCATACATACTTGACCACCAAAGGCTTTAACTGCACTTTCAACGCGTTCATCATCAGTAGCAATAATAACGTTTTCAGCACCTGCTTGAATCGCCTGTTCGTAAACCCACTGAATCATGGGCTTTCCAGCAATATCTGCAAGCGGCTTACCTGGTAATCGGGTCGACTGATAGCGTGCAGGTATAACGACAGTAAATGACATTAACGTCCCTCATCCATACTCATCTGGCGAGCTTCTGGCTCTAGTAAAACAGGAATCCCTTCTTTGATTGGGTACGCCAAACGATCCAACTTACAGATTAGCTCTTGCTTATCTTTATCAAATGTTAGCTTACCTTTACATACTGGACATGCCACGATTTCAAGCAGACGGTGATCCATACGTTTCCTTAACCTCTTTTATCTTGTTCAAAATGCGCTGTTCATCTTCACTCGAAAAACTGGCGGTAACGGGTAAATACCACCAATTGTCCTCTGCATAATCAGCACATTTTACTGCGTCTTTTTCTGTCATGATCAGATGCTTACCGCGCTTAGCTAGCGATTCCAGTTCCGACCGTTCAAAATCTTTATGATCAGCAAACCCTTGTGTAAAGATAGGCTTTGCATCTAATTGTTCCAAGGTCTTAAAGAACCTTGGCGGGTGACCAATGCCCGCCATTGCGACAAGTTGATCCAAATTTGCCACAGACTCCAGTTGCTGACTACGTAAGTTAATCGCGTCACTAGGAATAAGCGCCATCGCGACTTCCCCTGGCTCGGCTTGGCCACCATTAGTAATGACCAAATCGACTTCTCTCAGTCGGTCAGTACTTTCGCGTAGTGGCCCCAAAGGAATCAAAGATTCGTTACCAAAACGGCGCTTACCATCCACCACCACAATTTCAACATCGCGCTGCAAAGCGTAGTGCTGAAGTCCGTCGTCAGTAATAATAATATCAACACCTAGGGGTAATAACGCTTTAACGGCATCACTGCGTGTCGGAGAAACCGCTACAGGCGTACCCGTACGACTAAAAATCAACTTAGGCTCATCACCGCAGTGTTTGGTTGGTGTCGAATCTTCAACAATAAGTGGGTAGTTAGGCGCTTTAGCCCCGTAACCACGAGATACAACACCTGGCTTATATCCCAATGCTTGGAGCCGCTCAACTAGCCAAATGACAACTGGTGTTTTTCCATTGCCACCAGCGGTAATATTGCCAACGACAACAACAGGTACTGGCGCACGATAACTCGGCTTGTTTCCAGACTGAAACTTTTTTCGTCTCGATTGACTGATCAAACAAAACAGTTTGCTCAATGGCCACAATAGCGGCCAAAGCAAATATTTCACCGGATGATTTTCAAACCAGATCTTTTCAATCACTGATTAGCCACCAAACTGAATTCGGTGAAGCTGGGCATATGCGCCATCTTTCGCAATCAGGGACTTATGATCACCGCGTTCAACAATCTCACCTTCATCTACCACTAGAATTTCGTCGGCTTTTTCAATGGTAGAAAGGCGATGTGCAATCACTAGCACGGTTTTGTTTTTCTGCAACTCATCTAATGCTGATTGAATTGCTTTTTCTGACTCCGTATCTAGAGCCGATGTTGCTTCGTCCAAAATCAAGACCGGAGCATCACGTAGAAGTGCACGAGCAATCGCTATTCGCTGACGCTGGCCACCAGACAGGCTTGCGCCATTTTCACCAACAATGGTTTCGAAACCTTCATCCAACTTGTCAATAAAGTCGGTCGCATGTGCAAGCTTAGCCGCATGCTCAATTTGCTCACGACTGTATTCGCCATTCGTCGCGTAAGCGATATTGTTAGCAATCGTGTCATTAAACAAATGTACGTTTTGAGATACTAATGCGAAATGACTGCGCAGGTTGCTGAGTGTATAGTCGTGAATATCATGACCATCTAGGGTAATACTGCCTGAGTCATAGTCATAGAAGCGGGTGAACAAGTTCGCAATGGTACTTTTCCCCGATCCAGAACGTCCGACAAGTGCAACCGTCTTACCCTGAGGAATGTTGAAGCTGACTTGATTAAGTGCCGGTTTCTCTTTTCCTTGATAGGTGAAAGTCACGTCCTTAACTTCTACTTCACCACGAACATTCGCTGATTCATATTGGCCTTTATCAACTTCAGTGTCCAAGTCCATCAAAGCAAACAAGGTTTGACTTGCCGCCATACCACGTTGGAATTGAGACACTACGTTAGTGATCGCTTTTAATGGGCGCATCAAGCCAAACATCGCAGAGAAGATTACTGTAAATGTACCTGGTGTTAACTGATTTCGAATTTCGTCGAAGCTCGCTAAGAAAAGAACGGCTACCAATGCTAAAGAAGCAATCATTTGGGTAACAGGGTTTGCAATAGCATGAGCGGTAACAAACTTCATCGACTGTTGGCGCATTTGATTGCTCACTTTATCGAAGCGCTCTCGCTCTATCTCATGACCACCGTAGCTAAGAACAACCTTATGACCTTTAAGCATTTGCTCGGCGGACGCGGCAACCTGCCCCATGGCAGTTTGCATGTTTTTACTGATACGACGATAACGCTTAGATACGATGCCAATAACCCAAGCGACAATAGGCGCGACTACAAGAAGCACAAGTGATAGCTGCCAGCTGTTCCAAAACATCAGAACCAACAAGCCGATAATACTTGCACCTTCACGTACAATGCTGACCAGAGCTTTACTCGTTGCAGCAGAGACTTGTTCCGAATCATAAGTGATTCGAGACAACAGTGCCCCTGGTGTTTCCTTATCAAAGTAGCTAACAGGCATATGCATAAAATGATTGAATATCATTCGGCGCATTTGCATCACTACGTTACCAGAGACCCAACTCAAGCAGTAGGTCGAAACAAAACTTGTGACACCACGGGCAAACATCACACCAAGTATGATAAGAGGTAAAATCTTTAGAAAGTTGGATTCCGCATTACCAAAACCTTCATCTAATAACGGTTTTAGGAGAGATACCATATAAGTATCAGCAACAGCATTCAGTACTAAAGCAATAACAGCAACAACGAGGCCTTTTTTGTACAAGCGAATATAGGTCCATAAACGCTTAAAAGTGTTCCACGTTGTTTCGTCTCTATCTATTGTCATAAAACTGCTTATTTTTCTTACAATAATCTTCCTATTCTACTCCCTTGCGTAGCATCTGCCTATACCAAGCGGCACCTTTACTCACTCTTAGTTGCTCAATTTGGTAACCCTTAGGATAAAAGTTAATCACGATTTGCCCAGAGTTTCCGGTGTCCAGCCATTTGGAGCCTTTGGAGAGATAGCGATTAACTACATTTGGACTTGGTAAATTCCATCGACCTTGGTAGGCAGTAGAAGCAATTGCTAGTTCAGGTGAAACCGCGTCTACAAAGCGAGGGAGAGAGGAAGTGTTACTTCCATGGTGTGGAACGATTATAATATCAGAGTCTAACAAATCAGGATTGCGCACCAGTAACCACTCAGCAATCTTTTCGATATCACCCGGGAGCAAGATACTTTGTTTAGTTGCCATATGCGTCAATTTCAGTACACAAGAATGTGGGTTATAAGCGCGTTGAACAACTTGCGGTGGCCATAGAGCCTGAATTTGAATATCTCCCCATTGCCACAAAGAGCCTGACACACATTCAATACTGTTTTGTCTTGGCTGACTGGTAATCACTTTAGCTGGACTCCATTGGTTGACAATACTCTGCCACCCGCCGGCATGATCATTATCGAAATGACTAATCACAAGTGTATCAACCAACGAGACCCCTTTGTCTTTCAATAAAGGTCCGATTAACTGATTAGCGTAATTAGAGGTTTGCCAAGAAGCCCCAGTGTCGTAAATCAACACCTGATCTCCGTGAAAGATCACAACAGCGAGTCCGTGGCCAACATCCAAGACATTGATCTGCCACTGAGGTTTATCTTTCCAAGGGAGAAGATAAATGAAAAGCACTAGAGTTAAGGCGAAAACACCTCGGAGCGAGAGGAATATCGCCGCCATCGGCAATAAAATCACCATAGCCAATAATCGTAAGTGGGCTTCAGAAAGCGTAAACCAAGTATCTTCAGCCCATTGGCTCGCATTAACCACCAACGATAAGCTCACATCTAAACAATGCCACAACATGGATTGCTCGATTGGCAATAAGACAGATATCGCAGCGACGAAAGTCAATGGCATTACGACAAAACTAAACCAAGGAACAACCATCAGGTTATAGCCAACAGATGCAAAACTCACTCCACCAAACAATATGGCAATAGGGAGCGACATAGTTACGACAATGAATACTTGCAGTACAAATGTCGAAATCAATGGCATCGAGAAACGTAATCTCAAAGAAATAAACAACAAGATCATTCCGACGGCATACATTGAAAGCCACAAGCTCGGGGCAAGTACTGATGCAGGCCAAACTGTTAATAGAGCCACCAGTATAACTAGCCATTTCCCTAGTAAAGGAACATTGATACGTGTTATTAGCAACAAACACATAAGAATGCACATCAGTAGAGCTCGAAGAGTTGGAATCGAAAATCCTGCAAGGTATGCATAAGTTGAAGCTACGAGCACACCAACTACCAGAGGAGCATATCTTAATTGTGGTTTTAGAGACCCGGCAATTCGTCCTAAAAACCAACCCAACGAAAACATGATGCCGATATGTAAACCCGAGATAGCAATCAAGTGGCTAAGTCCACTGTATTGCATCTGCTCCAAAATCTTAGGTGATATATCATGCCTAACACCAAAGATTAGTGCTTTTATTAAACCGTGATGTTCAAACTCCTGGGTTTGCTTCGAAATAATGTTATACAAGTGTTCTCGATAAGAGCCAGTGTCGACCAAAAAGAAGGATGCCTCACTGCTAATAACCGCTCTTCCTATCACTCCCTGCGTATATGCATACATTTCACCATCGAACCCAACCTCATTAAGCAGACCAATAATAGGCTTTATCGAGACCTCTGACGTTATGGTTTGGCCTAAAGTTAATGGTATCGGGGACCTAAGCCATACCGTCGGCCGTTCATAGACGCCTAGTTTTTGTCCATTGATTGATCTAATCACTACTCTGCCTTGAAAGCCGTGACTTATTTGCTTAAAAAAGCTGTCAACCTCCGCATTTATGGTAATATCCGAACCTGCTTTAAAAAGCTCAATGGTTTGGTGGCGAAGAAGATTTCCGTGTGCCAGTATCACTAAACACGCGAGAGACGCCCCTAGTAAGCAATGAAACTTTTTCACTCTTACTGATAATACAAGAAGCCCTATACAGGGTAATAACCAATACCATTGCGGCATCTTCAGCCATAAAGTGCTAGAGAAGATAACCAAACAGTACGAAGCAAGCGTCCAGTAATTTAAGTAGAGAGTCATAGTTACCTATGCCAAGAAAGTTTATTAAGCGCTTTATGCCAGACCATGAAGTAATCAAGCGCCAAAAGGCGTTACGAATCTTTGGCAACGTGCTTTATAACCCAAACCTTTGGTGTCTAAACCGTCGTTCAGCAGCTGGAGCATTTGCCGTTGGGCTTTTTATGGCTTTCGTACCTCTTCCAAGCCAAATGATCATGTCCGCCGGACTTGCTATCGTCTGTGGCGTGAACTTACCTCTCTCAGTAGCCTTAGTGTGGGTCAGTAACCCGATCACCATGCCAGTTTTGTTCTACTTTGCTTACAAAGTAGGAGCATGGGCCATGCATGTGCCACCCCAGCCGTTTCATTTTGAATTGTCATGGGAATTTATTCTTCACCAAATGAACACTATTGGACCACCGTTCCTTCTGGGCTGCTTAATCTGTGGGGTTTTATCAGCCATTATCGGTTTCTTCGGTATAAAAGCGCTTTGGCGTTACTCTGTAGTGAGAAGTTGGCAAAAACGAAAAATCAGATTAGGCGGGTTACTGAAGAAGTAAAAGTAACAAGTAAACACTTTGCTACCTTCTAAACTGCAATTTGTAACTGATATGAAAGACACATATGAAAAAGGACCTGACAGGTCCTTTTTCATTTTATTCAGTTCTACTTTGAGCTAAGTACCGAAGCAGGATTTAATTTGCTGGCCCTAGATGCCGGATACCAAGTTGCTAACAAGCTGAGCACGATTGCCGTTGTCGATACAAGCAGCACATCTGTCAGTTCAACTTGAGACGGAAGGAAGTCAACAAAATAAATGTCACCCGATAAAAACTGATGGCCGATTGCAGTTTCGAGGCTTTTTATGAGCCCTGTTAAGTTCAGTGCCACCAGCACACCAATAACACTTCCGACAATACTGCCTAGCACACCAGAGAAAACGCCTTGCCATACGAAGATGCGTTTGACCAAGCCATCGCTTGCTCCCATTGTGCGTAATATCGCAATCTCAGACGCTCGATCTTTTACTGCCATCATTAAAGTGGAAACAATATTAAAGCTGGCAACACCAATGACAAGAACCATTACCAAGTACATAATCGTACGGACTAGTTGAATATCGCGATAAAGAAAGCCGTACTTTTGCTGCCAACTGCGAAGGTAAACATACACATCTAAGGTGTTACCTACCTCACGAACAATCTGAGTCGCATTAAGTACATCATCCACTTTAAGGGCAACACCCGACACTCCATTGCCAAGTTTTGCGTACAGTTGGGCATCTTCTAATGGCACTAAAGCAAGATTATGATCAATTTGTCCATTCAGTTTCAATAAACCGACAACTTGTACTCTTACACGTTTTGGTGCTTGAACTTTGGATGTTACGCCAGAACTTGGAATCATGAGAGTAAGAAAGTCTCCGACTTCCACCTTCAGCAAGTTAGCCACCCCCTGCCCTAAAATGACCTGTTTTTCACCGGGAACAAATTTTTGCCAGACAGTATCATCAATATAATGACTTAAGTTTGAGACTTTTGACTCCAACCCAGGTTCAATACCACGCACCTCAATAGCTTTTAATTGCTGCCCTTTTTCTGCCAACGCCGTTAACTTAACAAACGGAGCTGCTGCTTCAATTTTAGGATGCTGCTCAGCCTGAGAAATCACCGATTGCCACTCTTGGATTGGTCCTCGTACACCTTCAAATTCACCGTGAGAAATCACAGATAGCACACGGTCTTTTAGCTCACGTTCAAATCCATTCATCGCAGATAAACCAATGATGATGACAGCAACGCCTACTGTGATACCAATGGTTGAAGACAAGGAGATAAATGACACCATTTTGTTACGCTGTTTCGCGCGACTAAAACGGCCACCAATAAACAATGATAAAGAAGAAAACAAACTATGCCTCCTCTACATTGAGTAGCAAACCATCTTGCATATGCAGTTGGCGATCCATCTTACTTGCCAACTCACCGTCGTGGGTCACTACTAAAAAGGCAGTGCCTGACTCTTGATTCAGCTCACGCATCAAATCGTATATCGACAATGCTGTTTTGTGGTCGAGGTTACCAGTTGGTTCATCGGCTAGTACAAGGTCAGGACTATTGACAAGCGCTCGTGCAATTGCAACACGTTGGCGCTCACCACCAGACAATTCAGCAGGACGGTGATCAATACGGTGGCTCAAACCCACTTTATCGAGTAGAGCATTCGCCTTGGCTTTGGCTTCACTCGTTTGCATGCCGCCAATCAGAAGAGGCATTGCAACGTTTTCTAGTGCGCTAAAGTCCGCAAGTAAATGGTGAAACTGATAAACAAAGCCCAAATGTTGATTACGCAACTTTGCTTGTTTATTTGAGCTTAATTGCGCCAAATCTTGCCCTAGGAAAGTGACATGACCTTCTGTCGCGTCATCTAACGCCCCCAGAATATGCAGTAATGTACTCTTACCTGAACCAGAAGATCCGATAATCGAAGCGAGCTCGCCTTTTTTAAGCTCAAAGCTGACGCCTTTTAGCACTTGAGTATCTAACGTTCCTTCTCGGTACGTTTTGCAAATGTTGTGACACTGAAGAAGGTTACTCATATCTCAAAGCCTCGGCCGGTTTTACTGAAGACGCACGGTAAGAAGGGAACAATGTCGCCAGTAGGCTCAGTGCGATTGCCAACACAACAACAACGACAATTTGTAGTGGATTAATTAAAACAGGTAGCTCGCCACCAACCGAGAACAATGCGATGCCCGCACTTTCCAAAATCCCGTTAAGGTTACTGGCTAATAACACGCCCAAGCCTCCACCAATCACTGCACCAAGCACGCCACTGCTGGCACCTTGAACCATAAAGATGGCTAAGATCTGATTATCTGACATACCTTGAGTTTTTAAGATCGCAACTTCCGATTGCTTCTCCATAACGACCATAATAAGAGCAGAAATGATGTTGAATGCTGCAACGCCAACAATCAAACCGAGCATCAAGCCCATCATATTTTTTTCCATTCTCACCGCTTGGAAAAGCTCGCCACGCTGCTCACGCCAGTCCTGCCATTGCCAACCCTCCGGTAAAGGTTGTTGACTCAGTTCAGAAACGACAAAAGGGTCTTGGAAAAATAATCGCCACCCGGTCATAGTGTCACTTTTCATTCGGTTGAGCCTTGCAGCATCATCAATGTGGGTCAGCATCAACTGCCCATCTACATCGGAGCCCGTGTTATAAATGCCAGCGACAGTAAACATTCGTTGGCTTGGTATACGTCCAAGCGGGGTAAATTGACTTGCACTGGTCACCATTAAACGAACTTTATCTCCTAATGAAACATCCATAGCTCGCGCTAGTGTATGACCAATAAAGAGCTGATATTTGCCCGCTTCCATTGCAGAAAGCCTACCCGCGATCAGGTGCTCTTCAATTGGGTCATGATCACTGGGCTTAATACCAATAAGAAGCCCCGCACTCAATTGTGATGCACTCTGAATGACCGCTTCACTTTGCACAATCGGCTCTGGGTGAGCAGCCGTTGATAGTTGTGTAACAAATTCTGGCGCAATTTCCTGGCGGGATGTCTTGCCATCAACCTCAGAAACAATCGCTTGAGGTAAGACACCAAGAATGCGACCTTTGAGCTGAGCTTCAAAGCCGTTCATTACAGAAAGTACCGTAACCAGCGACATCACACCGATCGTGATCCCCGCTGTCGACATATAAGAGACAAATCGACTAAATCTATCTCCGGAGCGCCCTCGCAAGTAGCGCAAGCCTATAAAGGCCGAAACCGGATGAAACATAAAATAAACCAATAATGTTTGATAGCAGGTAATGTACCGATTTATCACCTTTGGTTGTAGCCCTTAATTGCTAATTAGTCGTCAAAATATGTGATAAACAATGACATACCTTGATTAGTTGCGATGTATGGCGATAATCAAGGTGTTAGTTAAAGGAAACTCAGAATGCCTGATCAAGAATATTTCACCGTCCATCATAGAATGACGGTTAACGTAGAGCCATTAGCGCGTGAGCTCACTCTACCAAGCCATGAACAGTTCGAAAGTGAAATCCCTGCCCCATTTTTGGTGGCGAGTGAATTTAGTCAGCTCGACTTGTTAAATGACAGTGCTCGCTCTGAGTTAAATAACAGCGACTTTAAACACGTTATAGAACTCCTTGATACACAAAACTCTAAGCTCAATCTACTGCTAACATTCATGCTGTCTCAACAAGACAACGAAGTATACCGCCATCAAACTGTTTCCTTTGGTGCTAGTCTATTTCGTTACCTTGCACCTAAGCCTTTAGCAGAGGATCAATTGGTTAGAGCAAAGCTATTCCTCGATCATCCCGCGGCTGCAATATACAGCTACGGGCACGTCGTAGAGTGTGAGCCTCAAGATAACCAATATCTAATCACCATTAAATACGATCTACTACGCGATTTAGATGAAGACCTATTGATCAAAGCAGCACTCTATCAACAACAAAAAATGCTGCGTCAGCGCTCCCTAAATCGAGATAAATAAATTTACCACTATGTCTGATACCACTCTTTTTCATCTGGCTAACGCTACCGGAGCCGGAGACAAAAAACACGTCGGTAATTTGCGAGGCGCTAGCTTAGCGATTGCAATTGCTGAGCTAGCTAACCAGCATCCTAGTCACACTCTTTTAGCTGTACCTGACCCACAAACGGCCTTGAAGCTGTTGCAGGAAATCGAACAGTTTACAAGCCAAGAAGTTGCGCTTTTCCCGGATTGGGAAACGTTGCCTTACGACAACTTTTCCCCGCATCAAGAAATAATTTCAGATCGCATTGCTCGCTTGTATCAACTGCCGACACAAACTCGCGGTATTACTATCGTTCCCGTGAGCACTTTACTGCAAAGGCAATCTCCCCGAGAATACTTGATGCAGCATACATTGATGGTCAAAGTCGGCGATCTATTCTCACTTGAGAAGCTTCGTATACAACTGGAAAAATCCGGCTACCGCAACGTCGACCAAGTGTTTGGGCCAGGAGAATATGCTAGTCGAGGTTCGATTTTGGATCTCTTCCCTATGGGTTCTAGTGATCCTTTCCGCATTGATTTTTTCGATGATGAAATCGACACCATTCGCACCTTTGACCCTGAAAACCAACGTTCCATTGATGACGTCAAAGAGATTCGCTTACTACCAGCACACGAGTTTCCAACTACAGAGAGCGCAATAGAAGATTTTCGCATCCGCTGGCGTCAGCGTTTTGAAGCGAGACGCGAGCCTGAATCTGTTTACATGCAAGTGTCAAAAGGCACTTGGCCGGCCGGCATTGAATATTGGCAACCTCTATTCTTCGAACAAACGGAAAATCTATTCGATTACATTACGGACGATAGTCAACTCATCACAGTGGGCGATATTGAATCGGCAATCGACACTTTCCTCGCGGACGTCGACTATCGTTACGATCAAAGAAAAGTTGACCCGCTGCGTCCACTCCTTCCACCAGAAGAGCTCTGGTTAAAGAAAGACGAGCTGTTTAGCCAGTTTAAACAGTTGCCTCATTTATTACTTTCAACGGATGCAATTGTTGAAAAACAAGGGCGAGTTAACCCAAACATTCAGCCTTTACCCGATCTTGCCGTTCAGCACCAAAACAAAGAGCCGATGGCTTCTCTGCGTCATTTCAGTGAAAATTACTCTGGGAAAATCGTCTTTTCCGTAGAATCAGAAGGTCGCCGTGAAGCTTTACTCGAACTGCTTCAACGTATCAAGCTGCGTCCTATAGAAAGCCCGAGCTTTTGTGAAGCCATTTCAGGTAATGACAAGTTTTCATTGGTACTAGGTGCGGCAGAACATGGTTTCCTTTATGGCGACGAGCAAATCGCGCTAATTTGTGAAAGTGATCTGTTAGGCGACCGCGTGATTCAGCGTCGTCGTAAAGATCGCAAAACCACTAATAGTGACGCCGTCATTCGAAACCTTGCAGAACTGAAACCTGGACAACCCGTTGTTCATATCGACCACGGTATTGGTCGCTATATTGGCCTGCAAACGCTTGAAGCAGGTGGCATGACCACGGAATACGTAACGCTTGAATATCAAAACGATGCAAAGCTCTATGTACCCGTTGCATCACTCAACTTGATAAGCCGCTACTCTGGTGGCGCTGAAGAAAGTGCACCGCTACATAAACTAGGTGGCGAAGCTTGGGCGAAAGCGCGCCGTAAAGCGGCAGAAAAAGTGCGTGATGTCGCAGCAGAATTGCTCGATGTGTACGCAAAACGCGAGCTCAAACCTGGCTACAAGTTTGCACTCGATAGAGGCCAATATGCCACGTTCAAAGCGGGGTTCCCATTTGAAGAGACTGACGATCAGAAAATAGCGATTAACGCCGTTATGTCTGACATGTGTCAAGCAAAAGCCATGGATCGCTTAGTGTGTGGTGATGTTGGCTTTGGTAAAACCGAAGTCGCGATGCGTGCAGCCTTCCTTGCAACAGACAATGGTAAGCAAGTTGCGGTACTCGTGCCAACGACACTCCTGGCCCAACAGCACTTCGAGAACTTCCGTGATCGATTTGCAAACCTACCCATCCGAGTCGAAGTATTGTCTCGATTCAAAACCGCGAAAGAGCAAAAGCAAGTTCTACAGGATATTGAAGAAGGCAAGGTCGACCTAGTAGTGGGAACTCACAAGCTGCTTTCTAACGACATTAAGTTTAAAGATCTAGGTCTTTTAATCGTCGATGAGGAGCACCGTTTCGGTGTTCGTCAGAAAGAAAAGATGAAGGCTATGCGCGCCGATGTGGATATTCTCACATTAACTGCAACGCCAATTCCTCGAACACTAAACATGGCGATGAGTGGTATGCGAGACCTATCTATCATCGCAACCCCACCAGCTCGACGTCTTGCAATAAAAACATTCGTGCGACAAAACGATGATGCCGTTGTCCGAGAGGCAGTTCTACGCGAAATTATGCGTGGTGGTCAGGTATACTTCCTGCACAATCAGGTCGAAACCATTGAAAAAGTGGCCGCTGATCTAGAAAAGTTGATCCCAGAAGCTCGAGTGACGGTCGCTCATGGTCAAATGCGCGAGCGTGAACTTGAACGCATCATGAATGACTTTTATCACCAGCGTTTCAATTTACTGGTATGTACCACTATTATTGAAACGGGTATCGACGTCCCAACCGCCAACACTATCATCATGGATCGGGCAGACAACCTAGGCTTAGCTCAACTGCACCAGCTGCGTGGCCGCGTTGGTCGTTCACATCACCAAGCGTACGCATATTTGCTGACGCCTCATCCCAAAGCGATGACCAAAGACGCCATTAAGAGACTTGATGCTATCGCATCACTAGAAGACCTTGGGGCTGGCTTTACACTTGCCACCCACGATCTAGAAATCCGCGGCGCGGGTGAGTTACTTGGCGATGAACAGAGTGGTCAAATTCAATCGATTGGTTTTACTCTTTATATGGAAATGTTGGAGCAAGCGGTTGAAGCGTTGAAAGAAGGAAAAGAGCCGTCACTTGATGACCTACTTCGTGAACAAACAGAAGTGGAAATGCGTTTGCCCGCTCTTCTTCCTGACGATTATATCCCAGACATTAATACACGCCTTTCTATGTATAAGCAGATCGCGAGTGTGCAAGATAAACAAGAACTTGATGATCTTAAAGTAGAGCTGATTGATCGCTTTGGTTTATTGCCAGACGCCACGAAAAATCTGCTCTCCGTGGCTGAACTAAAACTCATTGCAGCTGAACTCAAAGTGAAGAAAATAGAAGCCCATGACAAGGGTGGCTACATCGAGTTCTATCCTGATGCTGACATTAACCCTATGTATTTGGTTAAACTATTGCAATCTCAGCCTCAAAAATTTGCCATGGAAGGGCCCACTAAGTTTAAGTTTACGGTACCATTAGTGGATAGACGCAAGAGAATCCAATTTGTCGGTGATATGTTGGGTGAATTCCAGCAAAACCTTTTACCCAAAGCCTAGTAGTAAGGCTGATTAATTTTTCCGCGGTGAGTACACCGAATTATGGAGTTGTAATGAAAAAGCTGATTCCACTGTTACTCTTTTTTGTTGCTTTGCCATCATGGGCACAGCGACAATTTGACATTGAAGTGGTCGTTTTCAAACGTTCTGTTAACCCAGAGCAAACTGCAGAATCTTGGCCAAATAACCAACCGGCCATTTCACTGGACGGTACAGGAACCTTTTCCGATACAAGTTTCCGAGCACGTAAAGGCGTTCAGATGCTGCCTTACTCTTCGTACAAGCTAAATAGTGAAGTCACTAAGCTAAAAAAACATGCAGGCTTTGAAGTATTGATGCACAAAGCTTGGAGGCAGGGAGACCGAGGCCGTCTATCTGCGCCTACCTTCCATATCCAAGCAGGTAGAGACTACTCTAACGTTTTCAATAGTGATGGAAGCAAGAAGGGGTCAAACCTCGAGAAAGAGGTACTTGAGGGCGTAACTGAAACAAGTATTCCTAAACCGCTCTACGAACTGGATGGTAAATTACAAATTTATGTTGAACATTATCTATATGCAGATGTTGAGCTAGACTTGAAATCGCCAAGTGTTCGTGAAGTCGTCCTTCAAGCGCCGATAAGCATTGATACCATCGAGGATACAGGTGTGACAGCGCAAAATGACTCGGCAGGAGACAGTGTCGTCGAGGCTGGTTTTATGGAGCAGGTATCGCCTACTATTGAGAAGCAGGAGTTTTTAAAGAGCTACCGCCTAGACCAAAAACGACGTATGCGAAGCTCAGAGACTCATTACCTTGACCACCCGTTAATGGGCATCATTGTACAGGTTCGCCGAGTCAACTAATCGCCTCAGCGCTAGACCTTAAATATTTGAAGCAGCCCGACAGGGCTGTTTTTCTTTATGGATGGATAACATGACTCCAGATTACTGTATTATCACTCCACGACTCGAACTTAAGCTAATCCCAAGTGAAGATGCACAAGTTCTCCAGCGCAGTATCGTACAGTCCCCTAGCCTACATAAATGGATAGACTGGTGTGAGCCTCACTTTTCTCTAGAGCAGGCTGAAAAGTTTCTTTTGGCGACACGCCTCAATTGGGTCAAATCTGAAGCGTACGGCTTTGGTATATACCGACGAGGTGATAACTGCCTAATGGGTATGGTAGCGATAAACGAGCTTTACCATACTTTCAACATGGTCAGTTTAGGGTATTGGATTAGTGATAAATTTCAGCGAAATGGGTATGCACGAGAAGCTTTAAATGGGCTAATCACATTCTGTTTTGAGCAATTGAAAGTCACCCGAATTGAAATTGTTTGTGACCCTGACAATCGACCAAGCCAGGAACTCGCGTTAGCTTGTGGAGCAATATTTGAGACCAGAGCACGAAACCGGTATCTGTTCGCAGGCAAACCCAAAGAAGGACTCGTCTATTCGGTCGTACCATAAAAAAGAGCGCCGATTAGGCGCTCTTTTTGTATCCACTTTCTTCTTAGTGCAGCTTCAAGTTTGGACGAAGTACTCGGTTGATACGTCCCATCAAGATGATAAGACCTGTCTTAAACATACCGTGTAACGCCATTTGATGCAGGCGATAAAGTGAAATATACACCACTCGTGCAATTCGACCTTCAACCATCATTGAGCCTTTCGTTAGGTTCCCCATTAAACTGCCCACCGTTGAGAAGCGGCTAAGTGATACTAATGAGCCTTTGTCTTTATATACGTAGGCTTTCAAGTCACGGCCATTTAACTTAGCAACAATATTAGAGAAAGCACAGCTTGCCATCTGATGAGCAGCTTGAGCACGTGGAGGAACAAAAGATCCATCCGCTTGAGTGCATTGCGCAAGGTCACCAATAACAAAGATATTGTCATCACGAGTGGTTTGTAGCGTGTCTTTCACAACTAACTGATTGATACGGTTGGTCTCAAGCCCTGCAATATCTTTAATGAAGTCAGGTGCTTTAATCCCTGCCGCCCACACCATAATTTGTGCTGGGATCTTCTCACCATCTTTCGTCGTCAAGCCATCTTTGTCAGCTTGAGTCACCATAGTTGCGGTACGGACATTTACACCAAGTTTAGTTAACTCTTGATGTGCTGCGCTTGAGATACGAGGTGGCAACGCTGGAAGAATTCGCTCACCTGCTTCAACTAAGTTTACATTTAACTTACTTGAATCTAAGTCCCCAAAGCCGTATGTACGAAGCTCTTTAACTGCATTATGAAGCTCAGCGGATAGCTCGACACCAGTAGCACCGGCACCTACGATTGCAATATCAACAGTCCCGTTACCATTTTTCGCATGCAGCTTTAAGAACTCATTGTTCATCTCAGTACGAAAACGGTGCGCTTGCTCTGGGCTATCAAGGAAAATACAGTTATCACGAACACCTGGGGTGTTAAAGTCGTTTGAGGTTGAACCGATCGCCATGACTAGAAGGTCATATTCAAGTTCGCGACTTGGCATGAGCAGTTCGCCATTGTCATCTTTTAGCTCACGCAATGTTATCGTTTTGCGTTCACGATCGATGTCTTCAAGGCTACCCATTTGGAAATCAAAGTGGTGGTTTTTAGCATGCGCGCGGTAACTAAGAGCATCTACGCCTTCATCTAGCGATCCAGTTGCTACTTCGTGCAATAAAGGCTTCCAAAGGTGGCTCGCTTTACGGTCCACCAGCGTTACTTTAGCTCTGCCTTTGCGGCCCAGCGTACGGCCCAATTTAGTCGCAAGCTCCAAACCGCCTGCTCCGCCGCCTACAACGATAATTCGTGTCACAGCTACATTCCTCAAAAAAGTAAAATAATATGTGTCGGCATAAAGGCTTATACCGAGTAAATTCTGTTCTTTTTGGGGCCAATTGCTGAGTTATCCCAGTCTTACATCTCGGGGCCCGTAGAGGCTTCGTATTTATACGACACGCTAATTGGATAAAAGAGTCTGATGACTCAAAACGGCTCGATAACATCCGCCGCATTCTTTGGGTAAGTTTTTCACTTACTCTCAATTTTTTTTGATATTTATCAAATAATTTGTAGTAAAGCCATTATATAGGCCAAAATTCGCTTCGCAACTAAAGATTGCGTTTATACCACCTGAATTTGTAAGGAATAGAATCAATTGAACAATAAAAAAGCGACAGGGAGTACCTGTCGCTTTTTAGCCATTCTATTGAAGAGTTTCTAATTAGCTTCTTTAAACGCTTTCATTGTTTGTAAATGCTGAGAAATCTTCTTAAATTTGTGAGTCTGAGTCTCATCCCAAATAATGTCGTAGTAGTCTTCAAGCTCAGCCGCGGTTTTAGAGTTATCGTGGATTTCATCTTCCTTCGACAACACTACTAGGCAACGTGAGTTGTTTTTCATACGAAACTTTTCGACGCACTTGGTTGCAATGTCTTCGTATTCTTCTGGACGATCAATACGCCCTTGCATATTCACTTCTGGGTGTAAATTGGGATTGAATATAACCTGTTTAATACCACACAAAAAACCAATGCGTTCCGACCAGTATCCCCCTAACCCTACACCGCAAATGATCGGATGTGGGTCATCCGATTGCTCGATGACCTTATGTACTTCTTTCAACAAATGCTGCATATCGTGTTTCGGATGCAATGTACTGTAATTAATGAAACGCACATCTTCATCGATAAACTGCAGTTGCAGTACCTTTTCGTGGTTACCCGGACTCGTCGAGTCGAAACCATGTAAATAGATAATCATTATACTTCCCCCGCTCCTTGTCGCTTAAATCTACCATGAAAACTAGGGTTTAAAAGTACGCAAACTGAGATTAAATAAGCGGAACAACTAAACAGTGATCTTAACTGCAAAAAGTACTGCGTATTTTTTGCGCTTGGGTTAAATATTGTTCATCTCCCCAAAGCTGATAGGCCAATAGGTACCACAGCATCGCCATCATAGTCGCACGAGGCTTCCAAGCGAGCACACCTTCGACCCAATCATCGACGCCTTCAATTTCACGTAATTGACAATAACGATAGATGGTTTCTAGAGGTTTTGCATCCATCACATCGATACTTAGCGTAAGATCTAATCGCGGGTCAGCAATGGCTGCATACTCCCAATCAATAACTTTATTTCCATCAGCTGTATGCACCATGTTGTAGCCCGCAAGATCAAAGTGACACAGCGTTGATCCCACGTCTGCGAGACTTGGAGCGTTACGCCATTGCTGATACACATCATGGTATTGTTGCGTCTTAAACTCTTCACGTAGCAGCATCCAATAATGGTCAACTCGAGCGGTGAAGTTAAAAGGAGCGACGGGAATTCGCGCAGTATCTAACTCGTGAATCTTAGCCATAGTTTTAAGAAGTGAGTCGACATCAAGTTGATCAGTCAGAGAACTTCCTTCAATCCAATCCACTAGTAGCCCTTGATCATTAATATGAACGGCACTTGGCGCCAGATGGGAACCTTCGATTGCACTTAGGATCTGGTATTCTTGAAAACGAGAGATAGAGAAAGCTTTGGTAATGGTGGTATTCGGCCGCCACACATAAGCAGCACCGTCCGCTGCGACAACTTTCCAGCAACGGTTAGTCAAGCCTCCAGTCAATGTTTGAGCATAATCTGGAGGCAAGTCAAAGAAGTGATCTAGGCTAAGTAATGATGAATCTAACTGACATGCTTCTTGCCAAGACATCCTTGCCATAAATCACCTCATATTCTAGTTAAAAGCCTAATAGGCTCTTAGATTCTTGCTTACGAATCTCTGTTTCATCGGCCCATTCAATTAAGCCGGTTTCTAGGTCCATTAAACGCATCGTCATCTTGTAGTAGACGTCTTTGTCGCTACCCGCATTTTTTGCAATGCTTGAGAGATTGCCATACAGCATGTACTGAGCACCTACCATTTTACCAAACTGAATCGCTGTACTTTGATTCACCAACTCATCATTATTTTGGAAGTTAAGTTGCTCACGTACTGATTCAACACGGTCCATATCAACAAAACGGAACTTACCCGAGTTCAACATCTTAGTGCTAATACTGTCTGTGATCGACTCAGTATCAATATGCTCACTGGTTTTGTTTTTGATTCGTTCTACAAAAACAATTGGACGAGCGTCACGTGTAATTGCAGCTACCGAACCAGACATCATCATGCTGTCGACCATTTCTCCAGCGATCTTTTGTAGGTCCGTCGAACCAAAATCGATGGTTGTCGTTTCAACGGCCTGCGCATCACCGTAACTTACTTTGTTAGAACAACCGCCCAGGATGACAGCTAAGCCAAGCAATGCGATAACACTTTTTTTCATTCTTGGTTCCTCAAATTTCCTTGAAGTTTATTGTTTATGACTAAAAACCTTAGGTTTTAGTTCGATTTAGTTATTATTTTCGCGAATTTGAACTCGGAATTGAGTTCCATTCGGATTCAGTGATACTTCTGAAATCGCGATCGATTCCATGCCTCTAACAATGGCTTGTCGCCAAGGGCCAAGCTTGGTATTGACTTCTAAACCTTCATCATCGTACCAATAGAAACGGTACTGAATCGCTTGATCGCCTTGGAATTGACTCGCTAAACGAACCACGCCTCGTGCACGGCCATCAACTTGTGCAGTAGAAATGTCTTCAACCTTTAATCGACCCGCTAGTACGTTGTCACCGAATAAAACCGTTTGAGACGCTCCATCGATACGTAACCCAGCCGTATTATTCGCGCATCCAGCTAACATTAGTGCAGCAATGGCTGCGATAAACCATTTTCTCATCGGATATTCCCTAACTGTTTATGCCAAATTGTAGCATTGCCACTTTGGCGTGAAACCCAAACCAATACCGTTCTACCGGCATCAGCCTCAAATTGGTACGACTTACCATCTACTAAAATCTGTTGCTCCCCCGGTTTAACCACAGCGCCACCGGTACGTATTTCAGCAGGCAACGTCTGCCAACTGCGCGTATCAGGCTGCTCTGTGAGAGTATTCCACACGTTAAGGAGTAGATTACCTACATCATCTTCTTTCTTTGCGGCTTCACGGCGTAATTGATCTTTCGCCCATACTCTTAGTGCCTGGCGGATAATAATAGCGGGCATTCTCTCAGACAAATCTCTTTGTGCCATTACGTTTACATCAGTTAGTAGGTCACTGTTTAGAGATTGGTTATTCAAACTAAGAGGGGGATATTGTTGTTTGGCTATCGATGGATAGTATGGCAATGCAACACTATACCAAACTCCGTTTCCACGACTGTCAAACAATGGCAATGATTGACGCCACTCATTCATTGCTTCAACTACACCCTGTTCTTCAATAACGATGACTCGCGCACTCTTTTCGTCGAGTAACTCCGCTTTGCCATAACGTTTTTCTAATTTGGATAAATCTGAGCGCATCCCCAAACGCTTGGCAACACGTTTTGTACCATCAATAACCTGTTCATTATCAGGCATCACGGCTAACGCTCTACGATAGTCAACATATGCACTGTTTAGATCCTTATCTGCTTCATACAAAAGTGCAGACAAGTAGAACAAATAACCATTTTGTACCGCTTGAAGTGTTTTACCTGCATCGGGATAGTTAGAGAGGACACTACCCAAGTTTGGTGTTAAGCCTTGAGCTTGTAGGTCATTTTGAGCTGATTCCAGTTCTTTCTCACGCTCTTTACGAGCCTTCTCTTGAACCTGATTTGCTCGACGCATTTCTACTAAAGCGCCTTCTAAACTGTTTTCCTTCAGATAATTGACCCCTAGATATAAATGGAGAAAACCTAGTTCATAGTCCGCTGGCTGATATATGTTTAAGTTATCATTAACGGCGAGAGAGCTAATACTGGTCGCTGTATCTGATACCGAAATAGTCGCTTTGTCTTGCTGTTCTCGAACCGCAGCATCACTAAGCCCTAAGGCAGTTTTGCTTAGCTCAAACTGCTCATTAAGCAGATACACTCGCCCTTTTTCAAAGTTATCTAGTATATCTCCAGCAACATAGTCAGGAAGTGCCTCTTCAGCTTGTTGGTACTGCCCAGCTTTAACAGCTTGGTACACCTGCTGATTCTGGGCGCTGTAATGGCTAAACAAATTTCCCGCGGAAAGGTTGGCGCATGCAGAAAGAAGTGTGGTACTAACTACAATGAATGCGAGTTGAACGTGTCTACGCACCTCGTACTCCAGTAATTTTATTGATTATTAGTAATGAGAGTCAGACGGTGGGCAACTAAAAAAGTTCCAGCCACACCGTCACATAGAATTAGGCAGTTAGCTCATTAACATTGGGCCTAAAGGACGACCGCCAACCAAATGCATGTGGATATGGTAAACCTCCTGGCCGCCGTGCGAGTTACAATTCACGATCAAACGATAACCATCTTCAGCAATGCCCTCTTCTTTCGCGAGTTTCTTTGCCACAATAAACATGCGCCCCATAAGAACTTCGTCTTCATCAGCAACATCATTCACTGTCGGGATCAGTTTGTTTGGAATGATCAGAATGTGACTTGGCGCACGAGGGTTAATATCGCGGAAAGCCGTCACCAAATCATCTTGATACACAACGTCAGCAGGGATTTCCTTGCGAATGATCTTACTAAAAATGGTTTCTTCAGCCATGAAGCTCTCCATCATCTGCATTTGAGAATAATTGTATTTGTCGAGTATGCGCCAAGCTGCTTTAAATCACAATAAAAAACATTGTTCATTAAATATAAAGTGCAATTAGTCACCTGCAACAAACTAATTTTGTATTGTGCGTCATAAAATGCGCGTCTCAGTATCAATAAAATAACACTCTTTTTGTTAGATTTTTAAGACAACTATAATTTAGGGAGAGGTCTATGAAAGGCTCAGTCATTAGACGTATGTATGTGGGCTTTGCATTGATCATTATCACTTTCGTTATCACCACTGTGATGACGATGCGAGGAATGCAACAAATCCATACCAATTTCGAGAGTGTTTCCAACACCTCACTTCCGCTGGTATCTCAATCCAACAACACCAGTGTTTCATTGCTTTCTGCGGACAAACTTTTTAAGGACTTTTTAACTACGCAAAGCTTCGAACGCATGGCCGAGATCTCAGCTCAATTTAACGAAGCAAAACAAAATTACACTTCAACTCTTCTCGATTTAGAGCAAGCCAGCTTAAATCAACCTCAACTCGAAGAGCGCATCGCTCAGCTAAAAGAGATGGAAGTTCGCTACTTCACCGAAGCTGAAGAAGCAATGACCAACTATCGAGACATGTTTGAAGCTCAAGCCAAAGTCCAAAAATCGACTCGCCAGTTCCAGCGCCTCCACTCAGAGTTGAGCGTCGGAATGAAAGAGTATGTAGATGAACAAAGCAGTATCTCAGTTAAAGTGATGGCAAAAAGCTATTTCATAAAACTTAAAGATGCTGAGGTCATCACTTCCGATGCGTTGGCAAGCAGCGATACCGAGTTAGTGGCAAAAGCTGTGGCTAAAAACAAAAAAGCGGTAACGCACCTCAACTATGCCTACCGCGGGCTTACAACTCAAATGCCGGAAATAAAGAAAGTGTTTGATGAGTCTGTGCAGCAATTTACGATTGATGTGGGTAAAAAAGGTGGCGTGCTAGATCAACACGCTTCTTACCTAGTCGCGAAAGACGCCCTGTATGCCAACATCGCAAATTTGACTCAAGAGATCGATGCGACAATGGCGGTTCTGAACTCCTTCAACCAAGTCGCACAAGAAGGATTACATGCGTCTCTACTTGAAGCAGGAGAAGTATATGAGCAAGGCGTCATTCGCTCTATTAGCATTGGTGCATTTGTCATTCTTTTAGCGATTGGTGTGGGTTACCATATCGCTCAAAGTGTACGTGAGCCACTAACTCGCATTCTAAAAACACTTGAGCACCTAACTAACGGTGACATGACGCAACGTATCGATATTCGCTACAACAATGAATTTAGTCGCGTTAGCGGACACATCAATACACTGGCTGATAGCTTGCACAATATTCTGGTTAAGCTAAATGACGCCTCAGACAACCTTACAGAAACCGCGAACACTAACCAAACAACCTCTTCTCAAGCTCAACACCAGTTAAGCCAACAAAGAGAGCAAACTGCCACAGTAGCAACTGCAATGACTGAAATGTCTCACTCGGTTCAAGAAGTGGCGCAAAGTGCACAAAGCTCTCAGCAAATGGTAGAAAGAGTTGAAACAGCTTCTGAGTCAGGTCGTCAGATTATGAGTAGTAACATTACGACCATCAACCAACTAGAGACGCGTTTGACTAAGTCGGTTGATGCCGTGAAAGACCTACAAAGTATGAGTAGCCAGATTGGGTCCATTTTGGATGTGATTCGCAATATTGCCGAACAAACGAATCTACTTGCGCTTAACGCTGCTATTGAAGCGGCTCGAGCAGGTGAGCAAGGACGAGGATTTGCCGTAGTTGCGGATGAGGTACGAGTGCTCGCACAGCGCACTACCGAGTCCACTTCTGAAATCGAAAACATGATTAGTAACCTACAATCGAGCTCGACGTCGGCAAGTAAAGTCATCCAAAGCTGTATGGATGACATGGAACAATCAGTAGAGCAGGCTTCAAATGCCAATAGTGCGATGGAAGAAATTCAAGCGCTCATTCTGGAAATCAGTCAAATGAGCGGTCAGATATCTCAAGCCGCAGCGGAGCAAAGTGAAACATCTACAGATATTGCGCGTAATATTGAAGAAATCAATTTGATCGCAGAGCAGAGCTATCAAGCGATGGCTCAAATTGCCCGAACCAGCAGCGACCTTACCCAGCTCGCTAACCAGCAAGGCGATTTAGTCCATCAATTTAAACTTTAACAACCTTATCTGTCTTAAAGGGCGACTAATTTTATTAGTCGCCCTTGTTTTTTATACCCTGTGTCATCATATGGTTTATAGGCTTGCTTCTTTTTCTTACTCATTTTCGCAAGCCATACATGAGGAATATATATGGCAGTTCATGTTGGCATCATCGACCAAGACCCAATCAGGTTAGTCACTCCTTTGCTCGACAATCGCACCATCAGTAATCATATAGTGTTCATCGGTGTTAAAGCACAAGAAGAAATGTATCTACGCTTACACAGTGTTCTCGCCAAACGAGAGATTACATCTGAGTTTTTTGAAATCCCCAACGTTGCCAACCCCTCTTTGATCAAGCAAGCTGTTACTGTACTAGCTGAGGATCTAAAAGCTCGCTCAGAAGAAGTAAAACTTAATGCGAGCTGCGGATTACGTCATCGCCTTCTTTCTGTTTATGAAATCTTTCGTACTTATCATTGGCCAATTTTTGTCGTTGAACCAAACAGCGACCGTCTATGCTGGCTCTACCCTGACGGTAAAGACGATACCCAAGTACAAGATAGAATCACCATCGACGATTATCTGACCATCTTCGGTGCACGTGGCGAGTTCAATGAGCATGAGCTTCCCCCACAACTCGATCAAAAGCTTTATGAATTGGGTGAACGCTGGGCAAGTAACGCCTTGGAACTTGGCCCCGGTCTTGCGACATTGAACTATCTAGCAACAACCTGCAGAAAAGAGCAAAGATTGGACGTGGAGCTATCTGAAAAGCAACAAGGCTACCGCGAACTGAATATGCTACTAACGGACCTTGTAGAAGCAGACATTGCCACTTATGACAATGGAGTGCTCACTTTCGCAAACGAAGACGCAAGACGTTTTTCTAACGGAGAGTGGCTAGAAACCTTAGTACACAGCACGGTACGTCAAATCCAGCAGGACATGCCTACAATACAAGACCACTCATTGAACGTGCAGGTATATCGTCAACTAGGTGAACGTGAAGTTCGTAACGAGTTAGATGTCGCCTCAGTAGTAAACAATAAGCTCCATATCATTGAATGTAAGACCAAAGGCATGCGCGACGATGGTGATGACACTCTCTATAAGCTTGAGTCTTTGCGTGACTTACTTGGCGGCTTACAAGCAAGAGCAATGCTGGTAAGCTTCCGTCCACTTCGCCATAACGATATTACTCGTGCTGAGGACTTGGGTTTAGCACTGATTGGCCCAGATGAGTTAAAAGATCTCAAGGCACACCTAACTAGCTGGTTTAGAGACGCTGGTGGCAATGAAGACGAATGTGCTGATTGTTAGCATTTTCTCAATAAAAAAACCGCCATTAGGCGGTTTTTTTCTTTATCGGTGAAGCTCTAAAGCTAGCAATCGTCTTCTGTAAAGTTAGTCGGTAAAGTCAATTTCATCTGATTCCAGATTTGGGCACTTTCTAAACCGTAATTTCTAACAACAATCAAAATACGATCTCGGTCTCCAGATTCACATACATCAAGAAGATCACGATAGAAAGTCAACGCGAGGCTACGAGCCTGAGGGCTAGAGAAGTAATAGCTACCCACTCGATCGTATAGCTTCTTCAAGCCATTAAAAATCAAACCATAAATCTGATTACCAGAGTGGAATGCTAAGCGTTGGAAAAGCATGTAGTCGTAAAAATTAAAAGTCTTCGCTACCAAGATTGCCTGGCGCTTAGCTTCATCTTTTTCGCCATCATCTTTAATATGCTGTTGAATCTTTTCTGCATAAGGTGAAGATTCCATAAACGCATCCCAAGAATCTGCAGCAAGTAACGCCTCACACGACTCAATAACTGTGGTTATCGTTTTCTCTGCATTTTCTTTGTTTGCTTTGAAAGCATAACGCATAAAGATTGGGCTGATATTAGTGCGTGCTGCAAGCAAATCTTCCACAATAGATGTTGCGTTATCAGCGTCTAACGTCATGAGCGTATCTAAAATGTGCAGACCCGATGTTTCCATAAATTGGTTTACACGTGTCGGCTTGCCATGCTGAATGGTCAACCAACCGTCACGAGCCAGTCTTTGTAACACTTCACGTAATGTTGTTCGGGTAACACCGATCAGTTCAGAGAGCTCACGTTCTGCAGGTAAAATGGAACCAGGAGGGAAGCGCCCTTTCCAAATACTTTCAATAATGTATTTCTCTGCGAATCCTGCTGGGCTTTTAGCCTTTATGACCATCTATGTCTTATCCAGTTTGTATTTTTATGGGTCTATTAGGAACTCATCATACCACTAGTTTTTACATATCGGAAACCAGACACCACTAAACTTGAGCTAAAACCCACATAGAGCAATAACTCTAATTGATGTAGGCGCATTTTGCATATTCCCAAATCGCGCAATCGATATAATTACTAAGTTTAATAAAATTGTAACATTGCGGAAGACCCGCCATTACTGACCTCAGAATCACAAACTTAGTTTGTAAAATTATATAAATAACCCTTCATTTTCATTCAATATAATCACATATTCTTTCTTATTCTCGCACTTCCCCCTCTGACTGCCACTAACGATTGTTTTTCACAACTCTCGTGGTATGTTTACGCCACTTTGATCGCGTTTTTAAACAAAAGTCTCATAATATAAAAGTCAGTAATGAGTTATTCATTGACTAATGAATCTTGAGGAGTAGAGTGGCGGCCAAAGTATGGAGTGCTTGTTTTTCTCAGGGAGTGACTTGGCAAGATCGCATCTTAAAAGTGTTGATGTTGTTTTTCTAAGTCACTGTTGGATCGGGTTTGTTTCCCCAAAATTCAAAATAGGTCGTTCTTAGGCAAGGAACAGTGCCGACATTGGGTTTACGCCGATTTATGGATACAAGCACGCGCAGTGTCTATTCATAACAACATTTAAGAGTATTACGATCATGCCGATGTCACTCGGAAATGCGTTTATCAAGAACTTTCTTGGTAAAGCCCCAGATTGGTACAAAGTTGCCATCATTTCTTTTCTTATCATCAACCCAATAGTTTTCTTCTTCGTTGATCCCTTCGTAGCCGGTTGGTTACTTGTTGCAGAGTTCATTTTTACTCTTGCAATGGCGTTGAAATGTTACCCTTTGCAACCTGGTGGTTTACTGGCTATTGAAGCAATCGCCATCGGAATGACAAGCCCAGAGCAAGTTAAACACGAACTTGTCGCGAACATAGAAGTGCTTCTACTGTTAGTGTTTATGGTCGCTGGCATCTACTTCATGAAGCAGCTTCTGCTCTATATCTTCACCAAAATACTTCTGGGCATTAAATCGAAATCAATGCTATCGGTTGCATTCTGTTTCGCAGCTGCATTCCTTTCTGCGTTCCTTGATGCATTAACCGTTATTGCTGTTGTCATTAGCGTTGCCGTTGGTTTCTATGCTATCTACCATAAGGTTGCGTCAGGCCAAGGCCCTCATGCATCACATGACCATACACAAGACGATCATCTATCAGAGCTTACCCGCGATGATTTAGAAAACTACCGAGCTTTCTTGCGCTCACTGCTTATGCATGCGGGTGTTGGTACAGCCCTTGGTGGCGTAATGACTATGGTAGGCGAACCACAAAACTTGATCATCGCAGACCAAGCTGGTTGGAACTTTGGTGAATTCATCATTCGTATGTTGCCAGTGACGGCGCCTGTATTCGTATGTGGTTTGATTACATGTGTACTTGTTGAGAAACTAAAAGTATTTGGCTACGGCGCTCGTCTACCAGAAAACGTTCGTCAAATTCTGGTTGATTTCGACCGTGAAGAGAAGAAAAACAGAACTAAGCAAGACGTTGCAAAACTTTGGGTTCAAGGTTTTATCGCAGTTTGGCTGATTGTTGGTTTAGCACTTCACTTAGCGGCTGTTGGCTTAATCGGCCTTTCAGTAATCATCCTAGCCACCGCCTTTACTGGTGTTATTGAAGAGCACTCAATGGGCAAGGCATTCGAAGAAGCTCTCCCATTTACCGCTCTGCTTGCTGTATTTTTTGCAGTGGTTGCAGTAATTATTGACCAAGAACTATTTAAGCCGGTCATTGATGCCGTATTGCATGTAGAAGATAAAGGCACTCAGTTGGCACTATTTTATGTAGCTAACGGTGTCCTATCTATGGTGTCAGACAACGTGTTCGTCGGTACTGTTTATATTAATGAAGTAAAAACAGCCTTGATTGAAGGTGTCATTACTCGCGACCAATTTGACTTGCTTGCTGTTGCCATCAACACTGGTACTAACCTACCATCTGTCGCAACACCAAACGGTCAAGCTGCATTCCTGTTCTTATTGACATCAGCATTGGCGCCACTTATCCGCCTATCATATGGACGCATGGTTATTATGGCGTTACCTTACACCGTTGTGCTTGCACTGGTCGGGCTTGCTGGTATCGTCTTCTTTGTTGAACCAATGACTGCATGGTTTTACGATGCAGGCTGGATCAGCCATCATACGGGCGATGTGATCCAAGCTGTATCTGGCGGTCACTAATAACGGTTATTAAAAAGTTTTTGTTGATACTGAAACTTTTCCACGATAAAAAGCTCTGATAAGTCAGAGCTTTTTTATTATTTCAAGGTATCTCTGTGAACATTCTTTCCGCGATTAAAACATTTTCTCAAGGGCGTCTTTCTTGGTTACTGCTTCTACTGTTCGTAATCTTTTTCGAAGCTTGTGCTCTATTCTTTCAACATGTGATGATGCTTTCCCCGTGTGTCATGTGTATCTACGAACGTGTAGCTATGCTCGGTGTCGGGGGGGCGGCACTGTTTGGACTTATCGCACCAAACAACCCTATTATTCGCTGGTTGGGACTGGCAGCATGGGGAGCAAGTGCTTATAAAGGTCTAGCGCTTTCGCTACAGCACGTTGACTATCAATTTAACCCATCTCCTTTTGCGACCTGTGACCTATTCGTTACCTTCCCCGATTGGGCTCCTCTAAACCAATGGGCACCATGGATGTTTGAAGCCTACGGAGACTGCAGTAAAGTCGTATGGCAATTCTTGACTCTATCAATGCCTCAATGGCTAGTGGTTATTTTTGCAGGTAACTTACTTGCACTTGGTGTGATTGTGATTGCCCAATTCGCCAAAAGTAATAAGTAAGAATAAACAACGTAACCAGAAGGGTTGGCCTAGTAAGCCAACCCTTTTTTATGACTAACTTAAGTCATCTAGTTGACAGAGCGTTAGTAGAGCGGCCACTTGTTCTCTCGATGCGTCTAAATGGAGCTCAACAACGTTCAAGTATTGTCACACCTACGAAAGCCATAAAAAGTGCAAACAAAAAAGGGTTAGCACAAACTAACCCTTTTATTTCCTCTGTCCAAAACGCTTCTAGTTCATGTCGCGGCCAGGCGCAGGAGCAAGGACCTCACGGTTGCCATTATGTCCCGGCGCGCTCACAATACCCTGCGCTTCGAGCTGTTCCACAATACGCGCCGCGCGGTTGTATCCTATCTTAAATCGACGTTGAACTCCTGAGACCGAACCACGGCGAGACTGGACAACATGTTCGACAACTTGATCGAACAATGGATCCATATCTTCTTCACCTTCTGGTTTCTCTCCTGGCAATAACGCTTCAGGGCCTTGATCACCATTGGTGATCTCTTCAATATAGTTTGGCTTTCCTCGCGCCTTCCAGTTGTTCACCACGGCATGTACGTCGTCATCTGAGGCAAACGCACCATGTACGCGGACTGTATGGCTTGAACCAGGAGGTAAATAGAGCATATCACCCATCCCAAGTAGTGATTCTGCACCGCCCTGGTCGAGGATAGTACGCGAATCCGTCTTGGTTGAAACGGTAAACGCGACACGTGTTGGAATGTTGGCTTTAATCAAACCTGTAATAACATCTACTGAAGGACGCTGCGTCGCTAAGATTAGGTGAATACCCGCTGCTCGGGCTTTTTGAGCAAGACGAGCGATCAACTCTTCGACTTTCTTGCCTACCACCATCATCAAATCAGCAAACTCGTCGACGATGACAACTATATAAGGTAGTTTGTCAAGCAACGGTGCAGTCTCGTCCATGCTGTCGCCCGGTTGCCACAATGGATCATGAATTGGGTGCCCTGCTTCAGCAGCCATCTTAAGCTTGTCGTTAAAGCCTTTAATGTTACGCACACCTAATGCAGACATGAGCTTGTAACGACGTTCCATTTCCCCCACACACCAGCGCAGCGCATTAGAGGCATCTTTCATATCGGTCACAACTTCAGACAGTAAGTGAGGAATACCCTCATAAACTGATAGCTCGAGCATTTTCGGGTCAATCATGATGAAACGAACTTCTTCAGGCGTTGCTTTGTACAGCATACTCAGAATCATCACGTTAACACCGACCGACTTACCTGAACCAGTGGTACCTGCTACTAGCACATGAGGCATCTTAGATAGATCGGCAACCACCGCTTCGCCGGCGATATCCTGTCCAAGTACAACAGTAGTAGGAGATTTAGCTTCGATAAATTGCTGGCTGCCTACCACATCAGAAAAGAATACGGTCTGACGACTCATATTTGGCAATTCAAGACCAACGTATGGCTTACCAGGAATGACTTCGACTACACGTACCGCCATCGCCGATAACGAACGGGCTAAGTCCATAGACAAGCCAGATATGCGGCTTACCTTCACTCCAGGTGCCAAATCGAGTTCAAATCGCGTAATTACTGGACCTGGGAAAATATCAACAACCGTTGCCTGAATTTTGTAATCTGCCAGTTTGGCTTCAACCAAGCGGGCAATATTCTCTAACGCTTCACGATCGATAAAATTTTCACGTTTCTCTGGATGGTAAAGCAACTCCAATGTCGGCATCGGCTCAGCAGGCTTAGGCAAATTAGGCTCATGCTGAACTAAGAATGGGTTTTGCTGAGCGGCCACTTTGGCTTGTGCGTCTGCGACAATATTCTGAAATGCCACAGCGTCTTGATCATCAACTTCAACCTCTTCAGCCATTATCTCCGAATGAGCGATTTCCTCTACAACAGGTTCAAAGTGCTGTGCTAAAGGCTCTTCGTCTGCGACGTCAAAACTGGAGATCGTCGGCTCTTGATGTTCCGGCTCAGGTTCAACAAAGTGAGTAATTTGCTCCAATTCGACGTCATCAATAACGGGGTGAGTAATATCACGCGTATCAACTTTTTGCTCAAGTTCGCTCCATGGGAGTGAGCTTTCAGCATGTTGAGTAGCTGGCTGCATTTGCTGTTCAGTTGCACTCTGCTCGTAAACGTCAGGGCTATAATGCTCTGCCCCTTGCGCAAAATCATCATCCTTTTGAGCAGCGGCCTCAAGCTCTTCAATCGTTGAACCCAATTGTCGGGTGCGTTCCACTTTAGGCTCTTCAACGAAAGGAGAAAGATCTTCTTTATTCACTTCAGGTTGCGATACATATTCTGGTTCGCTTATCTCTATCTCTGAGTATGATGGCTGTGGCTCTACCACTGCTTCAGGCTCAGTATAAGTGGGCTCTTGGCGAACATCTGGCATGTGAATATTGAAACGACGTTGTGCTTCTGGAACGACTTCTTCGTCGCTTTTTGCAGACACGTCGAGTTCCTGAGCTTGGTTTTCAAAAATAGGAGCCGACGCTTGAGGCATCGCAAGCTGAGGTTCCAATACCTCTTCTCTTTCACCTCGTAGTCGATTGATCAATTTCGTGACACCAGAGATCGCTGTTTCACCTAGCCAATCGACAATCGTTAACCACGAAATGCCAGTAAGTAGTGTTAAACCGGCTCCCCATAGGAACAAAAGCACTAATGTTGTGCCGAGGATATTGAGAGTCGGCAGCGCTAAACTGGATAAAACATCGCCAATAACACCACCAGAAGAAAAATACCAAATATCGTCAAAGTTAATATCGGCCAATCCACAGCTGGTTAAGATCAGAATTGTCAGGCCTAATAATCGTGTCCCCCACAGCATCAGATCAATAGGGTCATCTTCATCACGCTTTCGCAGCAGAATCCACGACGTTACTGTGACAATAAATGGGATTGAGTATGCTAGAGAGCCAAAAGTAAAAAATAAGGTGTCCGCAAACCAAGCGCCAACTAACCCACCAGCATTGTTAACATCCCCTCCCCAAGCGGTCTGAGACCATGAAGGATCTGCAGGACTAAATGTTAATAATGCGACAGACAGCAAAATGGAAAGCAATACAATCACAATGAGACTGCACTCTTTAAGGCGTTGAGGCCCATTGAGACGAGAGGGCTGACTCTCTTCACCTGTTTTGATTATCGTTTCGACTTTATTTTTGTTCTCTTTGAACATAACCAACTTATTCTATTGAAGAGACCGTTCAGGAAGCCTAAACGGTAAGAAAAAAATAGTCCGAGCAGCAATGCTACTCGGACTATCGATTTAACCATATCAGGGCTTAAAACCCAATTACCTAAAGTCAGAATATCGAAAGGTATTTCGCTAATTAGCGAGTTTTGATAACCAACTGGTTAGTTTGCTTCACCTCTTCCATAACAACGTAGGTACGAGTGTCGTTTACACCAGGAAGACGTAGCAGTGTATCACCTAGAAGCTTACGGTAAGCACTCATGTCCGATACACGGGTTTTTAGTAGGTAATCGAAATCACCTGATACTAAGTGACACTCTTGAATGTCATCTAGTTTCTGAACTGCCGTATTGAACTGCTCAAACACGTCAGGTGCGCCACGGTTTAACGTAATTTCAACAAATACCAATAGAGATGCATCTAGGTATTGTGGGTTGAGTAACGCAGTATAACCAGTGATATACCCTTGTCGCTCCAAGCGACGCACACGCTCTAAACATGGTGTTGGAGAAAGGCCAACACGCTTAGAGAGCTCTACATTCGAAATACGACCGTCTTTTTGCAACTCATTAAGAATGTTGCGGTCAATGCGATCTAGATCCTTGGACGGCTTTTTATTGTTGTCTGCCATTTTTTATTCCACCTTATTACTTCCTTGCAAAAAAATATACTACAACTTTTTAATATTCAGTATCAAATTTTATCCAATCATATCTATACTAGATATTAATTCGACAGAATTACCCTACAAATAGTTAATACAACCATTATAGTTTACACAACCAAAATAAAATGAGGAGTCAGGATGATCATTGGCGTACCTAAGGAAATCAAAAACCACGAGTACCGTGTGGGCATGATCCCAGCAAGCGTTCGCGAGCTAGTGTCTCAGGGTCACCAAGTTTTTGTTGAAACCAATGCCGGTTCAGGTATCGGTTTTTCAGACGATGATTACATCGCTGTAGGCGCATCCATTCTTCCTACTGCTGCCGACGTTTTCGCGCAAGCAGAAATGATTGTAAAGGTTAAAGAACCTCAAGCTGTCGAGCGCGCAATGCTTCGAGAAGGGCAAATTTTATTTACATATTTGCACCTAGCACCAGATTTTCCACAAACTGAAGAGCTAATCAAGAGCAAAGCTGTCTGCATAGCATACGAGACTGTAACAGATAATATGGGTCGCTTGCCACTACTTGCGCCAATGTCTGAGGTTGCAGGTCGCATGTCTATTCAAGCAGGTGCACAAACTTTAGAGAAATCTCACGGTGGTCGCGGCCTTCTTCTAGGCGGTGTACCAGGCGTTGAACCAGCAAAAGTTGTCGTTGTTGGCGGCGGTGTTGTTGGTGCTAATGCAGCACGTATGGCTGTCGGTCTACGCGCAGACGTAACAATCTTGGACCGTAATGTTGATACACTACGTCGTCTAGACGAAGAGTTCCAAGGTCGTGCAAAAGTAGTTTACTCTACAGAAGATGCTATTGAGAAGCACGTTCTAGAAGCTGACCTAGTAATCGGTGCCGTGCTAATCCCCGGCGCTGCCGCACCTAAACTAGTAACTAAAGAGCACATCGCTAAGATGAAGCCAGGCGCAGCAGTGGTTGACGTAGCTATCGATCAAGGCGGCTGTTTCGAGACATCTCACGCAACAACTCACGCAGACCCAACATACATTGTTGACGATGTCGTTCACTACTGTGTTGCAAACATGCCTGGTGCTGTTGCTCGCACGTCTACATTCGCTCTAAACAATGCTACGCTGCCTTACATTGTTAAACTAGCAAACAAAGGCTACCGCGAAGCGCTTCTTGACGACAAAGGCTTCCTAGAAGGTCTAAATGTTATCCACGGCAAAGTAACCTGTAAAGAAGTAGCAGAAAGCTTCGATCTAGAATACGTAGATCCAGCTGATGCGATTGCAATGTTCAACTAATGTTGAATAGATTCAGATAAGAAAACGCTCACTTCGGTGAGCGTTTTTTAGTTTGAGCTGGAGATTTTTTAAAGCTCATCGAAAAATTTTTTGAGATTCCCTACTCGTTTCTTCATCCCTCTATGGAATGACAGGCGCACGTCATCTTCGAAGAATGAGTGTGAGCAAATTGAGGAACTCTTAAAAGACCGCCGCTCCCTACTACGCACCGACTGCGTCATAGGGACTGACCATAATTAAGTGGTGAAGCAGGTAAGAAGTTAAAACCAACGCTCCAATGCGCTTTTATCCAACTGACGAAAAGCTCGATTGAGGATTTGAGCCAGCTCTTTATAACGAGGGCGAGATTTCATTGGTTCAAGTGCAAAGCCACTTTCGCTGATTTTCTGATGTATTTCGCGATACCAACCCGCTAACGCAGGAGGCAACTGAGTGTTCGCTCGGTTACCTAACCACCACATACCCTGAATGGGCATGCTAATAGCAAACAAAGCAATGATGACAGCTTGAGGCATAGCGTTGTAGTTATTGAATGCCATTTGCGTTAGTACACTGATGGCAGCAATTGCAGGCATAACCTTTACACCGAAACGGGTTGCCTTGATGATGCGCTGTTCCGGAAAGAGCAAATTCAACTCTTTGCGCATTGGCCAAGTATCCATGTACTTTTGTCCATCGCGTAGGCTATGGACTAGTCCAGCTTTATTACTCATACGACTCTCTCACTTCATTACCAGGCCCGAAAACTAAAATTAAGTTGAAAGTTTCAACTATTAACGCAAAAAATTGATGAAAGTTAATATTCTTTCAAATTTTTTTTGTTATCATTGCTTATTATCGTTATCCTTTGCGGACCCACAATCTCATTGTTGCTGTTATTTACAATTTAAGCAACTCTTGAGACCTTTCTGCAGCGGATGCAAGGGTGATGATTTGGATCATCACTGTCTTTTATACGGAATTCGAAGTTTTTTTGACCAAGATTAGTACGCAGCTTTTTACGCATCGTCTATTCTTGTGATTAATTTTTATCCTAACTGATTATTACAGGTAGTCACTCATGTCAAAGCTAGTTTTAGTTTTAAACTGCGGTAGTTCTTCTCTTAAATTTGCTGTTGTTGATGCAGAAAGCGGTGATGAGCATCTAACAGGTCTTGCAGAATGTCTGCACCTTCCTGAAGCTCGTATCAAGTGGAAACTTGACGGTAAACACGAAGCTCAACTAGGCAACGGCGCAGCTCACGAAGAAGCTCTAGCGTTCATGGTAGAAACTATTCTTGCTTCTAAGCCAGAGCTTTCTGAGAACCTAGCAGCAATCGGTCACCGTGTTGTACACGGCGGCGAGAAGTTCACTCAGTCTGCACTAATTACTGACGACGTGCTTAAAGGCATCGAAGACTGTGCGACACTTGCACCTCTTCACAACCCTGCTCACATCATCGGCATCAAAGCAGCACAAAAATCTTTCCCAGCACTGAAAAACGTTGCTGTGTTTGACACTGCTTTCCACCAAACAATGCCTGAAGAGTCTTACCTATACGCTCTTCCATACAACCTATACAAAGAGCACGGTATCCGTCGTTACGGCATGCACGGTACTTCTCACCTATTCATCACTCGTGAAGTTGCTAACATCCTTGGCAAGCCAGTTGAAGAAGTTAACATCATCAACTGTCACCTAGGTAACGGTGCGTCTGTTTGTGCAGTTAAGAACGGTAAATCTGTCGATACTTCAATGGGTCTGACTCCTCTAGAAGGTCTAGTAATGGGTACTCGTTGTGGCGATATCGACCCTGCGATCATTTTCCACCTATACGACACACTTGGTTACTCAGTTGAGAAAATCAACAACATGCTAACTAAAGAGTCTGGTCTTGCTGGTCTTACAGAAGTAACTTCTGACTGTCGTTTCGTTGAAGACAACTACGGTGAGAAAGAAGAAGCAACTCGCGCGATGGACGTATTCTGTCACCGCCTAGCTAAGTACGTTGCTGGTTACACTGCATCTCTAGAAGGTCGTCTGGACGCTATCGTATTCACTGGTGGTATCGGTGAAAACTCTGGCCCAATCCGTGAAATGGTTCTTAACCGTCTAGGTATCTTCGGTATCGAAGTTGATGGTGAAGCTAACCTTAAAGCTCGTTTCGGTGGTGAAGGTACTATCACAACTGAAAACAGCCGTATCCCAGCAATGGTTATCTCTACTAACGAAGAGCTAGTTATCGCTGAAGACACTGCACGTCTAGCAGGTCTTTAATTGACTTAACCGGCTGACACAACGTCAGCCGGTTTTCTTACTAAGGGGCTTAACTCCTATTCCAATTTAATTAAGGAATACGCAGTTAAGCTTTTATCCCAATAGCTAAAGGTACTCTACGAATGTCTCGTACTATTATGCTTATCCCTGCAAGTGCTGGTGTTGGTCTTACTAGCGTAAGCATGGGTGTTCTTCGCGCTATGGAGCGCAAAGGCGTTAAAGTTTCTTTCTACAAGCCAATCTGTCAACCTCGCTCTGGTGGTGATCAGCCAGACCTAACATCAACAATCGTTGGTGCTAACAGCGATGTTAAAATTGGTACGCCAATGATGATGTCTGTTGCTGAAAGCCTAATCGGTAACGACAACATGGACGAGCTGCTAGAAACAGTTGTTGAGCGTTACAACCAAATCAACAAAGATGCCGACGTAACGCTTATTGAAGGTCTAGTACCTACTCGTAAACACCCATTCGCTAACCAAGTTAACGCTGAGATTGCAGCAACACTTGGTGCAGAGATTGTTCTTGTAGCAACTCCAGGTACTGATAACCCTGCACAGCTTAAAGAGCGTATCGAAGTAGCATGTTCTAACTTCGGCGGTACTAAGAATAAAAACATCTCTGGCGTTATCATCAACAAGCTAAATGCGCCTGTTGACGAAGCGGGCCGTACTCGCCCTGACCTATCTGAAATCTTTGACGATGCGGATAGCGCGAAGCAAAACGAAATGAAAGTGATGGAAATCTTCAACACTTCTCCAATTCGTGTACTAGGTTGTGTGCCATGGAGCATCGACCTAATCGCTACGCGTGCAATCGACATGGCTGAGCACCTAAACGCTGATATTATCAACGCTGGTGACATCAACACACGTCGTATTAAGAGCATCACATTCTGTGCACGTTCTCTGCCAAACATGATTGAGCACTTCAAACCAGGCTCTCTACTTGT
>NZ_CFHWOM010000024.1:0-55045 GCF_984391705.1 Vibrio sp. | reverse complement strand
CTCTATTAATAACAAACATAATTTAACATAATATACATAATGCGCACTGAGCTATGGCTTCATTAGGGCTGCCAATCCACATGGCTAACCCCACGCAAGCTATTGATATGCTGCGTAAATTCAGCCCGTTAAACTTTTTTGCAATGTTTGCCCAAAGCGCCTGTTCTTGTGGCGTCTTCGCTTTATCTGCTGCCAAGCCGATTAAAATCGATTCTTGGTCTTCTCCAATCTGCTCAGCAATCATAAGTGCCAGATTTTCTTTAAGAAATGCTCAGCCTTTTCGAATGTCCGCTAGCATTTGGTTGCTAATCCCTAAATCCGAAGCGACTTGCTTATATTGGATGTAATTCATGTGCTTTAGCATCCAGCGGCTGGATCATGAAGTTTCCACCTTGGTTTAGGCTCCGAGTCTAATAGATTCCATCGTCGACTTTAAAGTCATACTCTTTTAGAGCTCAAAGTCATTAAATCTACAATTCATACCATCAAACATTAATGTGGTTCTGAGATTTAATCTTCTGGGTGCGAACCTTGTACTTTAGACATGGTTTATTTTGTTCAAACCAAATGTAAACTTAGCTACTTGTAGGAGCGCGAATTTACCCTCAAAGGTTTACAATGGAACTTATCTTAAAATCAAGTGTTACAAGGTCACTCGCTTCTAGCTAATAGTCGCTCTATAGATACGTTAACTGTGAGCCACATGTTCTCTACTAATCATGCTTATACATGTGTCCATAAAACTTAGAAAGATGTTTTCAACCAATTTGTGACACTGTAATTTCATTAAACCTAGCTTTAATAGCTCATTAAAACAAGAAAACATTAGTTATAGTGCGTGATATTATGTGTGAATGGTTTGCATAACGACGCTATGCGCGTGATAAGCCGATGCTACCTGGTTGTTTAGCTCTTAGTAAATTCAATGCGTCTGGTGGCATCTGTACATGCGCAAACCAAAATGGTTTGTGTTTGTCTACAAATGCAGAGCTACGATCGAGCATATCAAAAATAGAATATGTCTGTCCCTGTGCTAACGCCGCTCCAAACTCACTTCGTTCTAGTATTGGGCGTTCTTCTAAGTCATCCAACAAAGCGTTTTTAAGGTGCACGGTGTGTGGACTCCACTCTATTTCTTCAATGACTTTACGAGTGATAACTGGCTCAAGATTGACCAGTAGCTTTGGTAACAGGTTTAGGTTGGGAGTAACTTCCGCACATGCGTAATACTGACTTCGCATGTTGTTCTCTCGGTAGTAACGCATTTTCTCTATGAGGGCATCTTCAAACAGCTGAGGAAACTGGTTTACGATTGAGAAGTTCGCCATCGTCCTAAGTACACCTAGTAATATACCCTGCTCCGGATTCTTGACCCCCGCCTGTTCTAGACGTAACCTCGTTACGTTTGCTGTTAGGATCATATGCTGCCAAAGCTTCGGCGCGATACTCTTAGTCAGCGGATTATGCCAACGTAATATAGGTTTAACCATAAGGATCGGCATCAAGAGCTTGCAATTGTCCACTCCTAATGTACCAATCGCAACCTGAGGTTCATTAATTCCGCGCGCCATTTTGCCTAAACGAGCGCAAAACTTAGGATCGTTAACAAGCGTAAGTAAGTTATTCTTTAACTGATTGTCATTTGTAGGAAGTACCGTTAGCTTGCTATAGCTGAGTGATGCAGAGTAAGCAATACTGATGAAATACGAAAAGTCAGGGAAGCGGCCAAACAGCTTTATAGTAGATAAGTTCGTTAAGGTTTCAGTAATAAGCTGCTCGGCATAGTTAGAGACATCCTTCACAACATCACCAAGGATTTTCTGTTTGTCTTCCGCAGCCTGTCGCCTTTCCTGAACGCGATCACTTTCACACTCAAGTAATAGACGCTGGTTGTTTGTGATACGCTCCTCTTCCTTTAAAATTACACTATCACAAAACTCATCTTGACGACTGAGCGTAGAATCTACATCAGACTGATCCAAAATGTACTTTTGGCTAACTAACCACTTGGCATGCCTCTCACGAGTCAGATGATTAACTTTTTGCGCAATTGCAAGTGCTTCACTGTTATATTTTTTATTTGTGACTAACAAAATGAGATTTCGGTTCAATAATCATATTAATAATTTAGCACACATTTTCTGTGCCTATTTATTCAATTGCAATATGTATCCGTAAATATTTTTCTGGCGTACGGTATTTATACTTTTCACCTTTCTTTATTGCGCTTTTGCTAGCCTTGCAAATTTTGTAATCGCCTGACGAAGTCACCTTCACAACAATTGCATACCTCTTTGTATGTTTAAGTTCAACAAAAACATTGCAATAACCAGGTAGGTTCAGATTAGAAACCTTTACTGTCGCTTTCTTTTTGAGCTGTTTAGCTACTGCGTTCCACTCTGAATCATCTTGAGCAAACGAAAGTGTTGAAAAGATAAACAATAGCGCCGTAGAAATATATTTCATATGCCACCTCCAACGTCACTGTAGCAGACGCCGGAAGTGATTCTAGACTGGATAGTTAGGACTCGAATGGGTTTGGTGAAGTTCAGTAATTAACATGTTTGTTAACCACGTTTTTTAGCTCCCTTACTCTTAAAGCCCTGATGAGGAAAGACGTTACGAATTCGCTGTTGCACCTTCTTAGGTACTTGTTTAGAGAAAACAAGCTTTGTGCCTGTACGTTGTTGATATACCTTAAGTTCGCCTGAAAATGGAGCATGTTCAGCAATATCAACAACATTGTGCTTAAAAGTTGGGGGAAAGTGTCCTTTTTCATGAGTAATCTTTCCGTCAGAAAACGTTACCTTCAGCACAGGCCTGTCTACAGCTACTAACCAAAATATAATAATTGCTGCAACTAGAATGACGTAAACCATAGATACTCCTTAGTCGAGTAATTTAGAAAGGTCTTCTTTAAGACTACTCACCGTCTTGCTTGCTTTTTCACTACGTGACGCTTCAGACAACAAGTATTCAATTGCATCCGACAATGTACACCCTAGCTCATTCGCACGATATGACAGTTTTTCCCAAACGCGGTAGTCAAGATCAATCGATTTCTTTTTAGTGTGGATTTGCTCGGCGTTGAAGTGTCTTTTTCGTTTTGCTCGTATCGCTTGTTTAAGCTTGTTATCAAGCTCAAGTGACATATGCGTTTCTATCCACTCCAAAACTTGAGTTGGTTCATGCTCAATCTTACGAAGTTCGTTCACCGCAGCTTCCGCTTCACTTGAATCAATGTGGCGAGTAATCGTTTCTCCTGCTTTCCATTTGTTGATCAAGTAGGTCCACTTCCAACCACATTCTAAGTTTTCAAGTTGCTGATATTTCATGAGTAAGAAAATTCCATTGACGTTCTAGGTGACAGCGTAACCCTAACTACCTTTGGTTACAATCCCCATTGTAATCGAAAAGCGATCCAGATCATCAGATAAAATTATCGGTATCTCATTATTGGCTTTTTCTATATAATTCAGACCATTTTGAGATTAACGAACCAATTAAATGAATCAAGAAAGCTGGTGTTCAGTAACGCCTCAGTACTCACAATTCGATGTGCTATTACAACAATTTAGCGAGCTAAAACCTGTTAGTTTCCTTGAGGTTCAGCCAAGATTACAGCAATCACTTTCTACGTTTTCTCGTATCAAGGGGTTTACACGGGCATTGATCGTTAACTCAATCGATAATTCCTTCTATCGTGAGCTAATTAAACAAGCAGTAGAGGCAGAAAATACCAAAGATCCGGTTTTCGTTACCGAATCACTCTCAGCAGAATCTCTACTGGGGTCTTATCTATGTAATGAAGAAGGTAAAATCATTACCCGTAATCAAGGCCTATTAGATAAAGCCGATGGTGGCTTCCTAATCATTCCTGTAACGTTAATTTTAGCAAACCCATCCAGTTGGCAAGCACTAAAAGCAGTATTGTTAGGACAAAGCTGCTCTCCTGTAAACGCAAATCCGCGTAAAATCGCTATTGAAGCGCCAAACCAGTTTTTTGACGTAAAGGTGATAATTGTTGGAGATCGTCATCAGATATCCGATTTAGAGTATCTCGACGATGAACTCTATGGCGGGTTAGCAATGTACACAGAGATTGAAAACGAGATTGCCTTTAACGAATCTACAGCGGAAAAACTTCTAGGTTTCTTAGCTTGGATTCTTCAAAACTATAAGCTCCCTACTCTGTCTTTCAAAGCGTTACACCGTCTACTTATCGCAGGTGCTCGTTACACCGAAGACCAAGACTACATGCCAATTGAGGTTTTATGGTACCTTGCACTGCTGCAGGAGGCGCTTTTAACGTCTGATAATAAAACCATAGATGCCAAAGATATCGATAATGCTGTAAATAGTAAGTATAACCGTGAATCCTACTTACCTGAACGCGCGCTTGCGGATATTACCGACGGCCAAGTGATTATTGAGACTCAAGGTGAATGCGTTGGCCAAGTTAATGGACTCACTGTAATCGATGTTCCAGGGCACCCAATGTCTTATGGTGAGCCGGCTCGTATCTCGTGCGTCATTCATTTTGGTGACGGTGATATATCGGATGTTGAGCGCAAAGCTGAACTCGGGGGCAACCTGCACGCTAAAGGCATGATGATCATGCAGGCGTTTGTAAGCAGCGCATTACAGTTAGATGAGCCATTACCCTACTCAGCTTCAGTTGTATTTGAACAATCATACAGCGAGGTTGATGGCGACAGTGCAACCTTAGCGGAACTATGTACCTTTGTTAGCGCATTATCCGAAATACCGATTAATCAGCAGATAGCCGTGACTGGTGCTGTCGATCAGTTTGGTCGTGTCCAAGCCGTTGGTGGTTTAAATGAGAAGATTGAGGGCTTTTACCATGTGTGTAAACACCAAGGTCTAACTGGCGAGCAAGGTGTCATTCTACCCAAATCTAACCTCAAACACTTGGCTCTGCATCAAGATGTTGTCGACAGCATTAAACAGGGACAGTTTCATATCTGGTCGGTGTCGACGGTGGATGAAGCAATCCCACTAATCATGGGTAAACCTTTCCGTGGTGACAATGAAGAAAGCGTCATCAACAAAATTGCAGAAAGAATTGAAAATTTTGAAAAACACGAACACCCGCAAGGAATTGTGGAACGCTTCAAAAACTGGTTTAGATAATGTAAATATTCATTAGAATCAGACTGGTTGGAGTTGTTTAGCGTACACGTGTTCACTAAGATGCGGCTATCAAATATTGGAGTCATTGATAATGCAAAACAAACGTGAATCATATAACCGTGAAGATCTTCTAGCATCAAGCCAAGGTGAGCTTTTTGGTCCTGGTTACCCTCAACTACCTGCGCCAAACATGCTGATGATGGATCGCATCACTAAGATGTCTGAAACTGAAGGCGATTTTGGTAAAGGTCTTATCCTAGCGGAATTAGATATCACTCCTGATCTTTGGTTCTTTGACTGCCACTTCCCAGGTGACCCGGTAATGCCTGGCTGTTTAGGTCTTGATGCAATGTGGCAACTTGTGGGCTTTTTCCTTGGTTGGGTTGGTGGCAAAGGTAAAGGCCGTGCTTTAGGTGTTGGCGAAGTTAAGTTTACTGGCCAAATCCTACCTACTGCGAAAAAAGTAACTTACGAGATCCACATGAAGCGCGTAGTAAACCGTAAACTGGTTATGGGCCTAGCGGATGGTCGTGTGCTTGTAGATGGTAAAGAAATCTACGTAGCAAAAGACCTTAAAGTTGGTCTTTTCCAAGACACATCAGCATTTTAATATAGATTTTCAAAAAGCGACTCATTTGAGTCGCTTTTTTTAACCCAAAACATTTAGTTATAGTGCATTATGTTTTAGTAATACTAGTTTCTCGGGGCGATAAAAACGGTTAAAGCCCCTTTCGGGGCTTTATTCCTATACTGTATGTGGATTTGAGTCGTTATTTGTAGAGACCAGATTGTTTATCTTCTCTGGCATCGCGCCAACCACCAAGCCAATAGGATCGAGCATCCATCTGCTGGTATGGACAAGCGTCCATAGAACGGCCATTTAGGCCTGCCTTGTAACCTTGAGATTGCGCTCTTTCCATGCGGTCACGCTTTTGTCTCTTCATAGTGTCGTCCTCATACAAGAAAGTGTTTCTAACGTACTACTATTAAACTAGTGTGGAGCTTTTATGACTCCACAATTAAGAATCGATCAAAACGGCCCTATTCTCAAGATATAAAAAAGGCACAGATCCAAAAATGTGAACCTGTGCCCTAGATTAAAAAATGAGCTATTTTCTACGGAACCCTAGAAGACCTAGAACTGTCAGAGCAAAAATACCAAAGCCCGCACCTTGTCGTTCTACTTTAGTAGTTTCACGAGGACGAGATTGGATGTCGCCAGTCGTAGCTCCATTAACAGGTACTAGTTTAACCGCCACTAAAGAAGCTCCCGCACTACAAGATGCATCAATCGCTGATGAATCAAATCCACCAGCACAGTAATATGCAGTACCAGCAATGACACCAGCATCGTTAATATCTGTAGCATCAATAACACGATAAGCATTGTTTGAAGCAATGCCGTAAGTTAGATCATCGATATACCAAGACTTGTTGCCCAAAGGTGCTTTTGCATCGTCAGACGATAACGGTGAAATAAATGCGCGTTTAGATCTCGGTTTTCCGCCATTTGACTCTTGGTGACGTTCGAAATCAATTTGGCCAACTACTTCACTATTGTTGTTAATTGCCCCCGCTAAGCCATTTGCACTAGCGAAGAAAATATCACCCGAGAAACTAGATCCACCCAGAGAACTTTTAGTTACGTCACCAACGTAGAAAAGTCGATTTGCGTATGCGCCATCGATAGGATTTCTGTACTTCACAGTACCTATTGCCACCCCTTTATCATTAACAGACGTTAATAATGAGTTGAGGTACTTTTCATCGTCGTTATAAGTGCCGACATAAGTTTTGGATACTGAAGTGCCGTTAATTTTAAACACGGCAGCAACAGGAATCTCATCACTATTCGCATCATAGCCAACAGCATATACTCCCGGAGTTTCTGCGTCGGTTACATCTGCGACATCACGCGCGCTACCTTGAGGAATTGAACGACTGCTAACACTACCACCAGATGCGATTAAAGTTTGTGTCGCGCCACCACTTGTCCAGATCGCAGCTTGAGAGCGGAAATCATTGGCTTCGCTTGTTGCGAAAGACACACTACCTACGTATAGATCTTGGTTTGGCAGCTTAGAGAACACCTTAGCTTGAACACCGGTGTCAACGACTGTCACATCCGCAAAAGGTTGTGTACGCTCTTTTAAGCTGTCGCCATAATATGTACCGATAGCGGAGTCTGTTGCAGGATCTATAATTTGATTGATTACAACGTTGTCTTTATCGCTTTGGATTTGTGTCCCTTCGATAAAAGCTAGAGAGTTGTTCAACGAACCTTCTGTAGCATAGCCACTTGAGTACTGTCTGCTCGCCCATTTCTTACATAGATCCGACGAGTAACCTAAATAATTATCACAATACTTACGGAAACCGTCGTAGCCATCTTCGAGGTACTCGTAACCATTCTCTAGTAGGAATGGCGCTTCATTACGGTAATTGAAACCTTCAGGGTTTTGCTTTTCTTCAAAGCCGATTTTATGTTCGCCCTCATGAACAATATCAATATTACAATTAATACCAGGATTAGTTGGATCATCAATATCAGTCCAACAATCACTAGAGGAGCTCTGGATGACAGAACCAAACGTTTCACCATCATTAGCTGGCTGATAGGCGTGGATCTGATAAATCGCGGCGCTTGCGCTAAATGATGCGGCAACCGTCGCCGCAACCATTGAAATCTTAAAAATCTTACTACTCATTAGACGTTAACTTTCCTGTTGCATTGCTTCGAGCTCTTCCCAGCGCTCAAAAGCAACTTCAAGCTCCTGCTCGGTGGCAGTTAGCTTATCTAAAATTGGTTGTGTCTGCTCTACTGGTTTTGAGAAAAACTCAGGATTGTTCACCTGCTCTTGCAAACTTTCAATCTCAGCTTCTAACTCTTCAAGCTTGGCCGGTAATGCCTCTAACTCTCTCTGCAGTTTATAAGATAACTTCTTTGGCTTATTCTTAACAGATGCAGTTTTGGGAGTTTCCTCAAGCTGTTTTTCCGTTTTCGTTGGTTTTTCAACCGTACGCTGGATATGCGCTTGGGCTCTTTGCTGCTGAGCGTCGTGGTAACCACCAACAAACTCCTCGATAATACCGTCACCTTCAAAGATCCAGCTCGTGGTCACCGTATTATCGACAAATTGGCGGTCGTGGCTAACTAATAGAAGCGTACCCTGATAATTGGCAAGTAAATCTTCTAAAAGTTCCAAAGTTTCAATATCTAAATCGTTGGTTGGTTCGTCAAGCACCAACAAATTGTTAGAACGCAGGAAAATACGCGCTAGAAGTAGACGGTTCTTTTCACCACCGGAAAGCGCTTTAACAGGTGTACGCGCACGCTTAGGTGCGAATAAAAAGTCTTGAAGGTAACTAAGAGCATGTCGCTGGCGCCCTCCGACCATCACTTCTTGTTTCCCATCAGCAAGGTTATCTATCACTGACTTTTCAGGGTCAAGAACCTCTCGGTATTGGTCAAAGTAAGCGACTTCTAATTTCGTACCACAGTGCAAACGACCGCTTTGAGGTTCAAGCTCATCAAGAAGTAACTTAAGTAATGTACTCTTACCACAACCGTTTGGCCCAATCAGAGCAATACGATCTCCGCGCATAATATTGAACGAGAAATCTTTAACGATGGTTTTGCCTTCGATTGCATAGTTGATGTTTTTCGCTTCAAAGACAATTTTCCCAGAACGAGCAGCATCATCAATTTGAATGTTTGCTTTACCTTGCACGTCTCTACGATTAGAGCGTTCTTCACGTAGCTTTTTCAACGCCCTTACACGCCCTTCATTACGAGTACGGCGAGCTTTAATGCCTTGTCTAATCCAAACTTCTTCTTGAGCAAGCTTTTTATCAAACTCAGCATTTTGCATCTCTTCTACACGAAGCATCTCTTCTTTTTCGATGAGGTAGTTATCGTAGTTGCCAGGGAAAGACGCAAGCTTTCCGCGATCCAGATCAACGATACGCGTCGCCATTGATTTAATAAATGCGCGGTCGTGAGAGATGAAGATAATGGAACCACGGAAGTCTCTGAGAAAATTTTCCAACCATTCAATTGTTGTAACATCTAGGTGGTTAGTTGGCTCATCGAGTAGTAACACATCGGGATCGCAAACTAAAGCACGAGCAAGTGCAGCCTTACGTTGCCAACCACCGGACAGGTCCGTTAGCTTTGTATGTCCATCAAGTTTAAGTGCAGTAAGAACATTCTTAATACGGTCCTCAAAGCGCCACGCACCTGAATGCTCGAGTTGCTCTTGGATACGAGCTAGCTTATTGATGTTCTGTTCAGAAGGGTCTGTCGCGATGAGATCTAGCTGATCTTGGTAGATCTTAAGTTGCTCACCAACTTCAGCTAAACCACCAGCAACGTAATCGAGAACTGTCCCTTCCTGGTTCCTTGGTGGATCTTGCTCTAGACGCGAAACAACGACATCTTGAGTAACAGTAAGTTTACCGTCATCCAGCAGAACTTCACCTGCTAACACTTTCATTAACGTCGATTTACCGGCACCGTTTCGGCCAACTAAACAGACACGTTCATTTTCTTGCAGCGCAAAATCTGCATGATCAAGTAAAGGGTGATCACCGTATGCCAGCAATCCATTATTGATGGTGAGTAATGCCATTATTATCTAACCAAATTTGTAATTCTTGTAAATCAAAGGGCCAGTTGATTTCACTTCCTTCGAAGTTCAGCACTGGTATGGTGACACCGTAACGAGAAAACAGTTCATCATCGAAAGCAATGTCTACAATTCGGACTTGGTCCGCAACACCAGCTTGCTGGCATAATTCAAATGCCATCTCACAAAGATGGCACCCTTCTGTACTATATAAAGTGATCACGAAACCTACTTATTCCTTGTGGGTTAAGATCCAACAGTTGTGAATGTGTTTATTGCGCGAAAAATCAAGAGGAAGCGTTTGATTAGAAATATTCTTCGCCTCTAAGCCTAACTCTTGTAGCCCTTCCATATCCATTTTGAAATGACGCTTGTTGTTTGAGAATACAATAGTTCCACCAGCTCGTAGAAGGCGTTTAAGGTTCTTCATCAGCTGGATATGATCTCGTTGGACATCAAATGACTGCTCCATTCGCTTAGAGTTAGAGAAAGTCGGTGGATCAATAAAAATAAGATCAAACTGTTCTGAACAGTTCTCTAACCACTGTAAGCAGTCTGCTTGCTCGTAGCGATGCTGACGACCGATTTGACCGTTAAGTTTCATGTTGTCTTTCGCCCACTCAAGGTAAGTCTTAGACATATCAACAGTCGTCGTTGATTTAGCACCACCGCAAGCTGCATGGACAGTACCCGAACCTGTGTAAGCAAAGAGGTTTAGGAAATCTTTCCCTTGTGCCATTTCTCCAAGCTTGCGACGGGTAATCTTATGATCTAGGAAAAGACCAGTGTCTAGGTAATCATGAAGATTGACCAACAGATTTACGCCATATTCGTTAACCTGCATGGTTTCAGACTCTTGAGATAGTTTCTGGTACTGAGAACGACCCTTTTGCTTTTCACGGACTTTTAGTACCACTTTATTTGCATCTGTACCTGTCACTTGAATAGCTGCGCGAATGATGTCTGTTAATCGACGCTTCGCTTTCTCTTCAGGGATGTTTTTCGGCGCTGCGTATTCTTGAATAACAAGGTGATCGAGGTAAACATCAATCGCCACGTTGTATTCTGGCAAGTCCGCATCATAAATACGATAACAATCAAGTTTCTCTTTACGCGCCCATTTGCCGATCTTACCTATATTCTTCTTCAGGCGATTTGAAAAGTCAGGCGCAACAATAGATTCAGTGACATTGTCACCTTTAGCCTCGACTGGGCGTTCAGAAATTGAATAATTTTTTTGGTGACAAGGTAACGCACCGTTATTCAACTTAAACTGTTTGTCCGCTCGCATACGAAGACAGCTTAATAACTCATCAGAACTCGAGAAGATTGAAGCTTGGCAACCACCGAAATGAGCTTTCAATTGAGCACCGAAGGCAGTGTATAAAGCGATCAAACCAGGGTGAGTACCAAGACGCTCACCATAAGGAGGGTTAGAGACGATCACTCCCTGCTCAAACCCAGCAGGACGAGTAACTTTAGCAGCATCACCTTCATTGAACTCAATCAGTGACTCTACACCTGCGCGACGCGCGTTATCTTTTGCTGTTTTAATTACGCGAGCATCGTTATCGAAGCCATAAAACTTAGCGTCAACTTTTTTGACACCTCTGCGAGCTTGTACTGATGCTTCAGATTTAATTTCTGCCCACAACTCAGGTTCAAAATCTTCTAACGATTCAAAGCCCCACTTTTTGCGGTTAACGCCAGGTGCCATATTTGCAGCCATCATAGCCGCTTCAATCAGCAAAGTACCGGAACCACACATAGGGTCTAGCATCGACTTAGTTTCATCCCACCCACTACGGAGAATAATGGCAGCAGCAAGTGTCTCACGTAGTGGAGCTCGACCAGACTCTGGGCGGTAACCGCGCTGGTGAAGACCGCCACCAACCATATCAATACCTAATAGAGCTTTGTCTTTATGTAGGCGAACATGAATTCGAAGATCTGCACGATCCTTACTGATCGACGGTCTTGGAAGGTTCTTCTTCTCATAACAGTCCACTACAGCATCTTTTACTTTCATTGCGCCGTATTGGCTATTGCGAATTTCTCGGTTAGTACCATTAAAATCGACAACAAACTTCTTCGAACTATGGAAATGATTAACCCAGTTAACCGAAGAAGTCGCAAGATACAGATCCATATCGTCGTTACATGTGAACTCAGATAGAACGCGAACAAAGCGTGATGCCAAACGACTCCAGAGACAGCAGCGATAAATCTGCTCATTAGATGCTTTAAAACGAACGCCTGCTTGAACAGGTTTCGCGTCGTTTATCCCTAGCTTTGTTAACTCTTCTACTAACAGGTTCTCCAAACCATTGGATGTAACCGCAAGATATTGATGCATAGTGAACTTTTATTCTGTTGAAAATGACCCCTCATTATACCTGACAACGCAACAACATCGTTAATCCAAATAGAGTTATTAACCATTTAACGAACCGTCTGTCGGTTTATTAGCCAAATATCCATTCTGTTAGTGGCTTACAGAGCATTCAACAAACCAAACCGTTATTACCGACTTTATTGGCCAGCAAGGAAAGTGAATACTTATTTACACTCAAATTGGTATATACCAGAGATGCGTTATTATGTAATTTAGTTACCAAACAAGGGTAAAATGGGGAATTTAAGTGTCTTTCAGGTGTGGGAAGGCATTAATTAGAGGGGAAACAAGAGTAAATTATTGTGTGAAAACCGAACTATTCTCACATTAGAACACTGGTTTCGCTTAAGGCTGTGAAGGAAGATTAGGGATTTTGAGCAAAAAAAATCGGCCAGAAGGCCGATGGGAAACTATAAAGGAACGAAAAATTTAGCCAACCATTGCAATTGGTTGAGCTTGAAACTGGTGGTTAATTAGCATCATACGGTCATGCATCACTTTTATAGCCTGACCAAAGCATAGTGCCTTTATACCGTTCAACTGGAACGCTTCAAGTGACACAGATGCACACAAGCTAGCGCACTCCCCGACTTCTAAAACAATAAAAGTGCTCTCGCCAGTCGAAGTGGCTAGTTGAACAAAATCTCCCTCTTCTAGCTCGAAATCACCATTCGAAAGTGATTCAAAGAACCAGCTCTTGGGTTGAACTGGCTTGTGGAAGCGCTTCGCTGCCACACAATAGAGTGCCAATTCAGCTTGACGAGGCTCCGATAGCCCCAATAATGCTATTTGTTCTTTATAAGTTTGATATGCCGATGCATCATCAACTGAAAATTCATTAATACCAATCGCACAATCGACGATTAGTTTGCGAGGAAGATTGGTCTTGAAAAGCATACCTTCACCCAAGTCGAGCATCAGGTGCCCTTCTGAGTCATCGTAGTACCAAGTCCATTTGTCACTGGGTTTAAGCATCGTTCCAATCTCTATTTAGTTTGAATGTAGGTAAAACGCTTAATTACCTTTCCAAGCAATAATCTGAATTCTATTCGCTGTTCCAATAAAAAAAAGAGGAAATGAAAACTCATTTCCTCTTCGAATATGTCAATTTTGAGTGTGATTATTTAATGTGACAATGTCACGATAATCAACACCTTATATATGGTCTTTATAGGTTTTTAACGATGTCTTTCACTAAACCTGGACCATGGTAAATGAAACCAGAATAGACCTGTACTAGTTGAGCACCAGCCATCATCTTCTCTTTCGCAGCTACATAAGAGTCAACACCACCTACCCCGATAACTGGGATCTGCTCACCAAGCTCCTCGTGCAAGCGACGAACAACTTCAGTACTACGAGACTGTACAGGACGACCACTTAAACCGCCCGCTTCATTAGCATGCTTCATCCCTTCAACGACGGTTCTGTCTAAAGTAGTGTTAGTCGCAATAACCGCATCAATCTTGTTCTTTAATAGTGATTCGCAGATCTGTTTGATCTCATCATCACTTAGATCCGGAGCGATCTTTAGAGCAAGCGGTACATACTTACCATGTTTCTCTTCAAGCTCTGCTTGTTTTTCTTTTAACTCAGCAAGAAGCTCATCTAACGCTTCACCATATTGAAGAGAACGAAGTCCTGGCGTGTTTGGAGAAGAAATATTAACCGCAATGTAGCCCGCGTATTCATAGACCTTTTCCATACAGATTAAGTAATCTTCTGCACCCTTTTCAATTGGCGTATCTTTGTTTTTTCCGATGTTAATACCCAGTACACATGAGTACTTTGAATTTTTAACATTCTCAACCAAATTATCAACGCCTAAGTTGTTAAAGCCCATACGGTTGATAATGCCTTCCGCTTCAACTAGACGGAACAAACGCGGCTTATCGTTACCTGATTGTGGTCGAGGTGTCACTGTACCGACTTCAACAAAGCCAAAGCCCATTGCGTCAAAAGCTTCAATACACTCACCATTTTTATCCAAACCAGCCGCTAATCCCACTGGGTTACGGAAAGTCAGTCCCATACATTCGACTGGGCGATGAGGTAATTGTTGGCGATAAAGAAGATCGACAGGAGTACCGGTGAAACGTTTGAAGTTTTGAATTGCTAGATCATGTGCCTTTTCGGCATCAAGTTGGAAAAAGCCAGCTCTGGCTAGACGGTAAAGCATTGTGCCTCCGAAAGAAAAAAGCCCCGTGTAAACGGGGCTGTATTATTAAGGGTTTTACCGAATAATTCAATTAATTATGGCAAACGTTTACTCATTTGCTGAACAATTCAAGTTTAGCAGCATAAGTTCACGCAACGCGACCGAGAATTTAGCGAACTCATGCACTGAACCAATCTTGAATTCATTCAAAATATTCTCCCAACGATGCAGTGACGTTTCATTGGTTGAGATCCAATCATCAAGCGCCTTCATCACATCAAGATCTTCTGGCGCGCAACTACAACTTAGCACTTGGCCAGTAAGTTGGCGTTGTTGCCAATCGAGATCTTCTCGGAAAGCAGCTCTTGCTAGCGCTTGCCAGTGGTTGTCTACCGCCTGCGTATTGATTTGTTTTAAGAACCAATGCAGTGATAAACGATCGCCTAAGTTATAGTACAGTTTAGCGCTCTGCTCGATAGATTTGCCCTTTTCACGAGACACTGTGGATATATCCAGTACTGAGTACAGACTTGATAAACGAGATACGTAGCTAGCAAGTTCAGGAGTAATCCCCTGGTCAATCCAAGCTTTCGCCATTTCGTTATGTTCTTCAACCTCTGCAGGCACTAGCATGTCATCGAGATTTGCCTTAATCACTTCTACATCTGATTGGTAAAGATCAATTAACGCCTTAACGCATTGACGACCATTACGATTACGAAGCAACCAACGAGACAAACGACGCAGTGTACGACGAACATAGAACATCATGTCGTATTGAGCTTCAGTTGTTGCTTGGTTATCTAAAGAACGAAGCTCTTCAAATACTTTACCTAAACCAAAGATCTCGCGAGAAGCAACATACGCATTGGCAATATCAACCACATGTGCACCTGTCTCCTCTTGCAGGCGAGTCACGAAGTTACAACCCATCTCGTTAACCATTTGGTTAGCGAGTGCTGTAGCAATAATTTCAGCACGCAGTGGGTGGTTATCCATCTGCGATGAGTAGTTACGGCGTAACTCTGTTGGGAAGTACTGAGTTAGTTGCTGCGCATGGAAGTCATCGTTAGAAATGTCTTCGTGTACCAACTCTTCCTTTAGAACCATCTTGCCGTAAGCAACAAGCACTGATAACTCTGGACGAGTCAACGCCATACCTTGTTTTTCACGCTCAATAAGTGTTTCATCATCTGGAATGTATTCTAGAGCTCGATCTAAATGACCTGCTTTTTCCATCGTATGAATAAAGCGGATCTGCTCTTTCACCAAAGATGTACCTTGCTGCTCAGTCACAGAAATGGATTCAGATTGGCAGTAAGCGTCATCAAGAACGATCTCACCTACTTCATCTTCCATTGATTCTAAGATCTGATTGCGCTGCTTAACGGTAAGATCGCCATTTGCTACTAAGCCATTTAGGAAGATCTTAATGTTGACCTCATTGTCTGAACAATCCACACCACCCACGTTATCAACAAAGTCGGTGTTAACTCGGCCACCAGTCAGGGCGTATTCAACACGACCTAACTGAGTCATACCTAAGTTACCACCCTCACCAACAACTTTGGCGCGAAGCTCACGACCATCAATACGAAGAACATCGTTAGCGCGGTCACCAACATCAGTATGTGTTTCAGATGAAGACTTCACATATGTACCGATACCACCATTCCAAAGAAGATCAACTTCCATTTTCAGGATCATTTTAATCAGATCATTCGGTGCCAGTGACGCTTTCTTTGTGCCTAGCATATTCTGAATTTCTGGAGTCAGGGAGATAGATTTAGCTCGGCGAGAGAAGATACCACCGCCTTGAGAAATCAGCTCAGCGTTATAATCTTCCCAACTTGAACGAGGCAAATTAAATAAACGATTACGCTCCTCCCAACCTGACGCAGAGTCTGGATTTGGGTCAATGAAGATGTGCATATGGTTGAAAGCTGCTTGTAAGCGAATATGCTTAGACAAAAGCATACCATTACCAAATACGTCACCCGCCATGTCACCAACCCCAATTGCAGTGAAGTCGGTCGTTTGACAATCAATCCCCATTTCACGGAAGTGACGCTTCACAGACTCCCAGCCACCTTTCGCGGTGATACCCATTGCTTTGTGGTCATAGCCATTAGAACCACCAGAAGCAAACGCATCGCCAAGCCAGAAGTTGTACTCTTCAGATACAGAGTTTGCTAGATCTGAGAATGTTGCCGTACCTTTATCGGCTGCAACAACCAAGTACGGATCGTCTTCGTCATGGCGAACAACACTCTTAGGTGGGATAACTTCCCCCTCAATGATGTTATCGGAAACATCAAGTAGCGCCCGAATGAAGCGCTTGTAACAACGTTGACCTTCAGCGAAGATCTCATCACGGCCACTAAAGTTGTGCTGGCGTTTACAAACGAAACCACCTTTCGCACCGACAGGAACGATTACCGTGTTCTTAACTTGCTGCGCTTTTACTAGACCAAGGATTTCTGTACGGAAATCTTCTTGACGATCTGACCAACGCAGACCTCCACGTGCTACCTTACCACCACGTAGGTGTACACCTTCAATATCCGGTGCGTAGACAAAGATTTCAAATGCAGGCACTGGTTGCGGAATCTCAGGGATTTCGCTCGGCTTCATCTTAAGTGACAACCACGGTTTTGGTAGCTTGTTACTGTCTAGCTGATAGTAGTTAGTTCGCAGCGTTGCAGAGATCATTTCTACGTAACGACGAATAATTCGGTCATCATCCAAGCTTTCAACATGATCAAGTTGTTCAGTGATCTTCTTAACGAGATCAGCTTGGCCCTTCTGGCTACCTTTGAACTTAGGATCAAAGCGTTTAGCAAACAGACCCACCAGCGCTTTAGCCAAATCAGGATAATGACTAAGTGTGTCTTCGATATATTGTTGACTGAATGGGAAACCAACTTGACGCATGTATCGCGCATATGCACGTAGAATTGAAATCTCGCGACCTGTTAATGATGCGCCAAGAACCAATCGGTTAAAGCCATCACTTTCCAAATCACCAGCCCAAATTGCTGCGAATGCTTGTTGGAAACGATCTCTTGCTTCACGAAGATCTACCGTTTTCTCACTCTTATGTAGCATCGAGAAATCAAGGATCCAATACACTTGGCCGTTGGCTTTGCGTACTTCATAAGGTGACTCACCAATCACACGTAGACCTAAGTTTTCCAGCATAGGCATGACGTCAGAAAGGTGAATTGGCTCATCACGATGATAGAGCTTCAAACGTACCGCTTTTGAATCAGCGCCTAGCTCTTGAGGACGGTAGAACAACATCCCCAGTTTATGGTCGTCGCTTAGCGCTTCTAATCGTTCAATATCAGCGACTGCAGATCCAGGCATGACATCTTCTTTGTATGAACGAGGGAAAGCTCGGTTGTACTCTTTCGACAACGGCAAGCCTTTGCTTTCACCGAAGTTTGCTACGATCGCACCAGAGAGACGATCATCCCAAGTTGAAGATGCTTCCATTAAGTTTTGCTCAATCGTTTTAACGTTAATATCTGAATTATTATTGTCAACACGCACGATATAATGCGTTCTAGCTAATGGGCTTTCAGAGAAGAAAGTCGTGAATTCTACTTCTTTATCACAGCCAAAATACTGCTTTAAAATACGTTGGGTTGTACGGCGTAACTCAGTGTTGTAACGATCTTTTGTTACGTAAACCATACAACTAAAGAAGCGACCAAACGGGTCTTTACGAACAAACAGACGCAACATATCGCGGTCTTGCATCTGCACAACACCCATTCCCACCTCTAGTAGCTCTTCTTCTTTTGCTTGAAGAAGTTCATCACGTGGGTAGTTTTCTAAAATGTTATGCAGTGCTTTGTATGAATACGATCCTTCACGGTAGCTACTTGCTTCAAGAATACGTTCGACCTTTTCTTGAATTAGCGGAATGCTCTCAACGCTTTGGTTGTATACGGCTGAGGTGTAAAGACCAGTAAAACGGTGCTCACCAATGACTTTTCCATTTTTATCAAACTTCTTGATACCAATGTAATCGGTATAAGCAGGTCTATGGATACGTGAAGGTGTGTTGCCTTTGGTCAAGATGAGTAAGAATGGCTTCTTCGCTTCAAGTCTTGCTGAGTCAGGGAAGTCAGATAACTTAACGCTTCGCACACGATCACGATTGGCAAATAAACCCAGCCCTTTATCCGGTGTTGGACGTAGTTCAGTATCACCATCCACAGACACAAGATCATATTCCTTGTAACCCATGAAAGTGAAATTATGACGACCTAGCCAACGTAAGAAGTTGATCGTTTCATCATAACGATCGCGCTCGACTTTCACTGTATCTTGCTGCGCTTCAACCTGATTCGTTACTTCTTCAAGTTTTTCAACCATCAGTAACCAGTCTTGAACAACAAGGCCTGTATCTTTCAAAATACTGAGTAGCTCCGCTTTTAAAGAAGTCATCGCTTCTTTGTCACTTAGGCGGTCGACTTCAATGTGGAAAAGTGATTGAAGTACTCCTTCACCTTCATTAATGCCCGTAATCTCACCTTTGTCATTTCGCGCAACTTGAGTGGGACCATGTAACATCAGGTGAGAAGCTAAGTCGAGACGACTGAGTGCCATTTTAATCGAATCAACCAAGAAAGGACTGTCTTGGACGACGATTTCAACAATAGTGTGTGTCGACTGCCAGCCCTGACGGCTAACGGTTGGGTTAAAGACGCGAACCGAAACATCTTCTGCACTCTTTTCGCTGATGTGGTGCCAAAGGCTTACCACTGCACCGTAAAGGTCAGATTCATTACGTTCGACTAAATCGTCCTGTGAAATATTGCTAAATAAATGTTGAGCAAGTTGAGTGACTAAAGGTTGATGAGCAAGCTCGAGTTTGTCTTGAATTAGTTGGTAGACTTTTTCAAGCAGAACCGGCATCAGTGTTTCACGCGCGGTCATAATCACACTCCACTATTATAGAATTGTATGTTTTTGTAGGGATGTTGTAAGCATAGTGCTTAACACGGGTAATGCCGCTTTATTGTAAAAGCTTTATTGATAAATAGTTAATTCTTTTAGGAGTGGTAAGAGGTGAAATGTTTGAGAATGTGATTAAGGTTCATTTAAACCACTATAAAATCAGTCGCTCACAGAACTTCCAACTTGAGAAACTTATTATTTTGGTCAGTTGTTAAACGAAAGCGCCCTTTAACGCCGATTTGATTAAGAAAAGGCCTGAACCTAGTTGCTGGTAATTGTAAACGTAAGCCATTGTCTGTCACCACTAAAATACTACTTGCAGCACCATTGTAGTGGGAAAGAAAAGTTTGATAAGAAATGTTGAGAGAGAAATAGTAGTAGTTCATGGTCAATAAAGTAGCATTTTTAATACAGACTTAAAAACACTGTATAAATAAACAGTAGCACACATTTGTGCTACTGTTTTAGCCGAATGATTAAGATTCAAGCGCTTTTGTTACTTTCTCAAATAAATCTTTAGCTAGATTGTCCATTGATTTAAGTGCTTCAAGTTCCACTTTGATTAGGGCTTGGCGCTCTTCATCGTATTTACGGAACTTAAGTAACGGGTCAATTAGACGAGAAGCCACTTGCGGGTTGCTGCTGTTCATCTCTTTTAGGATCTCACCAGCAAACTTATAACCTTCACCTGATTTAGCGTGGAAACGAACTGGGTTCATGTTTAGGAATGAACCAATTAAGCTGCGAGTACGGTTAGGGTTTTTCAAACTAAACGCTTCGTGACTCATCGTCTCTTTGATCACATCCAGGACATTCTCAGCTGGGTTACAACCCTGGAGTGCAAACCATTTATCCATGACAAGACCATCGTGCTTCCACTTATCGCTGTAATCAGCCATAAGTGTCTCACGACATGCTAATTGCGCACTGTTTGCAGCAGACATTGCAGCTACAGTGTCTGTCATGTTGTTTGCTTCAAAATACTGCTTACTTACAAGCTCATTACCCTGCTCGGTATATGCTAGGTAAGCTAGAGCCGTATTGCGAAGAGAGCGTTTACCAATTGCAGGGTGATCAACTGAGTACTCTGCCTGATTCAAGCTGTGGTATAGCGCTGATAGTTCATCTTCAAGCTCGACAGCAAGTGTTACTTTGATCGCTTTAAGCACCTTCGCAACTGCATCAACATCAACAGTTTTGTACCAACCCGACACTTCGTTATGATTAGGTACCGAGATCATTTCAGCAATAAATGCAGGCTCAAGCTTATCTGACAACAATACACCGCGGAAGGCATCGATCAGTGATTCTGGTAGCGTAACTTCTCCACCATTTTGCACGTTTTCCACATTACTACGAACATACTTAGCAAGTAACATCTGTCCAGCATCCCAACGTGCAAATTCATTGCGCGCATGGACCATCAAGAACATAAGTTCTTCATCACTGTATTCGTACTCTAAAACTACAGGAGCAGAGAACTCACGCAATAGTGATGGGACAGGCTTCTCTGTGACATTTTCAAACACAAATGTTTGCGTCGCTTCCGTCACGTCCAATACGTTTTGGACTTTTTCTCCGTTACAACGTAACTCAACCACATCACCGTTTGCAGTGTACAACTCTACATCAAACGGAATATGTAACGCTTGCTTCTCTTTTTGTTCGTGAGTAGGTTCTGTCGTTTGAGAAATTGTCAGCGCGTATGTCTGCTGCTCTGCGTCGTAAGCACTTTCAACAGAAACAGTTGGCGTACCCGACTGGCTGTACCATAAGCGGAACTGTTTCAGGTCAACACCAGAAGCATCTTCCATCGCAGCAACAAAGTCTTCACAGGTCGCAGCAGTGCCATCGTGACGCTCAAAGTAAAGTTTCATTCCCGCTTGGAAACCTTCCTCACCCAATAAAGTATGCATCATGCGAATAACTTCACTGCCCTTTTCGTAAACCGTTAAGGTGTAAAAGTTGTTCATCTCAATCACTTTCTCTGGACGAATCGGATGAGACATTGGGCTAGCATCTTCAGCAAACTGAGGACCACGAATGATACGCACATTGTTAATTCGATTTACTGCACGAGAGCCTAGATCAGATGAAAACTCTTGGTCGCGGAAAACGGTTAAGCCTTCTTTCAAGCTAAGTTGGAACCAATCACGACATGTTACTCGGTTACCAGTCCAGTTATGGAAATACTCGTGGCCAATTACCGCTTCAATACCTAGGTAGTCAGAATCCGTCGCTGTCTTTTCGTTGGCCAAAACGTATTTAGAGTTAAAGATGTTTAGACCTTTATTCTCCATTGCGCCCATGTTAAAGAAATCAACCGCTACAATCATGTAGATGTCTAAGTCGTACTCTAAGCCAAAACGCTCTTCGTCCCACTTCATCGAGTTAATAAGAGACGTCATTGCGTGTGGAGCGCGATCAAGGTTGCCTTTGTCAACGAAGATTTCTAGCTCTACATTGCGACCTGACTTGGTTACATAGTTGTCACGTAATACATCAAAATCACCCGCTACTAGAGCAAAAAGATACGCTGGCTTAGGATGCGGATCTTGCCATTGAACCCAGTGACGACCGCCTTCTAGATCACCTTCAGCAATACGGTTACCGTTACTTAGCAAGTATGGGTATTCCGCTTTGTCAGCGATCACCTTGGTCGTATATTTTGCCAACACATCTGGACGATCTAGGTAGTAAGTGATTCGACGGAAACCTTCCGCTTCACATTGAGTACAAAAAGCACCGCCGGATTTGTACAAACCTTCCAGAGCAGTGTTAGCTTCAGGATCGATTTCCGTTACGATAACCAACTCAAATTCAGGCGGTAGCGCGTTGAGTTCAAGTACGCCTTCTAGTTCTTGGTAATTTGACCACGTTTCGCCATTTACAGAAACGTTGACCAACTTAAGGCTGTCACCATCTAGGCGAAGTGAGGTTTCGTCTCTTAGTTGTTTAACCTGAGAAACAGCGGTCACCACTGTTTCTTTATCATGCAAATCAAACGTCAAATCCAAATCAGTAATGGTGTGTGACGGTGATAAATAATCTTTACGATACTTGGCTTGTGGAGTCTGAGCCATGTCGAAATCCTTCTGACTAATACAAATGAAGACACTCACATTCTATGAGCGTGGCGAATGATAAAAGATTCTCATCCGCAAAGTGGCGATTAGCTTACAACTCTAGATGAAAAAAAACGAGGTATTATCGTCAAATACCTCGTTTTTTGCCTATTGTTGAAACGTAAATCAAACTATATGGCTATAAAACCGTCAGAGTTCATATTAACTGACTGTCATATAACTGTAATTCAACGTATTCTATTGAGAACGGCATACATGCCACCTTCCTCGCCTTCTAAGGTGAGAACATCTCTATTCAATGTGTAGCGAGTATCATGCTCACCATCCTCATATAACAGTACTAACTGATCACCCTCAGTATAGTAAACACCTTGGTGGATTGATTCTTGCCCTTCTTCATTAGCAACACGGAAAGTAAACACGAAATCGGGCTGTAACACCAAATCCATGTGGTGTACATCACTCGCCAGAAGATCGTCGCCAGCAAGGTGGGCACTTGACCACATACCAGCTAAAGAGTTGGAGAGAGCCTTGGTAAAGGTAACGCCATTTAGGTTAAGAAGGTTGTGATTAGCCGAGTACTGATAAACCTGGGGCTCTGAAGTATTCAAACCCAAAATAATAGTATCGTCGTTGGCATTATAAAGCCCCTCCCAATGATCAACAGAGTAGTCTTTCTTTTGGATATCGATGACAAAACTATAGTTTGAATTCAGGGTTAGCTTAATCGCCAAAAAGTTTTCTTGAGAACTCTCTGGGTTAGGATTAATTAAGTACCAATCACCTAATAGGAATGGCTGATCAAATTGAGTCAAATCTGCATTGTCTTTAGTCTGACTCGCAGAGACCGAAATACTGAAGAACAGACAAAATAATCCAATCCATTTCATAACGCACCCCTCACTCTTTTTCTTTAAGCTTAGGCACGCTAAAACTATTTAGCTAAAAAAATTGATCTAAATCACATTAATTATTGGCATAAAAAAAGCGAACCAGTTAGGTTCGCTTTCTTAGCTTATTGATTTTATGACTTAATCATATCAACTGTAATCGCTACCGACTCATCTAAGTAGGCGTCTGGAGCTTCGTAATCTTTAGGAATATCGTCTAACGACTTAAATTCCACTTCTCCATTCGCTTTTTGACGCTGATTGATACGAGCCAGACGCTCTTGATCTGCCTTTTCACTTTCAGCTTTACGAGTTTTTTCGTTCAGTGAAAGCGTGTTATCGTCTTTTTCTGCCTTGTATTTTTCAATATCTTCAGCGATAAAACGAAACTCCAGATCTTTAGCAATACGAGCTTGGTGTTTAGCCGTCAATTTACCTATTAACGCTTCGTTACGGCGTAATACATCATATTTTGCTTTATCGATACTATCCCAAGGCAGTGCGTTGTCTTCTACACTCTCCCCGGTTTCACTTGGATCAACCGCAGTCGGGAACGCTATATCGGGAGCAACACCTTTATTCTGCGTACTGCCACCGTCAATTCGGTAAAACTTTTGAATCGTATACTGAACGTAGCCTAGTTCTTTATCGAACAAATCATAGATATGGTTTAGAGAACGATGCTGTTGAACAGTCCCCTTACCAAAAGAGTTCTCACCCAGCACTATCGCTCGTCCGTAATCTTGCAACGCCGCAGCAAAAATTTCTGAAGCTGATGCACTGTAGCGGTTAACTAAAACAGTTAACGGACCGTCATAGCTGATCTTTCCATCCGTATCGCTATTTACATTAACTCTGCCGTAGCTATCTCTAACCTGAACAACTGGGCCACTGGTTATGAATAAACCAGACAAAGCCGTCGCTTCAGTTAGTGCGCCACCACCGTTATTGCGTAAATCAACTACAATACCGTCGACACCTTTCTCTTTCAAATCAGCAATAAGCTTGTCGGTATCTTTGGCTAGACCTACATAGAAACTAGGAACTTCCAAAACACCAATCTTTTTACCATCTTTTTCGATGACTTCCGCTTTTACTGCACGATCTTCTAAGCGAATTTTATCACGCACTATGGTGACCACTTCTGCTTTAGTATCTTTGCCTTCAGGTAAGATTTGCAGGTTAACCTTGGTACCTTTCGGCCCTTTGATTAACTGAACAACATCATCAAGACGCCAGCCGATAACATCAACCACATCTTCGCCATCTTGCCCAACACCAATAATACGATCACCTTCAGCTAGCTGCTTACTTTTAGAAGCAGGGCCACCAGCAACCAAAGAACGAATCACCGTGTAATCATCTGTCATCTGAAGAACGGCACCAATCCCTTCTAGAGATAGGTTCATCTCTGTTTGGAACTGGTCTGCACTACGAGGAGAAAGGTAACTTGTATGAGGATCGACTTCGCGAGCAAATGCATTCATGTAAAGCTGGAATGCATCTTCATTGTGAGTTTGACTTAAACGCTTAAGAGCATTGTTATAGCGTTTGCCAAGTACCTCTTTGATCTCACTCCAATCTTTTCCTGTCAGCTTCAGGTTTAACGCATCATACTTAACGCGCTTGCGCCAAAGTTCGTCTAACTCTGCAGTATCTTTAGGCCATGCAGCTTCACTACGATCAAGCTCTATACTCTCATCGGTATCAAAAGTCATTTCTTTATCAAGAAGCGCTAGCGCATATTGAAAACGCTCGTAACGTCGTTTCATTGATAAATTGTAGGCATCAAATGCGATCTGATTCTCGCCAGATTTCAGTTGATCATCAATCCCAAATGCTGACTTTTCCATCTGATCAATGTCAGATTGAGTGAAAACATTACGGTTATAATCAAGCATCCCAATGTAGCGTTCGAAAATCGCTTTTGAGAACTGATCATTTAGTGTGAAGTGTTTATAGTGGGAGCGAGTAAAGCGAGATGTGACACGTTTACTTGCTGTCGCGTGCTGAGCTTCCGGTGCTAGCGTAGGTAAGTCTTCTAGACCGATATTTGCTTCAAGAGCATAGGCTGAAGACGCTGCTAGCCATAGGCTAGCAGCAATCAGCGACAATTTTGAACGGCATTTCATGCGTAGGAGTATCTCCTTTATGCGCGTAGGTGCTCCGCTTTCACAACCATTTGCAGGCCGTTAGACAGTTGAACACGCACATCTTCCTTATTGATTTCAACGATAGTCGCAGCCATATTTCCTTTGCCCATGTTCACGTTTACTGCATTGCCAACTTTTACTTCGTCAGCTGTCAGTGCACGTGTTTCCACTGGCTTCTTGGCTTGTTGCGGTTTGTTTTGTTGTGGGCGACGGCCTTGAGGCTTCTTCGCAGCTGGCTTAGCTTTCGCTTTACCTTCTTCGCGCGCTTTCTGAGCTTGCTCTTTACGACGAGCTTGTACTTTCGCTTTGCTTTCAGCTAACGCTGTTTTCGCATGTTCTACGTGTTCTTCTTCCAGTTCACCCGCTGGGTTACCATCTAAATCAACACGTACTGCACCAGGTTTAACACCGTGTAGGTAACGCCATGATGAAGTGTACTGTCTTAACGCTGCACGAAGTTGTGTTTTGCTTACTTTTGGATCATCACTTAGACGTTCCGCAAGATCTTGAAAAATACCAATTTTAAGTGGCTTCGCTTCACCTTCTAAAGTAAAGCATTTAGGGAAACATTCAGCAATATATGCGATAACTTCTTTGCTGTTTTTTAACTTTTCAGTGTTTTCCATGTGGGTTCCTGGTTATTGCGGACTGTCCGCGAGCATTAAGATAAATATTTCAGGTATTATAGTGACCTGCAAGGGAAAAACCACAGTGAAAAGCCAATTTATGCCTTGATAGCGTGTGAATTAAGCAGCTTTTCTACTTCTGCCATTAAAAACGTCAGCCCTTTCTCATCGATCTCGCTGAAACGGCCAACTTCTGGGCTATCAATATCGAGTACGCCCGATACTTCGCCATTGATTGAAAATGGAATCACAATCTCAGAATTACTCGCTGCGTCACATGCAATATGACCTTCAAACTCATGAACATCGTATACACGTTGAACACTGTTTGTTGCAACAGCAGTACCACAAACTCCGCGGCCTACGGGTATACGAACACAAGCTGGGTTCCCTTGGAATGGACCGAGTACCAACTCACCTTCTTTCATAAGATAGAAGCCAACCCAATTCAGTCTATCGAGCTCCATGTTCAGCAACGCGCTTAAGTTAGCTAGGTTAGCAATCATATCTTGCTCACCCTCTAGAAGTGCGACGGCTTGTTTGGTTAAACGTTGATACTGTTCTAATGTCATAGTTACTGCTGTTCCGTTTGAATTTAGAGACTTCCTAAATGAATTTACGTACAATTCTCATAAACCATTAAATAGTAAGCATTCTCATTATAATGAATCGTAGTACCAACACTATTAGCCGTTCTTGGTTGATAAAACAAGTAAAAATGCACAAGTCTAAACTTGTGTTTGCCAATCTTATTGCCATTTTAGCAACTTTAATCAGTGTCCCTATTCCACTATTAATGCCTCTTATGGTTGATGAGGTTCTGCTTAATCAGCCTGCAAGCGGCGTTGCTGCAATGGATGCTCTATTGCCTGAATCAATGCAGACCGCAACAGGCTACATCTTTCTGACCTTGATACTCGTCGTCATAATGCGTAGCGCAAGCCAAGCATTAAACATCTTACAAAGCCGACAATTTACCTTGGTATCTAAAACCATCACCTACCAGATGCGTAGCAAGATGATCGATAAACTCGGCCGCATTAGCATCCGACAATACGAAACACGAGGTAGTGGCGGGATCAACGCACATTTAATAACGGATGTAGAAACTATCGATCAGTTCATTGGTTCCACACTGAGCAAGTTTCTTATCAGCTTATTAACCGTCATCGGTACTGCTGGAGTCCTTTTGTGGCTAGATTGGCGTCTTGGCTTGTTTATCCTATTGGTTAACCCTGTTGTGATTTACTTCTCTAGAAAACTGGGCAGCAAAGTTAAGCACCTCAAGAAAAAAGAGAACCAATCATTTGAGAAGTTTCAAAATCGTCTAGTAGAAACCCTGGATGGAATTTATCAACTGAGAGCAGCCAACCGAGAGCGCGAATTTCTAAACCAACTAAAACAACAAGCCGATTCCATTCGAACCGATGCTGACAAATATGCTTGGCAGTCGGAAGCCGCGGGTCGAGTGTCATTTTTGCTCTTTTTACTTGGCTTCGAGTTATTCCGCGCAGTCGCGATGCTTATGGTGCTATTTAGTGACCTCACCATAGGGCAAATCTTCGCTGTATTTGGGTACTTGTGGTTCATGCTGGGCCCAGTTCAAGAATTATTGGGCATTCAGTTTTCTTGGTACAGTGCGAAAGCTGCACTGGGGCGTATCAATCAGCTGCTAGATCTCGAAGAAGAGCACCGCCCTGTAAGCAAAGTGAACCCATTTAGTGATGACACCAATGTCGAAATTACTCTAGAGAACGTCTGTTTCTCGTATAACGATGAGAATCAGGTCCTCAATAACCTGAGCTTACACATTCCTGCTGGGAAAAAAGTTGCTTTGGTTGGCGCAAGCGGAGGCGGAAAATCGACGCTAATTCAGTTGCTAATCGGCGTTTATCGCGAAAGTTCAGGCACTATTCGCTTCAATGGCGAAGCAGTAGACGATATAAGTTTTGAGGTTATTCGCGATCAAATTGCCGTTGTTTTACAACAACCTATACTTTTTAATGACACTTTAAGGCATAATCTTACACTTGGTGCAGAATACGACGATTTAAAGCTATGGCATGCTTTAGAAGTGGCTCAGCTGCAAGATGTGATAAACCAGCTAAGTGATGGATTAGACACTCAAATTGGTCGAAGTGGTATTCGCTTATCTGGTGGGCAACGCCAAAGACTGGCAATCGCTCGTATGATCTTAAGCGATCCAAAGTTTGTTATCCTTGATGAAGCAACGTCAGCACTCGACACTGCAACCGAAGCAGCGTTGCACAAGGCATTGACTGAATTTTTGAAAGGCCGCACAACATTGATTGTTGCTCATCGCCTTTCAGCGGTTAAACAAGCTGACCTTATCTATGTTTTAGAAGATGGTCAGGTGACACAAGCAGGTACTCATGGTGAGTTGGTTGAACAACAAGGCTTATATCAAACCTTATATGGAAGCGTACAATCGCACGCCTAAAACCGAGTACAACCGAACCTATAGAGGGCGTCTATGAGTCGCCCTCATTCATTAAAGCCACATTCACATCAAACAGAGCTAACCGCGCTGCGCTTATGCCAAGGCTGTGAACTTCCCGTCGATACTTATCCTTTAGAAAAAGGTAAAAACGCATACTGCCCTAGATGTGGAACACAACTATACAGGGGTGGCTCTCCATCACTGTCAGGTAATTTGGCCATCGCAATTACCTGTTTATTGCTCTTTATTCCTTCGCACTTTTTTGACTTTATTAGCATTCGACTCTTCGGAGTGATGATTCCAGCCACCCTTCCTCATGGTGTATGGACGTTAATGCAAGAAGGCTACGTGATGCTAGCCTTGTTAATTTTTTTCTGTAGTTCAATTGCTCCGTTACTTCTTGCCATATCTGTGGTAACCGCTCACATATCGTTAATTAATTGTGCGTTCCGTCCGTTAAAGATCTCTCTATCAATCATCCAACACCTCAAAGCATGGGTAATGATAGATGTGTTTCTAATCAGCGTGGCCATCTCTTGTTTTAAACTTCAGGACTATTCGGACATATTTGTCGGCCCCGGTTTGATTGGCTTAATATTTCTTCAAGTGGCGACCGTGTTACTGGTGACCCGCGTTAGCGTGCGACGTTATTGGGAAGTGTACATGCCTGAACGCCAACTGGTAACGGCGCATAAAAAGCTACACTGTCACACTTGTCACCTATCTCAACCAGAAGGTGAAGAATGCATTCGTTGTAATAGCCCAATACACCACCGAAAGCCTAACTCAATTCAAAAAACCTGGGCCTACTTATTTGCTGCAACGGTTGCGATATTTCCAGCTAACCTTATTCCTATTTCTATTTTAATGACCAATGGCAAACGCCTTGAAGATACGATTTTCTCTGGTGTGGCCGGATTGGTAAAAAATGGTATGCCAGGTATCGCAATCATTATCTTTGTCGCGAGCATTATAGTGCCCGTAGCCAAAATACTTGGCCTGTCATACATCCTCTTAGCCATCAAGTTTAAGCGTACTATTTTCCATAAGCAGAGAATGATGATTTACTTCTTAGTAAAATGGATTGGTCGTTGGTCTATGATGGACCTGTTTGTTATCTCTATCATGATGACATTAGTGGATAGAGGACAAATTCTTGATTTCACGCCCGGTTATGGCGCCGTAGCATTTGGTATGGTGGTCATTTTCACCATGCTAGCCGCTGAAAGCCTAGATCCCCGCTTGATATGGGATAACTACAAGCAACCATCGAACAATAGAGAATCGATTAATGAGTGACTCTTCTCCATCGCAAAATTCATATTCACCCGACATTAAACGGAGTCGCGGAATATCTCCTTTGTGGTTACTTCCCATTCTGACCGTCATTTTAGCTGGTTGGCTTGTTTTTAAAGCGATACAAGACGCAGGTGAACGTGTACAAATTTACTTCTCTGAAGCATCTGGGCTAGTCGCTGGTAGAACAACGATTCGCTATCAAGGCCTTGAAGTCGGTATGGTACGCGACATCAATCTCGCAGAAGACTTACAAAGTATCTATGTTGAAGCCGATATTTATCCTGAAGCAACCAAGCTGCTCAACAAGAACACTCGTTTTTGGATGGTCAAACCAACGGCAAGCTTGTCCGGCATTTCTGGACTAGATGCTCTAGTTTCGGGTAACTATATCGCAATAGCCCCAAGTGAAGAGCAAGCAGAGCCTGAAACCGTATTCCGCGCTTTGGAGCGTGCCCCTGCTGACCTGTTGGCGGAGCAAGGCCTTTCCATCACACTGCGAGCAAGAGATCTTGGCGGCGTTTCGATTGGCTCTCAAATCGTCTATCGAAAAATTCCTATCGGCGAAGTTTACAGTTATCAACTCGATAGCGACGCGAAGCATGTACTGATTAAAGCTGCGATTAAGGAAGAGTATCGCCACATTATCACCGACGATAGTCGTTTCTGGAACGTCAGTGGTATTGGTACCAAAATTGGTTTTGATGGTGTGGACGTCCGGCTAGAAAGCCTTAGTGCGTTGATTGGCGGTTCAATAGCCGTCGATTCACCCGATGGCGGAGAGCCCGTCAGCGAGAACACTGAGTTTCGCCTATACCCTGATCTAAAAACCGCGGGACGAGGTATCGCTGTAAAAATCCTATTACCTGATGACAACAATATTGGTTCTTCGGGTGCTCCAATTATGTATCGCGGAATTGAAATAGGTCAAATTACCGACTTACAGCTAAGAGACGGCAGGCAAAGTATTGTCGCGTTTGCTGCGATTCAACCTGCCTTCAGTGACATGCTTACGTCAGGCTCTCGCTTTATTTTAGAAGAGGCCGAAGTTTCTCTTTCCGGAGTAAAAAACCTGTCTAATCTAGTCAAAGGTAACTTCCTCACTATCGTCCCAGGAGAAGGAAAGCGCGCTCGTAACTTTACGGCGATTCGCCAAAATGACTTTGATCGTCAACAAGCTCGTTCAATCTCAGTAAAACTGATATCGGATAACTCTTTTGGCTTGGACAAAGGCGCAAACATTCTCTACAAAGGCATCACTGTAGGTTCTGTTGCAGGCGTGAAACTTATCGACGACAAGATCCATATTGAAACACTCATTGATGCAGAGTATTCGCATCTCATCAAGTCTAAAAACCGCTTCTTCGTTACCGGCAGTGCGAGCGCTGAGCTTACGGAATCGGGATTAAATATCAATGTCCCACCAGCTAAACAGCTGCTAACAGGTTCAATTAGTTTTGTTAGCGAAGGCGGCAATTCAGCTCAATCGCAATACCAGCTGTATCAGAGTAAGTCTCTGGCGGAACTTGCAAAATTTAACCTTTCGGGTTCAACAACGTTAACTCTTTACGCTCCTGAACTGCCTCCAATTAGTAAAGGAAGCCCACTGCTCTACCGTAACTTACAAGTCGGTTCGATAGCCAATTTTAATCTGGTTGATGGCGGTGTATTAATCACTGCGAGTATCGAAAATCAATACAAATACCTCGTCACGGAACAAACCGTGTTCTGGAATCGGTCAGGTATTGAGGTCGACGCCGGACTATCGGGTATTAGCGTTAAGGCAGCCCCTTTAAAATCACTTGTTCAAGGTGGAATTGCTTTCGATTCTCTGCCAGGCGTAGACAATCAGCAAAATGGTAAATGGGTACTATACAAAGATTTCAAAACTGCAAGAAAGTTTGGCCAGGTGATAACCTTAACCTTAGGTGGTGAAAACACATTATCGAAAGGGACTGCAATCAAATTTAACGGCGTTAAAGTTGGAGAAGTCACTCTCGTCACACCAAACTTTAAGCGTAAAAATGTGGAAGTTAAGGCGCGAATCTTACCTGAGTACGCGAATAAAATCGCAGTCAATGGCTCTTATTTCTGGTTAGCAAAAGCAGAAGTTGGATTAACTGGGGTTCGTAATCTGGAAAACCTTATCAATCAGTCGATAAGTGTCAGCCCAGGTAGTGGAAAAACAGAGACCAAATTCACTCTCCATTCCGAAGAACAAACCGAGCAAGGAGTCACTTTTACACTCCAAAGTGAAACCCGTGGCTCAGTCACGAAAGGAACGCCTGTACTATATCGAGACATGGAAGTAGGCAAAGTAACGAAAGTAGAACTAGGCAAATTTGCTGACCGTGTCGTAACAACTATTTCACTGCAACCAAAATACGCATACTTAGTTCGGAGTAATAGTATTTTCTGGAATACGTCAGGGTTAGACGTGTCAATTGGCATTGGTGGCGCGAATATCAAAGCTGGAACTGTTGACAGCCTGGTTCGTGGTGGTATCACTTTCTCTACACCAGAAGGTAAACAACTTCAGCCAATCGCAAACCAGGGCCAGTCTTTCTACCTATACCCACAAGGAGAAGATAAATGGAAGCAGTGGCGCACAGCGATACCTAAGCCATAGAACACAGTTACCTATTAAAAACGCAGCTCACCCGCTGCGTTTTTTGTCTCAATTCGTTATAATCCCTGCCCCTTTACCGTACTTAGAGATAGAACATTGCACTCTAACGTTTATCTGCCTCAAGCATTCCTTGATGAAATGTCTGCAATCCTTCCTGAATCATTGAACATGGAAGACTTCATTGCCGCTTGCCAACGCCCTCTACGCAAGAGTATTCGTGTCAATACGTTAAAAATATCGGTTGAGGAGTTTCTAACTCGAGCGAACGATAAAGGCTGGAAACTTAGCCCCGTGCCATGGTGTGAAGAAGGTTTTTGGATTGAAGCAGATGAGAGCGTTGTGCCGCTTGGCAACACTGCTGAGCATATGTCTGGGTTGTTCTATATCCAAGAAGCCAGCTCGATGATGCCAGTCGCAGCACTATTTAATTCAGAAGATGATGCCTTTGAGAGTGTGTTGGATATGGCTGCCGCTCCCGGCTCAAAGACGACTCAAATTGCAGCCAATATGCACAACACCGGTGTATTAGTTGCAAACGAATTTTCTTCAAGCCGAGTCAAGGTATTGCATGCCAACATTGAACGATGTGGAGTACGTAACGCAGCATTAAGTAACTACGATGGTCGAGTATTTGGTGGTTGGCTTCCTGAACAATTCGAAGCCGTTCTTATCGATGCTCCTTGCTCAGGCGAAGGGACTGTTCGCAAAGACGCCGATGCAATGAAAAACTGGAGCAAAGCTTCTGTCATCGACATTTCCAACACCCAAAAAGACCTCATTGAAAGCGCATTTCATGCTCTTAAAGTGGGTGGTAGTCTCGTTTACTCCACGTGTACGTTAAGTGTGGAAGAGAACCAGCAAGTGTGTCACCACCTTAAAGAAACGTTTGGAGACGCTGTAGAATTTGAAAACCTGACGGATTTATTCCCAGGCGCAGATAAATCAATAACACCTGAAGGCTTTTTACACATTTTCCCACAAACCTATGACTGCGAAGGCTTCTTCGTTGCTCGGTTGAAAAAAATTCAAGCTGTTGAAGCGCCGCAAGTAAAAAAACGACTTGGTAAATTCCCGTTTGAAAAAGCCGCGAAGAAAGTTCAGCTTGATATCGAAAAACAGCTGATAGAGACACTGGACATTCGCCTACCCGAAGGCAGCTCCGTGTGGCTACGCGACAATGATGTCTGGCTGTTTCCAAACGCCTTAGAGCCAATGCTTGGTGAATTTAAGTTCTCTCGAATGGGGATTAAAATCGCCGAAGCACACAAAAAGGGATACCGTTGGCAGCATCAAGTAGCTACAGCACTAGCGACAGGTCACGAGAGCAGCTGTGTAGCACTTTCTATTGATGATGCTCGAGAGTGGTTCATGGGACGAGATGTACGCCCAGAGGCTCAGCCTGGCAAAGGAGAAGTCATTGTAAAACTGGGTAACGATGTGATTGGACTGGGTAAGTGGGTCGGAAACCGAGTTAAAAATGGGTTACCAAGAGAGCTGGTCCGAGATAAAAACTTATTTTGATACCTAAGCCAATAGTATGAAATTCTACCAGAGTCTGGCTAACTCATCATGATGCACTACACTAAGAAGTAAGAAATGTTATGCATCAAATACAGTTAGCGCAGGCTCTGTAGGAGCCATTCCCCTAGGCCCGAAGCAGGATGAGCTTTGGGCCATTTTTTATTTCAGAGTATTTGCTGGCAAAGCGCTTAACACTCATTAATACTCAGATGGAATGCCCTAGTTACGCTAAACGAATACCTTCTTTATCTATTACGATCTTTCCTTGCTTATACAAACCGCCGATCGATTTTTTGAATGTACCTTTGCTAGTGCGAAATGCTGAGAAAATCGCTTCTGGCGAAGATTTATCGTTAAGAGGAAGAAAGCCTCCCTTCTTCTCAAGCAACTCAATGATTTTCTCACTAAGGTCGTCCATCTTGGCTACGCCTACTTTCTGTAAAGACAGGTCTATCTTGCCATCTTCACGTACAGACTTAATGTAGCCTTTTAGCTTTTTACCAATAAACAGCTTGCCGAACACATCGGATTTAAAGATCATGCCCCAATGCTCGCCTTCAACGATCGCTTTATAACCAAGGTCGCTACGTTCAGCAATGATCAAATCGACTTGCTGGTTACGCTTATAGTTTGCCGGGGTTTTATCTAGCAACTTATTGAACTTGGTTGTGCCGACGATACGACCAGACGCTTTATCAGTGTACACATAAACGAGAACATTCTGACCCGCACTAAAACGCGTACGCTGCTCACTAAATGGAATCAGCAGATCTTTTTCTTTGATGCCCCAACTCGCAAATGCCCCCGTACTATTAACGCCTTCGATCTTCATCAACCCCCATTCGCCGACTTGAGCAATAGGTGTTTCAGTTGTTGCAACTAGCTGGCTGTCAGAATCAAAGTACAAAAAAGCATCGACAAAATCGCCTACCGCGATCCCTTCTGGAACGTGGCGGTTTGGAAGTAATGTCGTACCGTAATCACCGGCATCCAGAAATACCCCAAAATCTGCTTTCTTTACTACTTCCAAGTGGTTTATCTGACCAACTTTAATCATTTCAACTGTCTCTTGCTAAATTTGCGGTGATTATAGCGAATCTCTGTTATGCTTGCGCCAGTTATTGTTACTTTTTTTAGGAGCTTTTCCTTGATCACCGTTGATAAGCAGGACGGCATCACTCTAAAAGTCTCTCATGCGATGGCTTCAACCAAGAAGTCCACTCTCGACCTCTATTTTTTCGTTCCTGGAGAGCTCGGCCTCTCTTCTGATGTGCTTAAAGAAAGCGAGTTCTATTATGAATCGTTGATACAAAAGCGCGCTTATTATAGTGACAAAACTCTCCTTCCACTTGTGCACAGCCGACTAGCAAAGCGAGGTAGACTTTCTTCTACTCAATATCGTGTGAGTTTGAGCTTGTTCGCATACCAGTACGTTATCGCGCTTGATAAAGCCGTTAACCAACTGAATAAACACAATGCGGATGCAGTAACGACGGATGAAGTTGATGATGTTATCGATCTGGCTTTAGACATCCTCAAAAAACTACGCCGCGGTACTCCGTACGAAGAAAACCTCAAACGCTATTACGCCAATATCGATAACTATCTTTCTTGGTATACGGGCCAACGCCTAATGTCGCTGGTGGCTCATATGCCACGTGAAGGAGACTACAAGTCGGTAAAAGAGAGTTTACTAGCGATTGTCGAGAAAGAAGCGGCGCACCGTAAGCTTAATAACTACAATTCAAAAAATGTACGTGACGACGTAACGCGACTCAGCAATAAAATGCGACTTCTACGTAGATTGATAGAGCACCCAGTTGTATTGCAGGAGAAAACTCAATCTCTGGGCAGCAACATGCAAAGAATGGTCAAAGGCGGAGCTACCGGCTTTGTCATGGTCTTCGTGACGATTGCCGCGATACTAGCCCGCGATTATTGGGGAGAAATCACCGTATCTTTCATCGTATTGATGTCATTTGTCTACGCATTACGTGAAATATTCAAAGATGACTTAAGAGACGTCTTGTGGCGTTGGTTACGAAAAGGTCGCCCAAAGTGGCGAAAACTCTACTTAGACCCAACGACAAAGAAAGCGGTTGGTCAAAAACTAGAGTGGCTTGACTACAAAAATTTAGAAAAGCTCCCTGATCGAATTAAGAACATACGTAAAAAACGCGTCGTTCAAAGAGAAGAGACGATTCTTCACTATCGAGCGGGAGTTGAAATGTCGACTTCTAAGTTTATGAGTGGCTATGAGGAGACGCGCGAGTCGCTTCTCATTAGTATGAGACCACTGATGCGCTTGATGGATAAAGGTTCGAACAAAGTTTATGTGTTGAACAATAATCAGGTCAGTAAAGAATCCGTAGAAAAACGTCACTTAGTTAACCTGATCGTTAAGGAAGATAACCATGACGGGGAGCCAAAGTACTATCGATGGAAAATCGTACTCAATCGAAGCAAGATTGTCGCCGTTGAACAAATCGACGTTGAGCCTGTTAGCCACCCTTTTTCTTCAGTGATAGAGTAAGTAAGAACTCCGCCATTGGCTCATCTCCATGCAACGATGGGCAGATGGCGGTAATTTTGACCGCTTTATTGACTCGCTCACCAGTTCTAAAGGTTTCATCTAGCATTTCGTCGATAAGCTGACCATCGTCACAAACAAAATGCACATCATCTTCAGGCCTTTTCAGAAACTTACCTTCGACTTCTTTAAACGCCAATGACACCCGCTCGCCCCGCTCCTGGGCTTTACTCATTGCCATAAAGCCTCCTGCGACGTCTGCGCCAACCGCGAGAACACCAAAGTACATACTATTAAGATGATTCTTGGTTTTCCTTTTTAATGGAATCTTTATCTCTACACTTTTATCGTCCAGTTTTAATATCTTGGGACGACAAAGCCAGATGAACGGTACTTTGAAGAAGCCAAACCACTTTAGATACATGTTGGCTTTTGTTATTGGAGAGAACATAAACTGGTCCGATTAGTTGTTTTAATCATCTCAGTTCATAACGAACAGGGCTCAATGTCAACAATTTGTTAACATTAAGCCCTGTAAACTTGATATCCTACGAGATTGAGTTACAACGTCACTACGGCATTAATGGACTGATGCTCTACTATGTATTCTTGAACTTTCCTGTACTCCATCAAATTTGATGAAGTCAAAAGAATAGGCTTGTTGCTTGCTTCTGCCGCCTTAACAACCGCGTCAACAAGCTCTAGGACAGCTTCACTTTGTGGATCGAAGAGATATTCAAGCGATTCACTCAACCTATCAACCCCCAGTGTATATTGGGCTAAGTTTTCAAGATTGATGACTACACCATCAAAATAATGAAGAAGTCGATCTGCGAGTAACGCTGAAGATGGCACGTCCACAGTGTAGAGAATCTTAAGCCCGTTCAAGCCTCTCGGCAAACCTTGCTCAGCCAGTAGGTCAATAACTTTTGCGGCATCTGATAACGCGCGAACAAAGGGGACAACGATGTCAACTGTTATTCCTTCATCCTGCAAAACTTTGATTGCCTGACACTCTAACGCAAACGTTGCACCAAACTGCTCGGATGCATAACGAGACACGCCTCGCAAACCAAGTGCGGGGTTTACTTCGACTGCTTCTACCTTACCGCCTAATAGGGAACTAAATGCGTAGCTGTCGCCGTTACTCAAACTAACTCTAATCGAAGTATGCTGAGGGGTTACCGCCGATTTAACGCTTTCAACGAGAGTTGATACGAAATGCTCCTCTACAGACTGCTCTCCTAAAATAGCATCGATTGAACTCTTCTCTACGTCTGAGAGTTCTCTAAGATGTTTTTTAAATTCAGGATGATAAAACACATTTTCCATGATCAACTCAGCAAATGACACATATAAATGTGTACCATTTTCAGCGACACCAGTACTTGGTAGCGAGCTACCTAAAGTCAACGCGGGATGCAAACCACTAGAAGTATCTAAACTCATTACTGCTCCGTGCAATCTATTATTATTTGCTTAGTTCGAACATACCCACACAGGCCGATTTACACAAGGGCTAAGTACATTTTTAGCCTATGAAAATGCATAATTTTTCATTTTTACACAATTGCAATATGAAGATTATCGATAAGTAGTTTATTCCTAGCAGCGTTTCCGTTATCTTTAGCGCTTCGCAATAAAAAGAACAGGTTATGGTATGCCACTCAAAACCGATGAATTAAGAACCCAACCACTGGGTCCAATGCCAACTCCGGCAGAACTTGGGAGCGCACACCCTATCACTGACGATGTTGCTGAACGCATTGCTAAATCTCGTCGTCAAATCGAACAAATTCTTACAGGCCAAGATGATCGACTACTAGTGATTGTTGGCCCATGCTCTGTCCACGATACAGACGCAGCGCTAGATTACGCTGAGCGCCTTGCTCAAATTCAAGAGCAATATAAAGACGAGTTGTTTATCGTCATGCGTACCTATTTTGAAAAGCCTCGTACAGTTGTCGGTTGGAAAGGTCTAATTACAGACCCTAACTTAGATGGCTCATACGCTTTAGAAGCTGGTTTGAACAAAGCTCGTAAACTATTACTTGATATTAATAAGCTAGGTTTGGCGACCGCTACTGAATTCCTAGACATGATCACCGGCCAGTACATTGCCGACCTAATCACCTGGGGAGCAATTGGAGCTCGTACTACTGAATCTCAGATCCACCGTGAAATGGCGTCAGCGCTATCTTGTCCGGTTGGTTTTAAAAATGGCACAAACGGCAACATTAAAATTGCTATTGATGCGATCCGTGCTTCTCAAGCTTCGCACTACTTCTATTCGCCAGATAAAAATGGCCGCATGACAGTTTACCGTACAAGTGGCAATCCATTTGGTCACGTTATTCTGCGCGGTGGTGACAAAGGTCCAAACTACGATGTAGATTCTGTTAATTCTGCATGTGAACAACTAGCAGAAGTTGGGCTCCCTCAACGTTTGGTTGTCGACTTCAGTCATGCTAACTGTCAGAAGCAACACCGCAAACAACTAGATGTTGCGAAGGTGCTTTGCGAGCAAATCAAATCCGGTAAAAATCAAATCGCTGGTATCATGGCAGAAAGCTTTATTGTTGAAGGTAATCAGTCTATGGCAGACATCAACAATTTAACTTATGGCCAGTCGATCACTGACCCTTGTTTAGGTTGGGAAGATACCGAACGAATGCTTGCCCTACTTGCTGACGCAGTAAAATCTCGCTAATTGAATCTGAGGAGTAATTAACAATGCCATCTTTTGATATTGTATCTGAAATCGATACTGTTGAACTGCGTAACGCAGTGGACAATGCTTCTCGCGAGCTTTCTACACGATTCGATTTTCGCGGTGTCAATGCCTCTTTTGAGCTGCAAAAAGACGAATCAGTTCGAATGAATGCTGAAGGTGACTTTCAGCTTAAGCAAATGCGTGACATCTTACGTGGAAACTTAGCTAAGCGTGGTGTTGACGCTAATGCGATGGACGCGAAACCTGAAGAAGCCACAGGCAAAAACTGGCATCAAATCGTGCTATTTAAGCAAGGTATCGAGACAGCAATGGCGAAGAAAATCGTTAAGCTAATCAAAGATAAAAAGATGAAAGTACAAGCGTCTATTCAGGGCGAAAAAGTTCGCGTAACGGGTAAGAAGCGTGACGATCTACAAGCGGTTATTGCCGTGATTCGTGAAGCTGAACTAGGCCAACCGTTCCAGTACGAAAACTTTCGCGACTAAACAGATAACCATGTAAAAACGAAAACCCGCTTATTTAAGCGGGTTTTGTTTATTGAACTGTCGCAAGCGCTAGATGCAAGTCGCGTTGCTTGAGTAAATTATATTGGTTCGAGTCTGGTGCGACAAACACCACTACTCTCAGTTGTTCTTCTCTTGCCCGAGCCAGGCGCTCAGAGAGCTCGGTATCACTCATAAATGGCTCTCTCTCTGCATCTCGACGGACTAAGTCAATAAAGCTATAGGGGCATTCCTGAGGATGCAATACCAGCTCAGCTTGTTGCATCAATCGAAGTGCTTTCATCGGCAACATTTCAACGTCATTACCAAAATCAATCCAAGTTACACTCCCTGTATCTTCAACTTCCTGAGAGAGTTGCGTCTGGTATTGTGCCTCAAGCTCGGCTCTATCTTTTGCGCCATCAACCACTGATGATGAAAAGAATCGCTCCCAAAACTTCCGGCGCAGATCTACGCTTGGAAGCGCATTTTTAATATCCGAGCGTTTAGAGGCACCGAAATCAGCTAGCAGAGACAAATTTTGCGGTAGAGCCGCTTCTAACTTTTCACGGATGTTACGCACTAAAACAGGTGAAGCTCCACCACTAGAAATTGCCAATTGAATACGACCTCGGTTAATCATCGAAGGCGTTATAAAGTCGCAATAAGGTTGATCATCGACGACATTCACTAATATACCCAGCGCCTTTGCGTGATGGTGCACCTGATGATTAAGATCAGGATTGTCGGTGGTAGCCCAAACTTGGATATATTTTGAGTCCATGAGCTCTTGCGAATAGAAGTTTTGAACCCAAAGACAATCTCCCTCATCCACAAGATTCTGCAGGAATGGCTCAATTTGTGGTGACACAATAGTTACGACAGCTCCTGCTCGAATTAAACCATCAACTTTACGGCTCGCTACCTCTCCGCCACCCACGACAAGAACTGGCTTACCTTTTAAATCGAGAAACAGTGGAAAATACTGCATTTCATTCCTTGAATAATTCAACTAACTAACTAGCAGATACTACCAAAGTTGGGGCACTCAAAGAAACACTTGATTAAATCCGTATAATTTATCACCAAATTTAATACTATTTATAGAATTATATCTTAGCCTGTTTTTTAATCACGCTACGTTACAACTATGTAAACATGACACTTTAGTCAGTAACTCCTATTGCACTATTTTTGTGAACTCTTGCACTATTTACATTCACGTAACATTTCGTCATTCTAGTTACTGAACGGGTTTGTGAGTTCAGTCAAAAATCTTTTTAAATTATACATTTGAGAAATCACAAATCCTTTCCTACGCTTATAAATGGTTGATTTCCAAACAGAGGAATCAACTTATAAATACAGAAACACAACATATTTTCATTCGTTGTATCAGGTGTCACCTGGTTTAACATGGATCATACAGGAAGGATACAAATGGCAAATAAACTAACACTTCTTGCTTCAGTTGTAGCTGCATCTACTGCTTTTATGGCAACTAGCGCATCAGCAGCAGACAGCACATTAGACAAAGTAACTAAACAAGGTTTTATCACTTGTGGTGTAAGTACTGGTCTGCCAGGTTTCTCTAACCCTAACTCAAAGGGCGAATGGGAAGGCATCGACGTTGAATACTGTCAGGGACTAGCCGCTGCTGTATTGGGCGATAAATCAAAAGTGAAATACGTACCGCTCACTGCAAAAGAACGTTTCACTGCACTACAATCTGGTGAAATCGATGTTTTGTCTCGTAACACAACTTGGACTCTACACCGTGATACTGCGCTTGGTCTCAACTTCGTAGGCGTGAACTACTACGATGGTCAGGGCTTTATGGTTAAAAAAGACCTTGGTCTTAAAAGCGCTAAAGAGCTAGATGGCGCATCTGTGTGTGTTCAATCTGGTACAACTACTGAACTAAACCTTGCTGACTACTTCCGTAACAGCGGCATGTCATACAAACCTGTAGTATTTGATACGGCAGCTCAAACATCGAAAGGCTTCGATGCAGGCCGTTGTGACGTACTGACTACTGACCAATCAGGGCTTTACGCTCTTCGTCTAAACCTTCAAGACCCGTCTTCAGCTCAAGTACTTCCGGAAATCATTTCTAAAGAGCCTCTTGGTCCTGTAGTACGTCAAGGTGACGACCAATGGTTCAACATCGCTAAATGGACGCTTAATGCAATGATTAACGCAGAAGAGTACGGTATTTCTTCTAAGAATGCTGACGAAATGCTGAAGTCGAAAGATCCAAACGTGAAACGTATTCTTGGCGTTGATGGTCCTAAAGGTAAAGGCCTAGGTATCCGTGACGATTGGGGCTACCAAGTTATCAAACAAGTTGGTAACTATGGTGAAAGCTTTGAGCGTACTGTAGGTACTGGCTCTCCTCTTCAAATCTCTCGTGGTGTCAACGCACTATGGAATGCGGGCGGCTTTATGTACGCTCCGCCAATCCGTTAAGCAACACATAACAACAAAATGGGCGGTTTAGGCCGCCCTTTTTACAAAATATGGATTTGAGGTTATAGCTGTATGAAACCTACTAATACTGTTGCGCCTAAAGCGGATAACGGACCGTCTTCAGGTGCTAGCCTTATTTACAATCCCACCTTTCGTTCAGTCGTGTTTCAGATTATCGCGATACTCGCACTGTTCTTTTTCTTTTACACTATTGTCAATAATGCACTTTCGAACTTAGAAGCACGTGGCATTGCTACGGGTTTTGGTTTCTTGGACCAAGAAGCAGGCTTTGGGATTGGCCTGACGCTGATTGAGTATGATGAAACCTATTCTTACGGACGAACCTTTCTCGTCGGCCTATTGAATACTGCGCTCGTTTCCTTTCTAGGTATTATCTTGGCGACAGTTATCGGCTTTGTTATGGGGATCGCTCGACTATCAAACAACTGGTTAGTAAGTCGACTTGCCGCGGTGTATATCGAGATCTTTCGTAACGTACCACTGCTACTGCAGATCTTTTTTTGGTATTTTGCCGTGCTTCAAGCATTGCCGTCAGCAAGGCAAAGCTTAAGCCTCGGTGAAGCTATCTTCCTTAATGTTCGTGGTCTCTATTTCCCTGCCCCGATATTCGAGGCGGGCTCTGGCGTGGTGGTAGCAAGCTTAGTACTTGGTATTCTTGCATCAGTGTTTATTGGGGTTTGGGCACGCAATAAGCAACGTTTAACTGGTCAGCAGACGCCAATGGGTCGAATTATTTTTGGCCTAGTCGTCGTGTTACCTGTTATCGCTTACTTCATAATGGGCTCGCCAATTTCTGCTGAGTTCCCTGAGTTAAAAGGTTTTAACTTCCAAGGTGGTATCAGTATCATTCCTGAATTAGCCGCACTTTTGCTCGCTCTCAGTATCTACACTGCATCCTTTATTGCAGAGATCGTACGTTCAGGTATTAACGCTGTTAGCCATGGTCAAACTGAGGCCGCCATGTCACTCGGTTTACCCAAATCGCGTACTCTCAAACTCGTAATTATCCCACAAGCTTTGAGAATTATTATTCCTCCATTAACCAGTCAGTATCTAAACCTAACAAAAAACTCTTCGCTAGCAATGGCGATAGGTTATCCAGATTTAGTATCTGTTTTTGCTGGTACAACGTTGAACCAAACAGGTCAGGCAATCGAAATTATTGCGATGACCATGGCGGTTTACTTAACACTAAGTCTGCTGACTTCTGCGTTAATGAACGTATACAACCGTAAAGTTGCTTTGGTGGAGAGATAATATGAAAGAGCATCAGTTTTTGCCCGACCTCCCACCACCTGCAAACACTGTAGGATTGGTTGGTTGGCTACGTAAAAACCTTTTTAATGGCCCGGTAAATTCAGTAGTTACCATCATTCTTGCCTATCTAGCAGCAATGCTTCTTTGGAACATTGTAGATTGGGCTTTTCTGAAAGCTGATTGGATTGGTACTACTCGAGACGCCTGTTCTCGTGACGGCGCTTGCTGGGTGTTTATCAGTGTGCGCTGGGAACAGTTCATGTACGGTTTTTATCCGCAAGAAGAGCTGTGGCGACCTCGCCTTTTCTACATCACTCTAGCGATCTTTACTGTGCTTTTAGCGTATGAAAAAACGCCGAAGAGACTTTGGATTTGGTTGTTCTTTGTTAACGTTTATCCATTTATCATTGCAGCACTACTTTATGGCGGCGTATTTGGATTAGAAGTCGTAGAAACGCATAAATGGGGTGGACTGCTTGTCACTCTAATCATTGCTCTAGTTGGTATTGTCGTATCACTCCCTATTGGTGTGGCATTGGCACTAGGTAGACGCTCTGAAATGCCAATTATTCGCAGTATCTGTACTGTATATATCGAAATATGGCGTGGTGTTCCATTAATCACCGTGTTATTCATGGCATCGGTTATGCTCCCTCTTTTCCTTTCCGAAGGTTCAGAGACAGACAAGCTTATCCGTGCACTTATCGGTGTTGTAATGTTCAGTGCTGCTTACATGGCAGAAGTGGTTCGCGGCGGATTACAAGCCATTCCCAAAGGGCAATATGAAGCTGCAGACGCGTTAGGGTTGAGCTATTGGAAAAAGATGGGACTCATCATCTTGCCTCAAGCGCTAAAGATCACTATCCCGTCTATCGTTAACACCTTTATTGGTCTCTTCAAAGATACCAGTCTTGTACTTATCATTGGTATGTTTGATGTTCTCGGTATTGGACAGGCAGCAAACACTGACCCTGAGTGGTTAGGATTCGCAACAGAAAGTTATGTATTTGTCGCGTTAGTGTTCTGGGTATTTTGTTTTGGCATGTCGAGATATTCGATCTGGCTTGAAAACAAACTTCATACCGGTCACAAACGATAATTAGAAAGCTCAAGGACGTATTATGACGCAGCAACAAGATTACATGATCCAAATTAAGGATATGAATAAGTGGTACGGTGAGTTCCACGTACTTAAAAACATCAATCTAGACGTAAAAAAGGGTGAAAAAATCGTTATCTGTGGTCCTTCTGGATCAGGTAAGTCAACGATGATTCGCTGTATCAATCGACTAGAAGAGCACCAAAAAGGCCAGATCATTGTATCCGGTAACGAACTGACTGAAGATCTGAAAAACATCGAAGCGGTACGAAGAGAAGTAGGAATGTGTTTCCAACACTTCAACCTATTCCCTCATCTCACAGTACTAGAAAACTGTACTCTCGCTCCAATCTGGGTTAAAAAAATGCCAAAAGAGGAAGCAGAGAAAGTCGCTATGCAGTATCTAGAACGCGTTAAGATTCCAGATCAAGCAGACAAGTTCCCAGGCCAACTGTCTGGTGGTCAGCAGCAACGTGTTGCGATCGCTCGTTCTTTATGTATGAGCCCGCAAGTAATGCTGTTTGACGAACCAACATCAGCTCTCGACCCGGAAATGGTTAGAGAGGTACTCGACGTTATGGTTGAGTTGGCTGAAGAAGGTATGACAATGCTCTGTGTAACTCACGAGATGGGTTTTGCAAAAGAGGTAGCAGACCGAGTCATCTTCATGGACGCGGGAGAAATCATTGAAGAGAACAACCCTGTCGACTTCTTTGAAAACCCTCAATCAGATAGAACACAAAACTTCTTATCACAGATTCTGAGCCACTAATCACGGTTTAATCAATCACAAAGAGGCGACTTAGGTCGCCTCTTTTATTTATGTTATATTGTGTTACATCTTAGAAATTACTTAACATTCTAATTCTATTATTATTTTATTTACTGCATATAGCTTGGGGGCTTGATCTTTTTGGTATTCAGCCTCATAAATGTAGTTATAAACATAAAACCTTATGAGGAAGATCATGAACAGCCCTATGTTTACCCGCACTTCTACTCAAGAAAGTGCATTGCAAACAAACAAAGTACTGCGTAACACCTACGCCCTACTTTCAATGACTCTACTTTGGTCAGCTATTGTTGCTGGTGTCGCTATGGTGATGAACCTTCCTCACCCTGGTCTAATCATTACATTGGTTGGTTTCTACGGCCTACTATTCTTAACGGAAAAAAACCGTAACAACGGGATGGGTCTTGTATTTACGTTCGCACTGACAGGCTTCATGGGTTACACACTTGGTCCTATTCTTAACGCTTATGTTGGCGCAGGAATGGGTGATCTGATCGTAACTGCACTTGGTGGTACTGCTCTTTCATTCCTTGCAGCATCAGCGTATGCCCTAACAACCAAACGTGACCTATCTACGATGGGTGGTCTAATGCTGTCATTATTTGTCGTTCTGATTGTTGGTATGATCGCGAGCTTCTTTATCCAGTCAACGATACTTCATCTGGCTCTAAGCAGCTTGTTCATTGTATTCTCTACAATGGCAATCTTGATGACAACTCAAAGTATTGTTCGTGGTGGTGAAACTAACTACATCTCAGCGACCGTAACTCTATACGTATCAATCTACAACATCTTCGTGAGCCTACTTCAAATCCTCGGTATCATGAACGATGATTAATTAGGTAATTCCTGATTAAACAAAGCCCGAAAGGATAACCTTTCGGGCTTTTTCTTTATTTGAGTATTGTCGAATTGCTATCGGCTAGGCTACCCTAGCGGGTATCGTTGATTTTAGGTGTATAGAGATGTTCGAATACAACGGCAAACAAATAGAAACTGACGCTCAAGGCTACTTGCTTGATTACACTCAGTGGGAAGAAGGCATGATTGAGCTCCTAGCTGAGCAAGAAGGTATAGAGCTAACGGAGGCGCATCTAGAGGTTGTTCATTTTGTGCGTGACTTTTACGAAGAATTTAATACCTCTCCGGCTGTTCGTATGTTAGTTAAAGCAATTGAAAAGGAACACGGTCCTGAGAAAGGTAACAGTAAATATCTATTTAAGCTTTTTAAGCAGGGGCCAGCTAAGCAAGCAACCAAATTAGCGGGTCTACCTAAACCAGCAAAATGTTTGTAAACCTATAGGATTTTGAATCCTTTATAAGGTTTAAAAGAAATAGGCTCTGAAACGATACTTTCGACGCGAGACGTTTTGGGGCCAGTCTGTAACCAAGTTGCCATCATCGCCACTTTCTCCTCCTCTCCACATACAACAACTTCCACATCGCCACTATTAAGATTCATTGCGTAACCGGTTAAACCCAACCTCATGCCTTGGTATGAAGTGTAATAACGGAACCCAACACCTTGTACTAGACCCGACACTGTGAACTTCTCGCATTTTTGAACCATATTTAATACCTCAATACGTCGTACAGTGATATATTTATCATGTGTTTTTTATAACCCTCTACGGAACAGACAGGGTTTTCACGGAAATATAATTATGAAAGAAATACCATTTCGCTGGATTGACAAATATCTCATTCATCTAAAAATTCAAGAAAAGTTCTACCTACTTTTCGTTCTCCCCGTAATTGCTCTCCTTGTGCTCACCTTGGTGCTAGACAACGCTGCTGACAATATGCTTGACCACCTATACAAGGACGAGTTAGTTCTGATGCGTGATCTTATTGAGTCGGGCAATTTAAACCGTACGCAAGTTTCAAGTCTAATCGCGGGCTCTGAAACTGTCGCTATTGGTTCAGGCGTGGGCTCGATCTCCGTCAACAACGGCGAATTTAGTTTAGTTGCAATCCATAGCCAAAACCTATGGACAGCACTATCGACAACTCATATAACAATAATCGCAGTCACGCTGTTTCTCATTGCAATGGGTGTCTACTACATTATGACGTTCATTGGTGGAGCGATGTTCACAATGAACAAAGCTTTAACTACGCTTTCAAATGGTGATCTAACCAGCCGAATGAACTTCTTCAGAGTACGTGACGAATTCAGTGAAATTGCCATTACTATTGATAAAGTAGCAGAACGCGAACAAAACATGGTTCTTTCTATTCAAGAGTCAATTGCGTTAATGCAACAAATTAGCTCTGACTTGAACCAATCGAATCAACACAGTGCAGACATTTCAAACAGTCAGCAAGAGCACTTAAATTCTTTAGCAAGTGCAACTGAGCAAATGGCATCTACCATTAGAGAAGTTGCAAACCTTGCTCACGACTCAAGTGCCCAGACCGAAAACGCCCGCTCTGTTGCCCAGCAAGGCCAACAAAAAGTTGGACATACCTTGTCTTCAATTTCTCAACTTTCTACCGAAGTTCAGTCTGCGTCAGAAGCCGTTGCAGAACTTGATGCTAACGCAGCCCAAATCGATGAAGTTGTGACCACTATCAATGGCATCTCTGAACAGACCAATCTTCTTGCACTCAACGCTGCTATCGAAGCAGCTCGTGCTGGCGAGCAAGGTCGAGGATTTGCGGTAGTAGCTGACGAAGTTCGTGCTCTAGCAGGACGTACTCAACAAGCCACAGTCGAAATTCAGACTATGATTGAAGCGCTACAACGTAACAGCCAATCACTCACCAAACTCATGGAAACGACTGTTATCAATGCGAGTGAAGGCCAAACTCTTATGTCCGAAGTTGACTCAGAAATTGCCTCTCTTGCAGATAAGAACCAATCAATCTCTGACAGCAGTGTCCAGATCGCTACCGCTGCAGAAGAGCAAGGCGTTGTTGCAGATAACATTGCGGCAAGTGTAGAAGAGGTTCGAGTCCAATCTAATCAAGTCTGCGAAATGATCAGTGCAACTAACAACAACATCGATCAACTTCGTCGCCAGAGTGACACGATGGAAGCTTTACTCACTGGCCTGAAAGCCTAAATATCGAGAGCCGCCAATTGGCGGCTCTTTTATTTGATTTTCCCCTACACTTCCAAGACAATACCCCTCCTTTCAAATCAACCTATTGAGTAAAGCAATGACTCCAGCTATCTATCTAGTAAAAGGCCGTGATAAATCCCTTCGCCGCAAACATCCTTGGGTTTTTTCTCGCGGTATTAGTAAAGTTGAAGGAGAGCCAGCACTTGGTGAGACAGTTGACGTATTTGCTCATGACGGGAAGTGGTTAGCTAAAGCCGCCTACTCTCCTAACTCACAGATACGAGCTCGTGTTTGGTCATTTGAAAAAGAGCAGATTAACAAAGCCTTTTTCGTCAAGCGTATTAGAGATGCCTATTTACTAAGAGAAGATATAATTGAGCGCGACGGGCTCACGGGTTTTCGCCTAATCGCAGCCGAGTCTGACGGGTTGCCAGGCATTACGATTGATAAATACCAAGACTTCTTAGTATGCCAACTCCTAAGCGCTGGTTCTGAATACAACAAGAAGGCGCTTGTAGCTGCTCTGCTAGAGGTATTCCCTGGGTGTAACATTTACGAACGCTCTGATGTGGCAGTTCGTAAAAAAGAAGGCTTAGAAGAAGTTACAGGCGTTTTACACGGTGAAGAGCCGCCAAAATCTGTTGTTATTGAAGAAAATGGCGTGAAAATCAGTGTTGATATCATTGGCGGCCACAAAACAGGCTTCTACCTTGATCAACGTGATAGCCGCCAACAAGCGATGAAGTACGTCAAAGATAAAGAGGTCCTTAATTGCTTCTCGTACACTGGAGGATTCGGGTTGTATTCTCTAAAAGGTGGCGCGAAACGTGTTATCAACGCAGATGTATCTCAACCGGCACTTGATACTGCAAAGTACAATGCTGAGTTAAATAACTTTGATATTTCCAAAAAACGTGCGGTCTTCCTAAACGCCGATGTATTCAAGTTATTACGTGAATATCGAGACCAAGGTACCAAGTTTGACGTTGTGATCATGGACCCGCCTAAATTCGTTTCGAGTAAGAATAACTTAACTTCAGGCGCTAATGGCTACAAAGACATCAACATGTTGGCGATGCAAATACTGAAACCTGGAGGCACGTTACTCACTTATTCATGCTCAGGGCTAATGAGCTCTGACCTTTTCCAAAAGATTATCGCAGACGCAGCGGTAGACTCAGGACGCCAGGTAAAATTCGTAGAACGTTTTGAACAAGCGGCTGACCACCCTATAGACTCTGCCTATCCAGAAGGCTTCTATCTCAAAGGCTTTGCTTGTAAAGTTTTATAATTATTGTTCTTCGTCTATGTAATCCGACAGTTACAACAAGATAAACAAATCGAAAAAAGCCTCGCTAATATAGCGAGGCTTTTTATTATGGATGTTAACTGGGCTAACAGCAGCCCAGTTGTCACATACCTAGTCTTTTAAGTGACTGAGATTATCCATAAGACTGTTAGTAACGTCAGCAGCTGATGCTCCATCAAAGTCGATAGTTAACGTTTGTCCACCTTTCACAATGGTCAAATGAGATGCGCTCTGATCGTCCGTTACCGTAATGGAAACATCACCAACTTGTCCGTGGAAGTCGCCACTTCCTAAATCAATTAGCAACTGGCTGATGTCATCATTAGATAAGTCTTCAAACAAGTCACTAACATCAATAGAGTCACCTTCAGTAACATTAAAATCAGTCACACGATCTGTTGATGATTCCATCTCAGTCCACATGAAGATATCCGCATCATCTCCACCGGTTAGGATGTCATTACCTAAACCACCGACTAAGATATCCTTGCCTTCACCGCCATCTAGGGTATCACTACCACCATGACCGAATAAGATATCATCACCTTCTCCGCCATTAAGAACATCTGACTTGTCTCCAGCATGGCTTTGATCAAACTCCTGGATGTTATCTTTTACATAGTTGTGAATATCTTCAGCATCAACTGTTGAGATGTCTTGACCTGTTTGGCTAGCAACATGTGATTGAATTGCGCTCAACCCTTGTTCGTTAGTACCAAATTCAATCAAATCACCTAACAAGATATCATCGCCTTCACCTCCACTTAGTGTATCTTCACCTTGTTTCAGTGGGACATCTTGACCAAGAATTGTCTCGGCAAGTTTAGTAACATCAATATGCGAGTCAACAACACCGTCTGTATCATATTGCTGTAGTGTGCTTTCGCTAACACCACTGCCAATACCAATTGCCTCTACCGTCGACAACGCTGCCAGCACTTGATACATATGCTGAGCTTGCACTGAATTAGTACCTTCATCGTCATAGTATAAATTGCCGTAAGATGAATCGATATCACCTATTTTCTGACCAGTAAATGGAGAGTAAATACGGCCGTAACTATCAATTAGAACGTTACCTTTGTAGTTAACGGTCTGACCATAGCTGTAGTTGAAGTCATTCACAATGTCCTCTAACGTCACCAATTCACCGTTTGCATCTACATCCAAAATCACTTTAGAGAATTGATTTTGAGGTATGTCGTCAAGATCTGTATGCCTATTCGGTTGTCCATCTGTAATAAAGTAAGTGATATTCTGACCGTTTGGATTCGGCTGCCCACCAAACCAATCTACCGCTGACTGCAAACCGGATTCATAGTTTGTCGCACCGTTACCCTGGTTTTCAATCGTATTAAGCTGCGTGACAAAATCTTGTCTTGCCGTTGGTGAGCTTAAATCCACAGAAACGATAAAGGTTGCACCTGTAGCGAACTCAGTTAATAGAACATTAACTGTACCTGGCTGAGAGCCCTGTGTCGCTGCAGCTTGTAGCTCATCAAATACATCTAGTATCTCTTGTTTTGCTGTACCAACCCAGCTACCCATACTACCTGATGTATCAAGTACAAACGCAATGTTGTAATCTTCACCAGCAATTATCTCAATACCCTGAACATCGCCAACAATCAAATCATGATCCGCAGTGCCTGCAATTGTATCATCGCCATGAGAGCCAGATTCCATTACGTAATCACGCGCTGTGACATCAACAGTTTCAGTGGTAGATGCACTATCACTATTTGATGACTCTACCGACGTTGCGGTTACACTTAGTGGGAAGTCGAGGCTACCCTCGTAGTCAAACGGTACCTTAATATCAAATGAAGCATTACCATTCGCATCGATTGGCACAAGGAACGTACCGTCTGCCTCAGCGTCAATAGCTTGCCCATTAACATAGACTTCAATGCCTTCAGGAAGGCCATCTACTGTAACTGTCTGAACCAAGCTTTCGCTTCCATCTGTATCAACGAGATCTACGTCAACATCAACTGGAATCATTCTGTCTTGAAGCACTTCGTATGTACCATCAGGATTAAGCTCAATAATCTTATCGGCAAATACAACACGTTCAATTTCATACAGATGGTCACCGCGGTCTTCTTGACCTGTATGGTCATTCACTGAGTCGACAGAATTAGTATCTAATACAATCCAGTATGGAACACCACCTCCATGGTTGTCTTTGAAGGTAAACTTGTAGTCTTCAAAGTTTCCAGATAGATAAACGGTGTCTGTACCATCATGGGCAGTGTTACTTGTCGCATCATCGCCATAGAATGAATCGTTTTGCGCACCACCAACGAACGTGTCATCACCACCACCACCATACATAGTGTCGACGTTGTTTCCACCTACAAAGAGCGTATCGGTGTCACTATAGTCAGTGTTACTACCTTGATGAGAAGGTAAAGAATTATCTAGACCCATTTCAATAGCAAGAGCGTTGTTTTCAGCTTCTGTGTTTCCTACCGCGGCAATTACATCAGCGTGATGGGATGAAGTCGCATCCGATTTAACCATTTCGCCAAGCGTAATCTTAACAGTTGGTGCATCAGCCACAGCGATAACGTCTATATCTAAGCTTTCTGTCGCTCCTGTATTCGTTGTGTAGGTAATCGTTGGAACATCACCAGACCAATGTGTTGATGGCTCGAAACTATAGCTACCATCTTGATTCATTACCAAGATACCAGCATCGATAGAAACCGTTTGGCCGGCCGCATAATCAGTTCCATCAACAGTAATAAAGTCAACCTGAAGAACATTGTCTCCATCAGTGTCATTTTCTAATACATTGCCTTGCAACGTATTATCTTCATTAACAGTTCCAGTATCAGCTACTGTATTCGTTGCCAAGTTCTCATGAACAATTACATTGATCGTTGCGTGTGACTGAGCTGAGTCTCCATTCGAATCCTCAGTGCTTGTCGCAGTAACGAATATAGTAAAGTCGTCGTGGCTTCCTGGAGGAGGAGTGACAGTAAGTGAGTCAAGTGACCACCCCGTAACATCTACTGCCTCATTCGCGCTACTGATTGTGACTGACGTATTACCATCCGAAATAGTTGCGCCAACAGGCAGCCCTGCCAACGTTACAGCTAATGATTCTGACCCGTCGGTATCACTCAAACTCGCACGGATTTCAGACAGCGGAATTTCAGTATCTTGAAGTCCTTCATTAACTTCATACGTTTCATAAAACTCGACACCGTTCACTTCCTTAAGCTCAGAAGTTCGGACGTCTGCGTTATCTAGCGCGCTCTCATCACTAACGATATAAAGGTTACTATTGCTCAAGTCGACAGGTGCATTACCGTCTATGGAAACATTTACGTTGTAGTTCCCTGCACCACTCTGGTTATGATGATAAATTTCTATTGGGTAGAAGCCAGATACCGAAGGAACGAAGGCTCCACCTTTAATGTCACCACTATCATTTCCCCATCTAGCTTCATCGACTAAAACTCCCCCAATCGTAATCGCCATGCTATCGTCAGCTGTTCCGACAAAATCATAGCTAGTTCCCGCTTCAAGGTATACCAACGCTGTAACTAACACAGCCTCATCTTGTAGTGTTGCGTTTGTACCAGTGTCTTCAACATTTGCAGTCGTTGATTGCACGCCGTTTGTTGGATCAAGTGCATCCATAGCATCAATGAGCACAAGACCAGCAACACCGAGGCCATTGTGTCCACCAATATTAACGTTATTCCAAGTTGTAACGTTAAACTCTTGTTGAGGTAACGCTAGCCCAGGCGTTACCGTAGCAAGGTTTGGTTTGTCTGCTACCGGTGTAACGTCAATAGTTAGTGTCGACTCTTGTCCTTCGTCTTGACCATCAGTTGGTTTAAACCCAATTTGCGCATAGTCAGATGATTGATCACCTACATTTGAACCACCGAAGCTATCATCACCAGATTCATTGTAATCAGGAGTGAAACGAACTTCATTTGAATCAAATTGATCTTTGCTCAGCTCTTGTCCCTGCTGGACTGCTTGCCAAACACCTTGAGCATCTTGATACTCCAACACGCCGTCAACTGGTAATGACGTTATAACAACTGATAAAGATGCTTCTGGCGAGTCAACGTCTGATATCCCGAATGATGACCATGCAAGAATCAAGTCCACACCTTGAGCATCCTCCGCAATTGTCACCGCTGAAGGTGAAGCTTCCGGCGCATCGTTAACATTCGTCAACGTAACCTCTACCACAGCGGTGTCTTCACCGCCAGTTCCATCGATGACTTTGACGTTTAACGTATAATCCCCCAAATGAGCATCATCGATTGTTTGATTTAGAGTGATATCACCACTTACAGGGTCGATATCAAATAATCCATTGCTCAACGAGCCATCGGCAAAACTATAGCGCAGGTCATCATTATCTTGATCTTCGGCCACGACAGTGCCAACAACTGTTCCACTTGTAGAGTTCTCATTTACAGACCCGAAATCATAACTATCAGCATTTGGCGCATCGCCGGCAGCGTCACCATCTGAAATGAATTCAGGAGCGTGTTGAGCGTCTTCCACGCTCACGGTTGCTTGAGACGCGTTGCTGTCAATCGTTGAGCCTGCGCCGCTGGTGCCCACTAGGGTGATGTCTAAGTCTTCCGCCCCTTCGTAGATGCCGTCATCCAGCGTCTCGATGTCTAATGGAGCCGACGTTTGACCCGCTGGGATCGTCACGGTGTACGTCGTTGGCGCCGTGTAGTCGTTGCCATCCACATCGCCACCAATGGTGAACGTCACCACCACGTCTTCCTCCGCCGCTTGGTCGATGCTCACCGTGAAGCTTGCATCGCTCCCTTCAGTCACGCTGTCAGCGTCGGCACTGATGCTCACTATTGGCGCATTCTGAGCGTCGATAATATTAGCTCCAGCTGTAGCCTGACCATTTGACGTCACGTTGTTCGATTCAGTCACCACAAGACCAAAGGTCTCGTCACCTTCGTAAACCGTATCGTCCGTGGTTGGGATGGTCACGGTAATGTCGGTGATACCCGCTGGAATGGTTACGTTACCGCTGCCATCCACCGTCAGAGTTTGCGTCTGGTTATTGCTATCGACGTAGGTCACGACCATATCGCCGATATCATCCGCTTCAGCCGTGTAACCGTCTGTGGTTGGAGCAAGGTTCACCACCACTGACGCTTCGGTTTCATTTGACAGCGATACAGTGAACACTGCGTCGGTGCCTTCATTCACGTCGCCACCACCGGTTACCGTCAGCTCAGGCTTATCGTTGTCAGGTGTACCCGGACCTGGGCCCGTACCGTCGTCTTTGATGGTCGCGGTACCCGTCG
>NZ_CFHWOM010000023.1:0-55354 GCF_984391705.1 Vibrio sp. | reverse complement strand
GTGTCCGTGACTACTTCCGACGACTCGCTCAAGAAACAAAGCATTACAGTGTCCAGGTTAGTGATCCAGATGTCGACGCTAAACAAGTAAAAGTACTCCAATTAATCAATGCTTACCGATTCCGTGGACACGAAGCGGCACAGCTTGACCCTCTTGGTTTATGGCAACGTCCACCTGTGGCGGAGCTAGATCCTGCATTCCACAATCTTACCGAAGATGACCTAGAAGAGTCCTTCAACGTTGGTTCTTTTGCCGTTGGCCAAGAAACAATGCCGTTGAAAGATATCTACTCAGCTCTTAAAAAAACCTACTGTGGTTCTATCGGTGCAGAATACATGCACATGACGGACACAGAGCAAAAACGTTGGATCCAGCAACGTTTAGAGTCTGTTGTTGGTCAACCTTCTTTTTCTAATGAAGAAAAGCACACGTTCTTAGATGAGCTGACAGCAGCTGAAGGTTTAGAGCGTTACCTAGGTGCAAAATTCCCAGGTGCTAAGCGATTCTCACTAGAAGGCGGTGATGCACTGATTCCGATGACGAAAGAATTGATTCGTCATGCGGGTGCGAGTGGCATGCGTGAAGTGGTTATCGGTATGGCCCACCGTGGCCGTCTAAACATGTTAGTTAACGTGTTAGGTAAGAAACCACAAGACCTATTCGATGAGTTTGCGGGTAAGCATGACGAAACGTGGGGTACGGGTGATGTTAAGTATCACCAAGGTTTCTCAGCGGATTTCGCAACGCCAGGTGGTGATGTCCACCTAGCGCTAGCCTTTAACCCATCTCACCTTGAGATTGTAAACCCAGTAGTTATTGGCTCAGTGCGTGCACGTCAAGACCGTTTAGGTGATACGACAGGCAGCACGGTTCTTCCTATTACTATTCACGGTGACTCTGCGATTGCAGGTCAAGGCGTGGTTGCTGAGACGTTTAACATGTCTCAAGCACGCGGTTTCCAAGTGGGTGGTACGGTTCGTATTGTTGTGAACAACCAAGTTGGTTTCACTACATCTAACCCGAATGATACGCGCTCAACCATGTACTGTACTGACATCGCTAAGATGGTACAGGCTCCAATTTTCCACGTAAATGCGGATGACCCAGAAGCGGTTGCGTTTGTTACTCGTATTGCTCTTGATTACCGTAATGAATTTAAGCGCGATGTTGTGATCGATTTGGTTTGTTACCGTCGTCATGGTCACAACGAAGCGGATGAGCCAAATGCAACTCAGCCTCTGATGTATCAGAAAATCAAGAAGCACCCAACACCACGCAAGCTGTATGCTGATGTGCTGATGGAAAAAGAAGTTCTTGGCATTGATACAGCAACGCAACTAGTTAACGAATATCGTGATGCTTTAGATCACGGTGAAGTAGTCGTTAAAGAGTGGCGTCCAATGGCTCTTCATTCTGTCGATTGGTCTCCATACCTAGGTCACGATTGGGATGTTGAGTGGAACAGCAAATTTGATACTGAGCGCTTGATTGAGCTTGGTCAGCGTTTATGTACTTACCCTGATAGCCACAAGCTACAAAGCCGTGTGAACAAACTTTACAACGACCGTAAAGCCATGATCAGCGGTGAGAAAGCTCTTGATTGGGGTATGGCAGAAACGTTGGCATATGCCACGCTTGTTGATGATGGTAAGCGTATTCGTATCTCTGGTCAGGATTCTGGTCGTGGTACTTTCTTCCACCGTCATTCAGTTCTGCATAACCAGAACGATGCGAGCACATTTGTTCCTCTAGCAAATATCCACGATAAACAAGGCCCTTTCCAAGTCTTTGATTCGGTATTGTCTGAAGAAGCGGTATTAGCATTTGAATATGGCTACGCGACGGCCGAACCAAGCGGCTTGACCCTTTGGGAAGCGCAGTTTGGTGACTTCGCTAACGGCGCACAGGTTGTTATTGACCAATTCATTTCATCAGGTGAACAGAAGTGGGCACGTCTATGTGGTCTAACGATGTTGCTGCCTCATGGTTACGAAGGTCAAGGCCCTGAGCACTCTTCAGCTCGTCTAGAGCGTTACCTACAGCTTTGTGCAGAGCAAAACATGCAGGTAGTTGTGCCATCAACGCCGGCGCAGGTTTACCACATGATTCGCCGCCAAGTTGTTCGTCCAATGCGTCGACCACTGATTGTTATGTCACCGAAGTCACTACTTCGTCACCCTCTGTGTACTTCTACATTAGAAGTACTTGCTGAAGGAACATTCCAACCAGCAATTGCAGAGATTGATAACTTAGACCCAGCTAAGGTGAAACGCGTCGTCTTCTGTTCGGGTAAAGTGTATTTCGACTTGCTAGAGCAACGTCGTAATAACGAACAAGATGATGTCGCTATTGTTCGCATTGAGCAGCTATACCCATTCCCTATGGATGAAGTGAAAGCAGCAATCGAGCAGTACACCAATGTTGAAGACTTCGTATGGTGTCAAGAAGAGCCTCAAAACCAGGGGGCTTGGTACTGTAGCCAACATAACTTCCGTGCTGCTATCCCAGCAGGTGCAGATCTTAAATACGCTGGCCGCCCAGCATCAGCATCACCTGCAGTAGGTTATATGTCAGTACACTTGAAACAACAGAAAGCGTTGGTTGAAGACGCACTAAACGTGAATACAAAAACTTCGGACTAAGAACTAGAAGTTAAAGGAAGAAACCGATATGACAATTGAAATTCTGGTTCCAGATTTACCTGAATCTGTCGCTGACGCTACAGTAGCGACATGGCACAAACAACCAGGCGACGCAGTTGAGCGTGACGAAGTTCTGGTTGATATCGAAACAGACAAAGTTGTACTTGAAGTACCAGCACCTGAAGCTGGTGTTCTAGAAGCAATCATTGAAGAAGAAGGTGCAACGGTACTTTCTAAGCAGCTAATCGCAAAGCTTAAGCCTGGTGCGGTAGCAGGTGAACCAACAACGGATACGACTGAATCTACAGAAGCGTCTCCAGATAAGCGCCACAAAGCGTCTTTAACTGAAGAAAGCAATGATGCTTTAAGTCCAGCTGTTCGCCGTCTTCTAGCTGAACACAGCTTAGAAGCTAGCCAAGTTAAAGGCACTGGCGTAGGTGGTCGTATTACTCGTGAAGATGTTGATGCGCACCTAGCTAATGCGAAAGCAGCGCCGAAGGCAGAAGCACCTGCGGCAGTAGAAGCTCCAGCAGCGGCTCGTAGCCAAAAACGTGTACCAATGACTCGCCTACGTAAGACTGTTGCAAACCGTCTTCTAGAAGCGAAGAACAACACGGCAATGCTGACAACGTTTAACGAAGTGAACATGAAGCCAATCATGGATCTTCGTAAGCAGTACAAAGACCAGTTCGAAGAGCGTCACGGTATTCGTCTAGGCTTTATGTCTTTCTACGTGAAAGCGGTAACTGAAGCACTAAAACGCTACCCAGAAGTTAATGCATCGATTGATGGTGATGACATTGTTTACCACAACTACTTCGACATCAGCATGGCGGTATCTACGCCACGCGGTCTAGTAACTCCAGTACTTAAAGACTGTGACACTCTAGGTTTCGCTGACATCGAAAAAGGCATCAAAGAGCTAGCGATCAAAGGCCGTGACGGCAAGCTAACTGTTGATGAGCTAATGGGTGGTAACTTCACTATCACAAACGGCGGCGTATTTGGTTCACTGATGTCAACGCCAATCATCAACCCACCACAAGCGGCTATCCTGGGTATGCATAAGATCCAAGAGCGTCCAATGGCGGTTGACGGTAAAGTTGAAATCCTACCGATGATGTACCTAGCGCTATCTTACGACCACCGTCTAATCGATGGCCGTGAGTCAGTTGGCTTCCTAGTAACGATTAAAGAGCTACTAGAAGATCCAGCACGTCTCCTATTAGACGTTTAATATCGCTAAAACGTCTAGTTGTGCTCAACAGCTAGACGTTGATAGTTTCAAAGGCTAGGCTAGCTCGACGTCTGGCCTTCACTTGAGCTAAAGATTACTTGTTAAATATTCGCTATTTATCTGAGTTATCTTGGCTGATTTGAGAAGACCCTACAGACGTAACACAGATAACTGTGTCGTTATGGAAATAATAATCCCTTAAGGGAAAATAAACGGAATATCAAAATGAATTTGCATGAATACCAAGCCAAACAGCTGTTTGCAGAATTCGGTTTGCCTGTACCAGAAGGTTTCGCATGTGATACAGCTCAAGAAGCTTTCGAAGCTGCGGGTCGTATCTCTACTGAAAAGAAAGTTGTTAAGTGTCAAGTACACGCTGGCGGTCGCGGTAAAGCGGGCGGTGTAGAACTACATGACACAAAAGAAGGCGTTAAAGAGTTTGCTCAAAAGTGGCTAGGTAAAAACCTAGTGACTTACCAAACAGATGCAAATGGTCAGCCTGTAACTAAAATCCTAGTTGAAGAAGCGTCTAACATCGCTAACGAACTTTACCTAGGCGCAGTTGTAGACCGTGCAACTCGTAAAATTGTATTCATGGCGTCTACTGAAGGCGGTGTGGACATTGAGAAAATCGCTGAAGAAACTCCTGAGTTGATTCACCAATCTGCGATTGATCCTCTAGTAGGTCCTCAAGCTTACCAAGGCCGTGAACTTGCGTTCAAACTTGGTCTAGTTGGCGACCAAATCAAACAGTTCGTTAAGATCTTCATGGGTCTTGGCCAAATGTTCTCTCAGTACGACCTAGCTCTACTAGAGATCAACCCACTTGTTATCACTGGCGAAGGCAACCTTCTTTGTCTAGACGGCAAGATCAACATCGACTCAAACGCGATGTACCGTCAGCCTAAACTACGTGAAATGCACGATCCATCTCAAGAAGATGAGCGCGAAGCACACGCAGCACAGTGGGAACTGAACTACGTAGCACTAGACGGTAACGTTGGCTGTATGGTTAACGGTGCAGGTCTAGCAATGGGTACGATGGATATCGTTAACCTACACGGCGGCAAACCAGCAAACTTCCTTGATGTAGGCGGCGGCGCAACGAAAGAGCGTGTAGCTGAAGCATTCAAGATCATCCTTTCTGATGACAATGTTAGCGCAGTACTAGTAAACATCTTCGGTGGTATCGTTCGTTGTGACATGATCGCTGAAGGTATTATCGGTGCGGTTAAAGAAGTAGGCGTAAGCGTACCAGTAGTTGTTCGTCTAGAAGGTACTAACGCAGACCTAGGTCGCGAAGTTCTTGCTAATTCTGATGTTGATATCATTGCTGCTGAGTCGCTAACAGATGCTGCTCAGAAAGTTGTTGCTGCTGCGGAGGCGAAATAATGTCTGTACTAATTAACAAAGACACTAAAGTAATCTGTCAGGGTTTCACTGGCGGTCAAGGTACATTCCACTCAGAGCAAGCTATCGCATACGGTACGCAAATGGTTGGTGGTGTATCTCCAGGTAAAGGTGGTCAAACTCACCTTGGTCTTCCTGTATTCAACACAGTACGTGAAGCAGTAGAAGTGACTGGTGCAACAGCAACAGTTATCTACGTACCAGCACCTTTCTGTAAAGATGCAATCCTTGAAGCGATCGACGCAGGTATCGAACTGATCGTAACGATCACTGAAGGTATCCCAACAACAGATATGATCGATGTTAAAGTGAAGCTAGAAGAAACTGGCGTTCGCATGATCGGTCCTAACTGTCCAGGTCTTATCACTCCAGACGAGTGTAAGATTGGTATCATGCCTGGTCATATCCACAAGAAAGGTAAAGTGGGTATCGTTTCACGCTCAGGTACACTAACGTACGAAGCAGTTAAGCAGACGACAGACGAAGGTTTCGGTCAGTCTACTTGTGTTGGTATCGGTGGTGACCCAATCCCTGGTTCAAACTTCATCGACATCCTGAAGCTATTCCAAGAAGACCCTGAAACTGAAGCAATCGTAATGATTGGTGAAATCGGTGGTACAGCGGAAGAAGAAGCAGCGGCATTCATCAAAGAGAACGTCACTAAGCCAGTCGTTTCTTACATTGCAGGTGTTACAGCTCCTCCAGGTAAGCGTATGGGTCATGCTGGTGCAATCATCTCAGGTGGTAAAGGTACAGCGGAAGACAAGTTTGCAGCTCTCGAAGCAGCAGGCGTTAAGACTGTGAAGTCTCTTGCAGACATCGGTAAAGGTCTACGTGAAATCACTGGTTGGTAATTAAACTAATTAGCAAAAAAGGCTTGGTCTGACCAAGCCTTTTTTATTGCGGTTAGAAAGCTTTCTCTTTAAGTCTATCCGCATACACTATGCCTGTTTTGCTTGATTTTGCTTGATACATAGCGGCGTCAGCGTTGTTTAGGCATTTTTCTATACCAAGGTGCGTGTGGCTAGAGAAATGCTCAATGCCAATACTCAAACTGATTGTAAAACTCTTATTCATATAGTGAACGGGCTTATTGCATGCAGTTTGAATCTTCATAGCCAGATCATGAATGATCTCATCCGAGACTCGACCAGATATCGTTATCACGAACTCATCACCTCCCAAGCGAAATACAGCCTGATTGGTTAGATTTAATTGACGTTTGATTCGAGTTGCGACTTCGATTAATAAATGATCTCCAGCTGCGTGACCATATGTGTCGTTGATCTGCTTGAAGCCGTTTAAATCTATCATCAGCACTGTTACCGAATCGATTTCTCCATTATTGGCTCTAGCGACAAACTGGTTGAAACAGTAACGATTGGGTATCTGCGTAAGTGCATCTGTCACCAACTGAGATTCGGCAGCTTGCTTTGCTATGACGAGCTCAGTGATGTCCAATGCAGAGCATTCGATTTCATTTCGATAGACGTCACTGCGGTTCACCTGAAAATGGCGTTCGTTATTACCAATACGAAGAGAGTAATTGAAGCTTCTGTTACTTGGGCATGTTTTCAATAGATCAATAAACTGCCTTAGTGTCTCCGTTTGGTTATCAACAGGAATCTGCTGCAAGATTTGCTGAAACTGATGATTTGAACGTATGATTTTCCCGTGTTTTACGTTGACGACAAACAAGCAAACCTGAGTCAAGTTGTAGGTGCGCGAATAACGCTCTTCACTCTGCTGTAGCTTAGTAATCGTGTCTTGGAGCCTAGTGCGCATGGTTTCAAGAGCTCGAAAAATATTGCTAATCTCAACGAAATTACGCCCCGTTTTAGATGGGGTTTGGTAGTCACCGCTGGCAATTTGTAGAGCAAATTGCTGAAGTTCACCAAATGGTCGTTTCAAAGCGGAAGTCAGAGTTCGACTAAAAAGCAATGAAACTCCGCAAAGGATTAATAAAAACACTCCGATGCGAGGCAATATGTTGCGTACCATTTGAGTGTAATAAGCGGAATAATCCTTAACCACTATCAGCTGGCCGATTTGGACGTTTTGATCATTGAAGATGGGGTAGTAAAGTGGCACCCCATTGGCAGAATACGAGTTAATGATCTCCGCCATCTTCAAGCCGTATTGGTAAGAATCTAATGTCACAGAAACAATGTAGTCGAGTTGTGAGATACGGGTTGCGACTAACTCTGCCTCCAACAAATCGAAGTTGAGTAAGGCTTTTTTCGAATCTGTTTGTTGCTGCGCGATAACACTTTGGTACTGCTTGCTTTCAGAATTGTGGGTCGCATAAATGTCATTAGCAATGTCGATCCCGCCAAAGAAGAAAAATGGAATCGTTGTTAACAATAAATAGTTTTTAATGACATAGGAATACAAGTTTTTCATGTCGAGCTAGCACAGTGTTGGTCGATTCGTTGAGAAATCACACTGCTTTTTCCTTTCAGATCGAGCAAAATATTACCTACTGCCTTTTTGTCGTCAGCGGTTAAATCTGGATTATTGTTATTCAGTGAAATCGAAATAACGCCTTGTTTAACCCCAAACGTTTTGTGGTTACCATTCCAAATACCATTTTTAAGCTGAGTTAGGGCGGCATAGACAGCTAGGTCGACTTTTTTTTCCATAGAAGCCAAAGTAGTGTTTGGATAGCGCTGAGAATAATCGTAGTCAATACCAAAACTATAACCATGTCCGCTATTCTTCATAGTCTCAACAACGCCTAAACTGGCGAATCCGGCGACAGGGAAAATGACATCAACGTTCTCTGCCATGAGGTTTTCAGTTAGCAGCTTTGCGCCCTGAGTATCTTCCCAAGACTGTGCACCCTTATTGATGTATCTAGTGTGTACTGATGCTTTTTCGTTTGCATCCCGTGCGCCAAGCTCATAGCCACAATGGAACTGATTAATAACATCTACGTCAACGCCACCGATAAAGCCAAGTTCATTCGTTTTGGTTTTCAGGCCTGCTAAGTAACCAATCACGTACGCTCCTTCTGCGTGACTAAAGGTTAGTCCCAGTACATTCGGTACATGGTAAGCCACGTCTAATGAAATAAATCGGGTTGAAGGGTAGCGTAGTGCGACATCTGGAAAAGATGCCAACGTATTCGACTCCTGGACGAGAACTGGGCTATATCCCTCAATCGCGGCTTGTTCAAGCTCGGCTAAGTAGCGTGCGTTGTTAGGAGCGAGGTGGACTCGTTTAACTGTAATGCCTGAATTTTGCTCGAATCGCGCTACACCTTGCTCAATGAGCTGCAAATAAGAGCCAGGTTGAACCTCTCCTTGGAAAAGAACCACAGGCTTGAAGCTAGCCTCGCTGGCATGAATATTCGTTGGAAGTAGTAGAGTCGAACTAGCTATGACGAGCAGGTATTTTAGCCATTTACAATAAGTGGCTTGTGATGGGGCATTAGCGTCCATATCGTCTAATATCATCTTGATATACACATGAATAAAGAGAAGCATCACAAATTTTGGAAACAGTAATGCAATTAATAACTTATAGTGTGGAGTGTATTATCAGTTGGATAGCTAAACAATGACCAAAATCGCAATTATAGATACATATGCGGTTAATTGCACTTTGGTCTAGATGCATAATGTCGTTGAGATTCAGCTCCTGTTTAGAGCTGAATTTTCCTAGGGTAGTTTGGCTTCCAATAGAGCGAGTCGCTGAGTTAAATCTGCAACTTGCTGCTCTAATTGAGTGAGCCTATCTTGCTCGCTTACATTGGCTGCTACTTCGATCTTAGGTACGCGTTGGGAGCTCTTCCAACTCTTTATCGTTGTGATTAAAGCAGGCATAGGTACAGGCGTGCTTAGGCGTGCTTTGACAAGTGCTACTGTAGGCTCTTTTCCTTCTTGATGCAGTTTTTCGAGTACATCTTTTAGCTCCTGGCTAACGTCTTGAGTGAGCATAAAGCCTCCTTTGTGTTGATTGGGTTAATATTACTGTCGAGAGACTAGATTTGCGAATGGAAATTTGAGTAGTAAGTTGTGCGAGATCTCTTACAACTCACGTAAGAAAAACAAGCTTTGAATTTAGATATTGTAGCGAGAGGTTGCATTAACTGTTTGATAAATATTGAATAGTTCTAATGTTGCAACTCTGTTTCATTAATTTAAATCGTTCTGATGATTGTCTGAGGCTCTGAATCAGGTAAATTAGAACCTGTCGGAAGGATGCTGACACGGAACAGGAAATTGCCAAGGATTTGGTTATCTTCAGGAAGAAGATTCGATTGACTAGGATAGTTGGTCGGCAAGGAGCGAAGGACATTGTAAGGACACAAGCACTGATAGGATATTGGTGACGAAGGATTGCAATGGACACCTCTAGATTGAGGTAGGACAGTATCAGGACGATACAAAGGACACCGCTCAGGGAACAAGTGATGTGCGCTAACGGGGAACAGTTAGCTTTCAGGATGATAAGGACACCGCTAGGACGGCGACGTATGGATATTACTGAAGGAATCAGTAACTATTAAGGAAGATGCATGGAGCACCTTTTGTAGCCGGACTGCTGCGAGTAAGACCATAGCCCCGATACGCGAGTGTCGGGGCTTTTCTTAATTTCATTTTCTTTGTCACTTCGACCAAAAAATAACCCAGATCAATAACTACAGTTTTCAGTTGGTATAACTTTTCGGCTTTGTTTGTTTTCACTTGTTGTATTTATAAAATAAAAAACAGCGACATTGTGATGACGATTAAAACAATAAACAGCGTGCTGTTTACAAGGATGTCTTATGACAATAGTGACTCGCCGATCGTTATTAGTCCCTTATAACGAGTCGTTACAATCAGACTTCTTACTGCTCAACTGCTGTGCGAAAAACCGTGCTGAGATGAATGGCCCGCATACGGTTTCTTCTGCAAAGCAACTCTTTGAACGCGTTTTGCATGATAGAAATATTTACGCGAGAGCGGTATTGGACAGTCAAACCCGTGAGTACATGGGGCACATATTTATTTCTGACTTAGATACTCAGCCAGAATTAGGATTCTTATTTGATAAAGCCTTTTGGGGGAAAGGGATCGCGACAGAATCTTTGGCTGCGTTTTTCCCCAAAGCAGTTCGTGATTTGAACTTAACTCATGTGATTGCAACGTCTAATGTCGATCATCAAGCTTCAATCAAGTTACTGAAGAAACTAGGCTTTCAGTTTATTTCCCATAAGCGAGATACCTTTGGTCCGTACGATGAGTTTTTGTTTACATCCGATGCGGTGGAAGGTCAAGCTTGGCTAAGTGGAATCCCTGCATAATTAGGGTTCCTTGATAACAGTCATCGCCCAGAGATGAAAACTCAAATTGATAAACCGAATGCCAACGCCAGACTCCGTCTGGCGTTTTTAGTTTGTGCCCCTTTAATGCAACGCTTATCAATTGCAGATCCATTTGCTCACATTTTCTTGCAGCAATGCCTTTAGCAAGCTCTGCTTGCCTACGCTGTTGCCAAAAAACGAAACATACTAGAGCAAGAGCTAGGATGGCTAAAAGGTCACTGATCATTGATTATCCTTTTGTCGCTTGTTGAAGAGACAATAATGCTGCGGCCAGCTCTTGAGATGGACTCGAATGGAGAAGAGGAAGCAGTACCATTCTTAGCTCAGGTAGCATCACCAAATCAGCAAACAGTTGATTGAATAGAGTTTGATTGCCTGTCTGTGCTAAACGCAAAAGGAAAGATTCTGCAATATCTCTGTCGGCTAATAGATGCCAGCTGCGACCTGCGATGCCAATAAGAACCTCTTGGTGACTTAGGCGTGGTGAGCTTAGAATCTGTTTTAGAATTGGTGTCGCGATTTCGTTGTCTGCGCCTGATAGCGCTCGGGCTAACGCGCCGAGGAGAAAGATATCGGGGTTACTGCTATCAATTTGTTCAGAAGCAATCTCTGCAATACGCAGCGCCAATTTGTCAGAAAGCTGCGTATGTTCAAGAGCTCCTAATAGTGCATAGAGTGGCTCATTAGGTAAATGCTTTAATGCTTTGCGCACATTCACACCATTTTGTTCTTGTCCTAACCTTGCACAAATATCGGTGACGCCTTGGAGGCCAACGGTCTGCCATTTATCCCACCCTAAACCACCTGTAAAGTAGTGCTGCGCGTGTTCGTAATATTGACTGCAAGGCAAATCAAGTTGAGCACGAATCTGGCTGTGGAAGACCGCCATCTTATCTTCTGCAGGTTTAAAGGTGTATGGGTTATTGGACAGCTTTTGTTGTTGTTCGTCACTCATATTCTGACTAATACGTGTTCCCATTGCTTCAATCACGTATTTGAGGAAATTTCCGATGTCAGATTGTTTAAACAAACCACGCTCATCTAGCTCAAACTTTAGAAACCAAATCCAAGGTTGTTTATGCTCATTCCAATAAGCGATGGCGAGATGAGCTTTACGCTGCATTGGGAATGGATAGGGCATAATACCTTGCTCTACATCCGCGAAGACTTTGCTGTCAATATGGCGGATACGACGGCCGAGATCATAAACCTGATATTGGCAGTCGCTGTTGTTCAGTAGTTGGGTAAGAGTATGAATGGTTTCCATTAGAGAATAGTCCTAACTTTATTTCTACTATAAATGGTACCCTTACGGCAGTTTTCAAGGCCAACACGAACGGTTTATGACAAAAGCACAACAATTGTTACACCTTTTACAGCAAATCCCATCTTTAATGGACTCATTAGGCCTTTGGCAGAAAAAGGCACCGACACCGCAAGAGCTAGCAAGTCTAGAGCCTTTTGCTGTGGATACATTGAAACCCGAGCAATGGTTACAGTGGATTTTTCTCCCTAAAATGGAAGCGCTTATTGAGCAGGGGCACCCTCTACCAAGCGGCTTTTCTATTACTCCGTATTTTGAAGAGTGTTGGAAGCTTCATAATGAGTACGAGCCTTTACTTAAGTTATTAGCGTCCATAGATGAGGTATGCTCTTGATGCTAGAGATTATTTTTCAAGATGAGTATTTTGTGGCGGTGAATAAGCCAGCAGGGATGTTGGTCCATCGTAGTTGGTTGGATAAACATGAAACACAGTTTGTGATGCAGACTCTTCGCGATCAAATTGGTCAACACGTGTTTCCTCTGCACCGTTTAGACCGTCCAACTTCTGGAGTACTTATTTTTGCTCTTTCCAGTGAAGTAGCATCGCAAGTGATGCCGATGTTTGCTAATCATGAGATGGAAAAAACCTACCATGCAATTGTTCGTGGTTGGATTGAAGAGTCCGGACGTTTGGATTACGCGCTCAAAGTAGAACTGGATAAGATAGCGGATAAGCATGCTAGCCAAGACAAGGAAGCTCAAGAGGCGATCACAGATTATTGGCCGCTAGATAAAGTAGAAGTGCCGCACTCGACAGGCAAGTTTCCAACAACTCGCTATTGTTTAATGGAGATGAAGCCATTAACCGGACGAAAACACCAACTTAGACGTCATATGGCTCACCTAAGACATCCGATCGTCGGGGATACTACCCATGGGGATGGTAAACACAATAAACTGTTCAGAGAGGTGTATGACTCGCACCGACTTTTGCTGCATGCATCGAGCTTGGAGTTTGTTCACCCTTTCACCAAAGAGCAACTTGTGATTAAAGCGGGTGTCGATCAAACGTGGCAGAAGCTGTGTGATGAGTTTGCTTGGCAAATGCCAGAGTAAGCGATTGAGTATAAAAAAAGCCCTCAAACTTGAGGGCTTTTGAGTGTTTAAGCTCTTGGCTATTTAACTAAGTAGTCACGAATAGACTGCTCGATACCTTTCGCGTCTAAGCCAAGCTCAGCGTGCAGCTCATCTTGAGTGCCTTGTGCAACAAACTTATCTGGCAAGCCAAGGTTTAGCACAGGCTTGATGATTTTCTCTTTCATCATAAACTCGATCACGCCAGCGCCAGCACCACCTGCAATGGCGTTTTCTTCCAGTGTTACTAGAACGTCATGCTCTGCAGCAAGTTGTTTGATCAACACTTCATCAAGTGGCTTAACAAAACGCATATCAGCGACTGTTGCATTGAGCTCTTCCGCCGCTTCTAGCGCATTTTCAAGGAAAGTACCAAAGCTTAGGATGGCTACTTTTTCACCTTGGCGAACAAGACGTCCTTTGCCGATCTCTAGAGCCGTAAAATCTTGCTCAATCTCTGTCCCCATCCCCGTACCACGAGGATAGCGCACGGCTGAAGGGCCAGTGTGCTTGTGGCCGGTGTAGAGCATTTGACGACATTCGTTCTCGTCACTTGGTGCCATGATTACCATATTTGGTATACAACGCATGAAGCTAAGGTCAAATGCACCTTGGTGAGTCTGGCCATCTGCGCCAACTAAACCAGCGCGGTCAATCGCAAACATCACGGGTAGGTCCATGATTGCAACGTCATGGATCAACTGATCGTATCCACGCTGAAGGAAAGTTGAGTAAATTGCGACGATAGGGTTATCACCAGCAATCGCCATACCCGTTGCTAGCGTCACAGCATGCTGCTCTGCAATCGCCACATCAAAGTACTGCTCTGGGAATTCCTTCGAGAAACGCACCATGCCAGAGCCTTCACGCATTGCTGGCGTAATTGCCATCAGCTTAGGATCTTGCGCAGCGATGTCACATAGGAAATCACCAAAAATCTTCGAGAAACTTGGCTTTCCGCCGCTGCTCTTTGGCAGAGAGTGGTGGTTTGGATCGAACTTAGGCACGCCATGGTAACCAATCGGATCTTTCTCTGCGGGCTCGTACCCCTTACCTTTTTTAGTCATGATGTGCAGGAACTGAGGCCCTTTAAGCTCACGCATGTTCTTAAGGGTTTTAACGAGTTCATTCACGTCATGGCCATCGACAGGGCCAATATAATTGAAACCTAGCTCTTCAAATAGAGTGCCAGGGACGACCATGCCTTTTAAGTGTTCTTCAGTACGACGAACCAATTCTTTAATTGGTGGAACACCCGACAGTACTTTTTTACCGCCTTCGCGAATCGAGGTGTAAAGACTTCCTGAAAGCACTTGTGCTAAGTGATTGTTAAGAGCGCCAACGTTTTCTGAAATGGACATCTCATTGTCGTTCAAGATAACCAGCATATCAGGGTGAACATCCCCGGCATGGTTCATTGCTTCAAATGCCATACCGGCGGTAATTGCGCCATCACCAATTACGCTGACAACCTTGCGGTTCTTGTCTTCTTTACCAGCACTGATTGCCATACCAAGCGCTGCACTAATAGAAGTCGATGAGTGACCAACAGATAAGGTGTCGTATTCGCTCTCTTCACGCCAAGGGAAAGGGTGTAATCCACCTTTCTGGCGAATGGTTGGCATTTGATCACGACGTCCAGTCAAGATTTTATGTGGGTAGGCTTGATGGCCAACATCCCACACGAGCTGATCAAACGGCGTGTTGTAGACATAGTGTAATGCAACAGTCAGCTCGACCGTACCTAAGCCTGAGGCGAGGTGACCACTAGATTGGCTAACTGAATTTAATAAGTAAGTACGTAGCTCATCACATAGCTTAGGCAGAACTTCCTTAGGAAGGCTGCGCAGTTCATCTGGTGTGTCAGCCAGTGCCAGTGTTGGGTACTTTGAAATATCAAGAGTCATATATTTGCGCGCTTATTGTGTTAGTTCTTGCGCTCGATGACATATCGGGCGAACTCTTCGAGTAACTCTGTATTGTATGGGATTGCGTCCAAGGCTTGAAGTGCTTCATTTAACAGATTGTGAGCTTTGTTAATAGCACCCTCTAAACCGAGGAGGGCAGGATAAGTACTTTTGTTTAATTCTTGGTCAGAACCTTGAGGTTTACCTAAAGTTTCTGTATCACTAATGATATCTAGAATATCGTCTTGAACTTGAAACGCGAGGCCAATTGCATCGGCGTACTTATCGAGCAGAGGTAATACTTCTACGCCTTTTTCTCCCGCAGCCAACGCTCCTAAACGGATCGCACATTTCATTAGTGCGCCAGTCTTATTGCGATGGATTTCTTCTAACTCTTGCAACGTCACAGTACGATTTTCTGCTGCAAGATCGAGCGCTTGTCCCATACACATGCCAGCCGCACCAGAGGCTTGAGCGAGTACTTTCACCATTTTAATACGGTTAAATTCGGCTTGCGGATTCAAATTACCGTCTGCCAAAATTGTAAACGCAAGTGTCTGAAGGGCATCGCCGGTCAATATCGCGGTCGCTTCATCAAACTTGATGTGGCAAGTTGGCTGGCCACGACGCAATTCATCATCGTCCATAGCTGGAAGATCGTCATGGATTAACGAGTAGGCATGAATGCATTCAACCGCAGCGGCTGGAGTATCCAATTCTTCTAATGAGCAACCAAGCATTTGTCCCGTGATGTAGACCAAAAAAGGGCGAGCTCGTTTACCACCAAGTAGCAAACCGTAGCGCATTGCGTCGATTAGGGGTTGCTGCTGGTGAGGAAGTGTATCAAGCCAAGTTTCAAGCTGAGCGTTGTTACGTTGTTGAAGTGAGGTTAGAGCCTCTTGCATAGGGGGAATCTTCTAAATCAATTATTCTGGCTGAGCATCAAAATCGCTAAGTGGAGATTGGTCATCGTTGTTTAGCAAAATACTCACGCGTTGTTCCGCATCTTGAAGCTTGCCTTGGCCTGACCGTGCTAATGCAATACCACGTTCAAACTTTTTGAGCGCGTCGTCTAATGCCAAGTCACCATTCTCCAAGCTTTCTACAATGGTATCTAGCTCTTCAATTGTTGCCTCAAAGGTCATATTTTCAGGTTTTTTGCTCGCCATAATATGTCTGCGTTGATAAAGATGCACGAAAGTTACCTTAGCCGCCAATGATGGTCAAATTTAACCGAGTAAATTTGTCAGAAAAATCGAACTGGCTCGGTCATAACCTAGGTAGAGGTCAATAGTTGACGAAAGGCTAGTTTACTAGTTGGGATAAGTATCTATATTAGAGGTAGAGAAAACACTAAAGATCTGAAGATGTTGCCGATATAATTTGGTAGAAGCTTTGAGATAGCATGAGGAGTGCTTTGTGGATTTAGCAACGCTGGTAGGACTGATCGGTGGTTTTGCTTTCGTTATCATGGCGATGATACTGGGCGGAAGCATCATGATGTTCGTCGACGTGACGTCGATTCTGATCGTAGTAGGTGGTTCAACATTTGTTGTGTTGATGAAATTTACTATGGGCCAGTTCTTCGGAGCCGCGAAGATAGCAGGTAAAGCTTTCATGTTTAAAGCCGACGAGCCAGAAGACTTGATCGCGAAAGTGGTTGAAATGGCGGATGCGGCGCGTAAAGGTGGTTTCCTAGCTCTAGAAGAAATGGAAATTACTAACAGCTTTATGCAAAAAGGCATTGATCTTCTTGTGGATGGCCATGACGCAGATGTTGTGCGAGCTGCGCTGCAAAAAGATATTGCCTTGACTGATGAACGTCATGACTTTGGCTCTAGTGTATTCCGTGCTTTCGGTGATGTAGCGCCTGCAATGGGGATGATCGGTACTCTAGTTGGTCTGGTAGCGATGCTTTCTAACATGGATGACCCGAAATCTATCGGCCCAGCAATGGCGGTAGCACTATTAACTACGCTTTATGGTGCGATTCTATCGAACATGGTGTTTTTCCCAATTGCCGATAAGTTGTCTCTTCGCCGTGAGCAAGAAAAGCTCAATCGTCGCCTAATTATGGATGGCGTACTGGCTATCCAAGATGGTCAAAACCCGCGTGTCATTGATAGTTATCTGAAGAACTACCTCAATGAAGGTAAACGTGCTCTTGATGTAGATAACGAGTAAGGGTGAGCGGATGGAAGAAGAAGAACCAAAATGCCCGCCCCCCGGCTTACCACTGTGGATGGGTACCTTTGCGGACTTGATGTCACTGTTGATGTGTTTCTTCGTACTGCTGCTCTCATTCTCAGAGATGGATGTACTGAAGTTCAAGCAGATCGCGGGCTCGATGAAGTTTGCCTTTGGTGTACAAAACCGATTGGAAGTTAAAGACATTCCCAAAGGGACTAGTATTATTGCTCAAGAGTTTCGTCCTGGTCGTCCTGAGCCCACGCCAATTGATGTCATCATGCAACAAACCATTGATATTACTCAGCAGACGTTAGAGTTTCATGAGGGAGAATCTGATAGAGCGGGCGGTACTCAGCGTGATCAAGGCAAATTGACCGGAGGACAATCCCCCGAGACTTCGACACAGAACAACCAAAACTCTGAGTCTGACAGTCAACAACAGCAATCTGCAGAGATGTCACAAGAACTCGAAACCTTGATGGAAAGTATCAAGAAAGCGTTAGAGCGGGAGATTGAACAAGGGGCGATTGAAGTTGAGAACTTAGGTCAGCAAATCGATATTCGTATCCGTGAAAAAGGTGCATTTCCGGAAGGTTCGGCATTCTTACAACCGAAATTCCGCCCATTGGTAAGGCAGATTGCTGAACTGGTAAAAGATATCCCTGGTATTGTTCGAGTATCTGGTCACACTGATAATCAGCGCATTGAATCTGAACTGTATCGTTCGAATTGGGATCTGTCCGCGCAACGTGCTGTGTCGGTTGCTCAAGAAATGGAGAAGGTGCGTGGTTTCACCTCTCAGAGGCTACGTGTCCGCGGTATGGCTGATACCGAGCCGCTAGGGCCAAATGATACTGAAGCGCAGCGATCTCGGAACCGCCGTGTTGAAATCAGTATTATGCAAGGTGAAGCGTTGCAAAGCGATGAAGTACCAGTGCTTAATAACTAGTCTAAAAACAATGAAAAAGACGAGCATCACGCTCGTCTTTTTTATGTCTGTCGCTTAATGTATAATCTTGCGCCCTTAGAGGGTGGCATCCGTACAATTAGTAAGTCTACTATTGTGGTAGTAACCCAAAGCGAATCTGCAAAACTGTTAACTTGTGAAGTGAACCATGAAATTTATCGTTAAGCCCCATCCAGAAATCTTCGTTAAAAGTGAGTCGGTGCGTAAGCGCTTCACAAAGATTCTAGAATGTAATATTCGCAACATTATTAAGAGTCGTACCGAGTCTGTCGCGGTCTTTAACCGACGCGATCATATCGAAGTGACTTCTGAGTCGGATCAGTACCGTGCCGAAGTGATCGAAGTGTTGACGCAAACTCCAGGCATCCACCACGTTCTGGAAGTTCAACAGTCTGACTTTACAGATCTGCATGACATTTTCGAGCAAGTATTAGAGCTTAATCGTCCAAGCCTTGAAGGCAAAACATTTGTTGTGCGTGCGAAACGCCGTGGTAAGCATGACTTCACTTCTATAGAGCTTGAACGCTATGTAGGTGGTGGTTTAAACCAAGCGATTGAAAGCGCAAGCGTTAAGCTAAAGAACCCTGATGTGACGGTTAAAGTGGAAGTGGCAAATGAAAAGCTAAACCAAGTTATCGCGCGTTACAAAGGCCTTGGTGGTTTCCCTCTTGGCACACAAGAAGACGTACTTAGCCTAATTTCTGGTGGTTTCGATTCTGGTGTATCTAGCTACCTGCATATCAAGCGTGGTTCAAAAGTGCATTACTGCTTCTTTAACCTAGGTGGTCCAGCGCATGAGATCGGTGTTAAGCAAGTTTCTCACTACTTGTGGAACAAATACGGCTCTTCAGCAAAAGTGCGTTTTATCTCGGTGGATTTTGAACCAGTAGTGGCTGAAATCCTTGAGAAAGTCGACGACGGCCAAATGGGAGTGGTACTAAAACGTATGTTCATGCGAGCAGCGGGCATGGTCGCAGAGAAGTTCAAGATTGAAGCTTTGGTAACGGGTGAAGCACTAGGTCAAGTATCGAGTCAAACCCTGACTAACCTGCGCCATATCGACAACGTGACTGATACATTGATTCTGCGTCCACTGATTAACTGGGATAAAGAAGATATTATTAATCTTGCACGTGAGATCGGTACTGAAGATTTCGCTAAAACAATGCCTGAATACTGTGGCGTGATTTCTAAGAAACCAACAGTGAAAGCGGTAAAAGCGAAACTAGACGCAGAAGAAGGCAAGTTTGACTTTGAGATCCTAGACCAAGTAGTCCGTGACGCGCGTGTAATGGATATCCGTGACATCGCAAAAGAAACCGAGCAGGCCGCACCAGAAGTGGAGCAAGTACAAGCGGTAGAAGAGCACGCGATCGTTCTTGATATCCGTAGCCCGGAAGAAGAAGACGATAATCCGCTTGAAATCGATGGTGTAGAAGTGGCGCACATTCCTTTCTACAAGCTTGGTACCCAGTTTGGTGACTTAGACCAGTCTAAAACTTACCTACTTTACTGTGATCGTGGTGTGATGAGCCGTCTACAGGCGCTTTACCTGCAAGAACAAGGCTTCAATAATGTTAAGGTTTACCGTCCATAACGTCTAGCAAGCTAGAGAAGAGGAAAGCGCAAATCGTTTGTTCGGTTTGCGCTTTTTTGTTTGTAATCGCTGAGCGTTAGTTTGAAGCGTATTTCCGATTGATCTCTAGGGCTACCTCTAAGTTGGCCAGTAGGGTATCCACAACTCGCTCGTCGAGGTGAGTGCCTTTGGCCCTAGTGAGTTCCTCTACAACGTCTTCAAGAGGCCAAGCTGGTTTGTAGCATCGTTCGTGAGTAAGAGCATCAAAAACATCAGCAACAGCAATAATTCGTGCTTCTATGCTAATTTCTTCGCCTTTGAGACCCAGTGGGTAACCTGTTCCATCCACTTTTTCATGATGCTGATGGGCGATAGTAGCCGCAGTTTGAAGTATTTTTCTTTTTGAACCAGCAAGAATGTTATGACCTATTTCGGCGTGGGTTTTCATTGTTTCCCACTCGCTAGGTTCGAGCTTACCGGGCTTAAGTAACACTGAATCAGGAATAGCAATCTTGCCGATATCGTGCATTGGAGCGGCTTGTCTGAGTAACTGTGCTTTGTCTTCGGAGTAGCCAAGCAGCCGACAGAGTTCGTAGCTAAGCTCAGACATGCGTCTTACATGATTTCCTGCTTCTTGTGAGCGAGATTCCACCACATCGCCAAGCCGATAAATCAGTTCGCCTTGGGTATCAATGATCTCCTGACTAAGAGATAAGTTCTCAAAAGCTAAACTGACACTATAAGAGAATATCGTGAGTAACTGGCTTTCCATGTCAGTAATTTTTCGCGCGCCTTTTAGATAAAGTAAGCTGACAGCACCAGAGCTGGTGGCGAAATAGCCGACAAATATGTCACCTTCGATGATGCTTTGTTGCTGCTGGATTGCTTTGTCTAAATACTCTTTCACTACGGGGTCGATACTATCGTCTTGTTTATGACCAATTTGAGCTAAGATTCGGTAACCGTTTTTGGGTTGTTGTATTGTGGTGAGCCCGCGAACGCTGACGAGCATGCTCTGGTCGTTCATGCGTAACAAAGAGAGGACTTGCTGAAGAATGCCGTCGGAAAACGAATTGAGAGTGTGTTGCTGGAAGATAACCGCCGTTGACTGAATTACACGTTCTAAACCAAGTCGATAGTTAGTTTCTAGTTGTTTGGCATGCTCAACCTGAACGATGTCGCGATAAGAACGAAGTGCCGACATAACGGTAGTGAAGAGTTTTTGGCTAGTGAGTTCGGTCTTCTCTTTGTAATCGTTAATATCGTATTCAGCGACGACATTTTGCTCCGGAGCCTGACCTGGTTGGCCAGTACGCAGAATGATCCGAGTTTTATGATTTTCAAGTTCTTGCCGCGCCCACCGAGCAACCTCTAAACCAGCATCATCGGTTTCCATGACAACGTCGAGAAACACCAAGGCAATGTCATCGTGAGTAGATAGCTTCTCCTTGGCTTCTGCGCCAGAGTACGCATGTAAGAACTCTAGTGGTCGGTCATCAAGTTTGAATCGACGGAGTACTAACACGGTAACTTGATGAATGTCAGCATCATCATCAACGATCAGCACTTTCCAAGGTGGGAGGCGAGGCTCATCTAACTCTCTCAACAGTTTCAATGGCATAAGTGACGTCCGCGCAAGGTATCCAATTAATCTGAGCTTGTTACTATCCTAAATAGGGTATAGGCAAACATACTGCCTTTTACAAGTTGCCAGTGGTTGGGTTGGAACTGAGGTTAGCGCTGGTTTATCCAAAGCACACGGTGCGAAAATGAGTAAAAAGTCGGGCATTTTTTGCAAGAGGGGAACGAGCGTTAGGATATTCAGAGTATAAAAAAACACCGCCATATAGGCGGTGCTAAAAAATTTGACAGACAGGTCAAAATAAATACAGGAAGTATATGTTTCGTCTCGTGAGACAAAACTTGGTAGAAACCTACCTAACTCGAAATACGAGTTTGCAAACACAACATCGCAACAATATGCCAATTGATTCAAAAAGGAATCAAGCCGTTCTGGCTCTTTGCTGCGGGGTGAAATATAGAATTTCTCTGGTCGTCAGGCAATGGACATTTTATAATGTTTCAGATTAAAAAAACTAATCCAATTTATAGAAGGCCAACATGTCTAGAAGATTGCCTCCATTAAACTCTCTGAAAGTGTTTGAGGCTGCCGCACGTCACCTGAGTTTTACTCGTGCTGCAGAAGAGTTGTTTGTGACTCAAGCCGCAGTGAGCCATCAAATCAAAGCGTTAGAAGAATTTCTAGGTCTGAAGCTTTTTCGTCGCCGAAATCGCTCATTACTCCTTACCGAAGAGGGACAAAGCTACTTCCTCGACATTAAGGATATTTTCACTTCACTAGCAGAAGCTACCGATAAAGTACTTGAGCGTAGTGAAAAAGGTGCGTTGACCATCAGTTTACCACCTAGTTTTGCTATTCAGTGGTTGGTGCCGCGTTTAGCAGACTTTAACCAACAAGAGCCAGATATCGACGTTCGAATCAAGGCTGTAGATATGGATGAAGGGTCACTGACGGATGACGTGGATGTGGCAATCTACTATGGTCGAGGAAATTGGCCTGGCTTACGAGCGGACAAGTTATACCAAGAATTCCTTATCCCACTTTGCTCACCGTCGTTGCTATTGGGACCTAAACCATTAGAAACACTAAGTGATTTAAAACAGCATACGTTATTGCATGATACATCCCGAAAAGATTGGAAACAATTTGCTAAGCAAAATGGTATCGAAGGGGTGAATGTGAATCATGGTCCGATCTTTAGTCACTCAACCATGGTACTGCAGGCTGCAGCTCATGGTCAGGGGGTTGCTCTAGGGAATAACGTGTTAGCTCAGCCAGAAATGGAAGCGGGTCGCTTGATTGCGCCATTTGATGAAGTGCTGGTCACAAAAAACGCTTTCTATGTTGTTTGTCATGAGAAGCAAGCCGATATGGGACGAATCGCAACTTTCCGCGATTGGATGCTAGCTAAAGCGCAAAGTGAGCAAGAGGAATTGTTGGATGAGTGAGTACTTAACTAATGGTGAATTAGGGAAACCACTGTTTGTCTTTGCTCATGGAGCGGGGGCTGGTATGGACCACGCGTTTATGACAGCGGTCGCTGAAGGGCTTGCCAAAAAAGGCATTCAGGTTGTGCGCTTTAACTTCCCTTATATGGTGAAGCGAGCGGAAGATGGAAAGAAACGTCCGCCAGATCGTGCTCCAAAGTTGCTGGAAGCGTACCAAGCAGTGATTGCTGAGTTATCTGAGCGTGGGCCGATTGTAATTGGTGGAAAGTCAATGGGCGGTCGAATGGCAAGTCTGCTATCTGATGAGAGCCAAGTGGCTGGCGTTGCTTGCTTGGGCTTTCCTTTTCACCCTCCAGGTAAGCCAGAAAATTTTAAGGGAGCGCATTTAGCCGACCTCGAAAAACCGACACTTATCTTGCAAGGTGAACGAGATACTTTTGGTAAGAAAGAGGAGTTTGCTGACTTTGAACTAGCGCCAGCCGTGCAGGTCGAGTTTATTCCTGATGGCGATCATAGCTTTAAACCACGTAAAAGTTCTGGCTTTACCGAACAGGGTAATATTGAACTCGCCGTTGACAAGCTCGCACAATTTATCTTTGAGGTGAACAGTGAGAAGTAAGCAGTTACTCGCTATTGGTGGCTTATTCGCCGGTACAGGCGTCGCACTTGGCGCATTTGCAGCCCATGGTCTAAAGAAATTGTTATCTCCTTATTTATTGGAAGTTTTTAACACGGGCGTTCAGTATCAATTTATCCATTCCATTGCCGTATTACTGTGTGGCATGCTGTTATTGATAAAATTGCCGCCTAAGTCACAAAAATATTTCTTCCTAGCGGCGATTTGCTTTATCATCGGCATCTTTTGTTTTAGCGGCAGCCTTTACGCACTAGCAATCACGGGAATCAAATGGTTTGGTCCAATCACGCCATTAGGTGGTTTTACGTTTATGCTAGGTTGGGGATTGTTCGTTTACGCAGCGCTACAGATTAAAGAGGTGAATCAGTGAAACAATTAATGCTCTACTGCCGCAGTGGTTTTGAGAAAGAGTGTGCCGGTGAAATTCAAGATCGCGCGACTCAACTAGAAGTATTTGGTTTCCCTCGTGTAAAGAAAAATAGCGGTTACGTATTGTTTGAGTGTTACCAAGAGGGTGACGCTCAAAAACTGGTTAAAGAGTTAGATTTCAAATCACTGATCTTTGCTCGCCAAATCTTTGCTGTCGCTGCTGAAATTCAAGAGTTGCCACGTGAAGACCGTATATCGCCAATCCTGCATGATTTAAGCTTTGTCGAATCGATGCCTCGTTGTGGTGATATTCGTATTGAAACACCTGATACCAACGAAGCAAAAGAACTGCTGAAGTTCTGTCGTAAATTCACTGTACCTATGCGTCAAGCGCTACGCGGTAAAGGGATCTTATTTCCAAAAGACAGCCCGAAAAAACCTGTGCTGCACATCTGTTTTGTTGAACCAGGTCACTGTTTCGTTGGTTATTCACTGCCAAGTAACAACTCTCAGTTCTTTATGGGAATCCCTCGTCTTAAGTTCCCTGCGGATGCACCAAGTCGTTCTACGCTAAAACTTGAAGAAGCCTTCCATGTGTTTATCCCTCGCGAAGAATGGGATGAGCGCCTAGCGGCAGGTATGTGGGGCGTTGACTTAGGCGCATGTCCTGGCGGTTGGACTTATCAGCTTGTTAAGCGCTCGATGTTTGTTCATTCGGTGGATAACGGCATGATGGCGGACAGCTTAATGGAAACCGGCCAGGTGAAGCACCATCAAGAGGATGGCTTTAAGTTTGAGCCGGCGCGTAAGAATGTAACCTGGCTAGTGTGTGACATGATCGAAAAACCATCACGCGTAGCGCAGCTAATGGGTGAGTGGATCATTAGTGGTTGGGCGAAAGAAGCGATCTTTAACCTTAAATTGCCAATGAAAGGTCGTTATGATGAAGTGCTTCAAGACATCGAGAACCTAAAAATCTTCCTCAAAGATAACGATGTGAAGTTTAAACTGCAGGCAAAACACCTTTACCATGATCGCGAAGAAATCACAGTTCATGTTCAGTGTTTATCCAATATCTCTCCTCGTTAGTTGAATGCGAAATATAAAAACGCTCCATCTGGAGCGTTTTTTTTGTGGCTTTAAAAGGCTAGTTAGAGGTTGGCCACATTTCCCATAGCTGCGCTTCCATTGCGTCTTCAGTACTGTCGTTGACAACAGAGAAGAAGTCTAGACCTGTCTGCTGTTCAACTTCATCAACGGTGGTGACAAAATTGACTAGTTCGCTGCCAGACACGTCGCGGTGAGGAACAATAAAAGCGATAGCATCATTAAAGTATGGGTCTAAGATGACCTTGTAAAAGGCACTCGGGATCACTACTCCGTCACCAATGGTACTTTCGTTACCAGAGTAGATTGGTCCAGTGACCACATATACTTCGTTGTACTCGTTCGTCACATCACGGACGTGTTCTTCCAATAAACGCCATCCAACTCGGTTAAAGCCTGGGAGTTGAGGTGACATATTACTCATAAGAAAGCTTTGCTTCATTGATTCTTGAGTAAAGTCCATTGCAGCAGAAGGGGCTAGGTGACCACGATCATATCCAGAGCTTCGGTAATCATCGAGCGTCGACTGGGCATAGTCGGGTAATTCTGCATCTATTTTGAAACTGTTACTGCGCTTGAAGCTTGCGTTTACACTTTCGGCTGTTAAGTGATACGCAACCCAGTCAGCATTTTTAGTTTGATAGTTGTATCCGACGGCATATCCATCACGACATAATACTTGATCTGAGTTTTCTGAAGGTGCACCCATCGCGAGGTGTTGCCCACAGGAATTCGCCCATGTTGGCAGTGCGAATAGACAGGTAAGGGAGAGGATTAACGCTTTTTTCATTATTGTGCTCCTTGTTAATGGAGCACTAAAAATAGATTAATCAGCACTAAGGTCTGTGACTTTGGTGTGACTTTAAGCAGTACTTGATAGGGTAATGATTAAACGATTTTGATAGTTGAGAAGGCAACGGTTTACTCAACACAAACGTTTAACAATTTCATGCTAATCAAAGATTTACTAATGAACTAATCGCTAATTAAAAGAAAGACGATAGATTGACTATGGCGTTTGCGGGCCAGAAAATCGAATGTCTTGTAAATTAAAGCCTAACTCTATGTCTGTTTTTAGGGCTGCGATTGTTTTACAGCGACGGGCCGAGTCAATATGCTCATCGAGCTTCTTACGGTACTTAGCAGGTAGCTCGTCACTTGCAAAGGCCTGTTCAATATCCGAAAACTGAGTAAGAATTTCTTTAGCGGCCTTTGGACCAATGCCTGGTACACCGGGTACCTGACTCGAGCTGACACCAGTTAACCCCCAGTAATCAGATAGCTGGTTAGGTGTCACGCCAAATTCCTTTGCAATAAAAGGCTCATCTAGCCAACGGTGTTGGAAGTAATCTCGGATTTGGAGAGTCGGCGATAATAACTGGCAGTACCCCTTATCGGTGGAGATAATGGTCACTTTCTCTCCATGGCTAGCCACTTTCATTGCCAATGTTGCGACTAAATCATCGGCTTCATCACCTTCAGATAGCAATGAATCAATACCTAGCTGCCACCATGCATCTTGAATCGCTTCGAGCCCGTTAAGGAGTGGCTCAGGCATTGGCTTTCTGTTTTGTTTGTATTCGGGAAGGATCTCGGCACGCCATCCCCGTTCTTGTAGGTGATGATCGAAGACCGCAATCATATGGCTTGGCTGAGACTCACTTATGATCTTATTTAACGTTCTTGTCGTTGTCGTAATGGTTCTTGCGATATCGGTAGGGTCTGGTTGGGCAGAATGGACTCGGCGAATTAGATTTAACGCATCGATAATAACAAGATGAATAGACATAAGATTAAAAAAATAAGGGCATTAAGCCCTTATTGTATCGGATGGTTTAGAGATTACCAGAAGCTAACTCGTCTTGATTTGATAACAAGGCTCGTATGCAGTTCCGCCAGGAAGCTTCATACGATCTTGTTCGACGAAATCTCTTAGCAATTTGTCCATTTTCTTCATCAAGTTGCTGTCGCCATCTAGGCTAAATGGACCGTGACGTTCGATCTCACGAATCCCCTCAGCTTTCACATTACCTGCCACAATACCAGAGAATGCCTGACGTAAGGCAGCTGCGAGATTTTCAGGTCGTTGGTTAAGATGTAAATCTAAACTTGCCATGTTGTCGTGAGTTGGATCAAACGGTAACTGGAACTCAGGTTCAATTTTTAATGACCAGTTAAAGCTGTATGCATCACCGGTATCTTTACGGTGTTGGCGTACTTCACTCATACTCTGCTTCATTATTTGTGCAACTCGAGCTGGATCGTCGACCACAATCTCGTAGTGTTTTTGTGCGTCTTCACCCAACGTATCGCCAATAAAGCGGTCAATAGAGCGGAAGTACTCTTCGCTTTCCTTTGGACCTGTAAGAACAATAGGTAGAGGCTGCTCTTTATTGTCCGGGTGCATCATGATGCCAAGAATGTAGAGAAGTTCTTCTGCGGTACCTGCTCCACCAGGGAAAATGACAATGCCATGGGCCATTCGTACAAAGGCTTCAAGACGTTTCTCAATGTCTGGCATAATCACCAACTCATTGACAATTGGGTTAGGCGGCTCGGCGGCAATAATCGATGGTTCTGTTAAACCCAGGTAGCGCTGCTCAAAATAACGTTGTTTAGCATGACCAATAGCAGCCCCTTTCATTGGGCCTTCCATTGCTCCTGGGCCACAGCCCGTACATATGTTGAGCTCTCGTAGGCCAAGTTCATGGCCGACTTCACGAGTATATTGGTATTCCGTTGCGTTGATTGAGTGACCGCCCCAACATACGACTAAGTTAGGCTCGATGCCCGGGGTGAGTGCTCCCGCATTACGCAAGATACCAAATACCAGGTTAGTGATGTGGCTGGCGTTAGTGAGGTTGAGACGCTGGTTGTCAGCGAGGTGCATGTTGACGTAGACGATATCACGCAGCACTGAGAAGAGATGCTCTTGAATACCTTTAATGATTTCGCCATCAACAAATGCGTGTTCTGGAGCGTTACTCAGTTCGAGCTTAATACCGCGCTCTCGGCGCACAACGTTGACGTCGAATGATTTGTATTTGTCTAATAGCTCTTTCGAGTTATCGGTGTGACTACCTGAGTTCAGTACCGCTAATGTACAGTTTCGGTAAAGCTGGTATAGGTCACTGGCAGCTGTTTTTTTAAGGCGCTCAACTTCAAGTTGAGAAAGTAGATCCATACTACCAGCTGGACTGATATGAGTGATCATAAGAACCTCCTTGACTAGAGACGGACTCTCCGAGAGTCGCTAATTATTATTGTCCTCAGTCGTTGTTGCTAATGCGTAATACAATCACTAGGACTAATAGTTAGCTTAGCATGCTTTAGAGCATGTATTGCTAACTATTTGATATTTATATGACAATAGCCGGAGGTTTGAAAGCGTTATTTCCAAACGAGTTGGTTAGTACCTATCGCTTTGCCTTCTTTGAGGAAAAGGTTTAAACGCTCTAGTAGTTCTTCTGGAGTATCCGATTCCTTAAAGGCCGTACTCGACGCAGATAAGGTAATGGTTAGACTTTGATCTCTAAACTTGAATGGCAGCTTAGATACTTGGCTTTGTATCGCCTGAATGAGGTTGAAGCAATCGGAATCCGATCGTTCTGGCAGCAGTACAATGAACTCTTCACCACCAAAACGAGCAACAGTATCCGTATCTGTAAGTTCTTTTTTTATGGTTCTTGCGATAATCTTTAGCGCTTTATCGCCAGCGGTATAACCAAAGCTATCATTGATAACTTTGAATCCATCGATATCAAACAGTATGACACGTAAGTTGTGTTGAGTGCGGATCCAGCGTCGGTATTCAAGCTCCATTCGATCTGAGAAAGCAGTTCGATTGTACACCTTGGTTAATGGGTCGAGTAGCATTCGTTGCGCTTGGTCTTCAAGGCGGCGGCGATAATCTTGGGTAATTTCAAATAGAGCTTCGAGCTGTCCTTTGCCATAATTCATACGCTCGATAAGCGCTTGTTCTCGTTGCTCTGCGTGGCGTAGTCGCTCAGACACCGAGTTCAATTGTTCCATCAGAGGATTGAGCTGAGCTTGAAGGAGCTCTAATTCAGTTGCCGCTTTTATTTTCGATTCTGTTTTACCGATTAACTCTGTTAGTTCGCCATTCATTTCTTGGCGCTGTTCAAAGTAGCTTTGCGACTGCTGGGCATTTTGGGCAGCACTTTTCATTGAAGAAGAAAGTGACCCGTTGACTTGCTCTAGGAACTGCTCTGAGGTTTTACGCTCAAATTGTGTTCCTTCAATGACCAACTTTAATGTCTGCAGCGTGAGCTCGAGAAGGGTATGTGTATTAACACCCACCAAAAGTTTCGCTCGAATATCGGTCAGGAGTTCTCCTGACTCTCCCTCAAAATCCAGTTCTGTAATTAAGTGCTGTAATTCATCAGAAAGGCGAATAAGTAGCTCTCGATCAGAACTGTTTGAAATCTGGCATAGAGGGGTATCAGGATTGGCCGTAATGATCTTGACGGAGCGCTCATACAAACCAAGCAACTTCATTGCTTGCTCTGCTTTCGGTCGCTTTAAACCGTTCGAATAGCTTAATAAATCACGTAAGTCGCGTTTAATCTTTGCTGGTAGCCCAGTAAGGCGCAGCAAAGTTTCACCGCTGTGCTGAATTTGCGAATCCAGGTGTTCCGTCTGTTTTTCCATAGCCAAGCCTTGTTGTTTGAGCAACCGCTCAAGCACCGCAAGCTTTGGTATTAGTGAGCTGACATCTTGTTGTTGTTCGAGTGCCTGTTTTAACTCTACCAGTCCTGCTTGCAGCCGAGGGTCCTCACCTCTATGCGCGTCAGTCATAGATGCAATAATGCGTTTGAGTACCTTCTGCTCTCTTTTAAATTTGAACGAGGTATCTCTTTGTGTCAATCGGACTTGTTCCAATTGAGATTTCAGATTGTGCAGCTGTGACTGAAGATCTTGCTCTAGGACGCCCATCAAAACTTAACTTACAGACAGGCGGAAGAACTCCACCTTTATTTATGAATTTATTGATAATATCAAATAAATTACATCCGTCACGGGTTACAACGTTTGATTGATGAGGTTTTACTCATCTTTTAATAGTTTTTTGATGCTGTCCTCATTCTTGTACGATGAGTGGACCTTAATTAAGCCTTGATTGATGGAGTGCTTGCAGGCCTTACGAATATTACCAGTTGCTAAACTAGCAGCGGGAGCATTTTCAATGGCCTTCAAATATACCCACTGGCTGCAGTGCTCTTTCATGCTCAATGTACGAGCGGTACTGGTTGACATTAGTAGCACATCAACTAGTTCCTTATCATTAACGGCGGTGTACGCCCTAGGTAGGAATGGATAGTCAGCCATACCCATACGAATGATCCGGTTGATCTTACGTTCAGGTTCAAATTCCATGACCCACTGCTGAATTTTATTGAACAACTCCTCTGGCTCACTCATTTGCTCTTTGTTGGGTTCGATGTAGAGCAAGTTGGCGTCAGAAAAGTGGTAGATTCGAGCAGGGTGCTCTACTCGGTCTCGCAAGTAATCACCAAACGCACGTTCGAGCTTAAGACCTTCTTCATAGCCATGCTGAAGGTACATGTTGCGCAAGAAAGGAACGTCAATCATGACAAAGCGAAGTCGGTCATTCAGTGGTTCATGGATCAGTTCGCCTACGTGCCATTGCTCAAACTTATTGATGCTTTCTTCTAATGAAGCGGGTAAGCGAGCATTGAGCATACGAAGGTTTCGTAAGCCAGAGCGAGAGTGAGTGAATAAATCTTGATTCAGCTTGTCCAGTTCTTCACGTTGGACATTAATGATATGACCACGACGCAGGATAAAGATAAATAACAGGGCGCTGATAACGAACAGAGTAAAAGTGATCTTCTGAAACTTACGATACTCAATATGGGTCTGTTCCAGTTCTTCTTTTTGGCCCGTTAGATGTAATGTTTGTTCGACAAACTCTTTCTGTTGGCGGAAGGCATCTTCACTGAGTAAATCCAACTCTTGCTGCTCGATGGTGGCAAGCGAGTTGTACTGCTTAAGATATTCCAGCGACTGTTTGTAATCGCCACTTAACTCATAGCCCAGATATAGAAGCTGATAAGCCGATTTCTGGGTGCTAATGTCGCCAATCTCTTGAGCAATTTCTAATGCCTGTTGCGCTTTACTGATTACTTTCTCTGGATTGATTTGATGGCGTGCCAACCCAGATTCAAGTAATAACGCATAGGCTTTTAGACGCGGTATGTCGGCATACTCTAAAAGTTTTTGAGCGCGATCCAAATATTGTTCAGCTAGAGGAAAGTTGACTAGGTGTAGATACGTCGCCGCAAGAGATATGCGGATATCAATGACGCTTTCAATATTATTTTGAATCCGTTCATGATCCATCGCGTTAAAGTAATGGACTAAGGCAAGGTTATATTTTCCTTGGTGATAATAGATGTCTCCCATGCGCTTTAAGATTGGCGCGAGTAATGGAGAGTTCTCGTAGTTATCATAAAAATCGGCGGCCTGAGAAAGGTGTTCGTTGGCTTTATCCAACACTTTTCGTTCATAGAAAAGCTGGCCAAGGATTTGGTTAACTTTTGCTAACTGCACTCCGGAATCACTTTCGATCGCACGCCAATAGCTAAATAGTAGTTCGGAGAGAGCAGGGTTATATTTCTTGTCTGCTAAATAGTGACTGCCAACCGTAATGTGGTAGTTAATCAAAGTCTGACTAGATTTCGCCGTGTCCGCGTAGGGTTTCGCCTCACTATAAAGCTTATCTGCAACTGTCGTATCACCTTCTTCTGAGGCAATATCCGCGCGTAACATGGTCATCTTGTATTGAAGACCGCGTGCAAGTTGCTGTGGGTTTTTGATCTGGCCGAAAGCACTTTCCCATTTTCCTATTGCATCTCTTGCTGCGATAGCGTCACCAGAGATTTGCCATCGTAAGCGAATATCCACCAACTCAATGTCTAGGAGTAAATAGGGAAGGTTATAGTTGGTTGCTAATAGAGCGGCTTCTTCCAAGTGCTTTAGCGCTGCTCTTTGACTACCAAGGTTAAACTCTGCGCGGGCAAGGATACGTAATGCATCTATGGTACCGCCTGGTGTTCTTGTTCGACTGTCCGCTTCATCGCGAGAAATCGAGGAAGGGCTCTTTTCTGTTTTATCAGTCAATGTACGTTGGGCGAGAAAATCCGAAGCTAATTGTTTCGCCTGTTTTGGCACGATATCAACTAACCCATTTGCTTCGCTTAGCATGGCCGATGAGTAAACCGTAGCCATAGCGACTTGAGAACAACACAGGAGTATCAATGCGCCTAGATTCTGCGCCCAGCGTAGAGTGATCATGCTTGTCTAAATCCTTATTGACGAGCCATACGTTGATTATGTGCCGGCTGAGAATGTTGATTCGAACGGTAAGGGTTGATATCTAATCCACCACGACGAGTGTAACGCGCGTATACCGTTAAAGACTCTGGTTGGCAGAAAGTCATAATGTCGGTAAAGATACGTTCAACACACTGTTCGTGAAACTCGTTGTGCTCACGGAAAGAAACAATATAACGCAGCAACGCTTCGCGGTTGATTTTCTTACCTTGGTAACGTATCTCCACGCTACCCCAATCTGGTTGATTGGTGATCAAACAATTCGATTTCAATAAGTGGCTGTGAAGGCTCTCTTCTACCACCTCATCTTCTGTCGCGCCTTGCAGAAGGGTTTCATCAAAGTCGTAACTCGTGATTTCGATATCTTGTTCGTCTATGCACTCGCCTTCCATAGTGACGATAACTGAATCAGTGTAATCTACCACTGAACGCACTGTCACACTGACGGTTTCGCCCGCGCATTGGGATAGATCTTTCGTGAGCGTTTTTTCCACGTCGTCCCAACTTGAAAAACGAGTTTGGTTAAAGCTATTTAGGTAAAGCTTAAACGATTTTGATTCAATCAGATTAGTACTAGTCGCCGGAATAGATACCTCACCGACTGCGACTTGCGGTAATCCTTTTTCATTGAGCCAAGACAGTTCGTACAGAGTCCAAATATCGCAGCCTTGAAATGGTAGTTCGTCGCCTAGATTTAGGTCATCTCGGTTTAGGCTGCGTGGTACAGGCTGCAAAAGGCTAGGGTCGTATTGGTTCGAGTAATCCGTTTTTTGACCAAGGGTCAGGCCGGCAAGCTCTTTTGCGTCAGAATATTTGCTCATACTTTTGTTCATTTTCTATTAGAATGTCGAGAATTTTACGCAATCTCGCCTCTAAAAGCGACCTTCATGTTGGAGAATCTAATGGCTGATAATGCTCAACAAGCGTTACTCTCATTCACTGAAAAATATCACCAAGCTTACCTTGACGCACATGGTCATCTTCCTCGTAGTGAAGAGTTGTATGATCTCGTATCTCCATGTGTAGAAAGCAAAAGTTCGAGTGCTGTGGATTGGAAAGCGCACCAACGAGAGCAGCAAGCCGATTTCACTAACGTAGAGAATGGTATAGAGCTCACTTTGCATGAAGATATCAAAACCTTTTACGGTGCTCAGTACAGTGGAGATATGGAAGCGACATGGAATGGTAATGAGTTGACGTTGCTACAAGTATGGAGTGATGACGATTTTTTGCGTTTGCAAGAGAATATCTTGGGTCATTTAGTGACTCAACGTCGCTTAAAGTTGAAACCAACAGTATTCATTGCCGCAACCGATGCTGAATTGGATGTGATCTCGATTTGTAACCTAACAGGGAACGTGGTTTTAGAGCGTTTAGGTACAGACAAGCGTGATGTCTTGGCTGCGAGTGTCGCTGAATTTTTGATTAAGCTTGAACCTGCGGTGTAGCCATGTACGTAGTTGAACTTCAATTTGAGTGTTTTGACAACACGACTATCTCTGCGGTGGATAAAGCAATCAATGGCTTGATGGATGCGTTGCGTTACAACGGTCAAGTGTTAGGGAGAGAGTTTCCTATTGTGATGGGGGAAGGGGAGTTCTTTGTTCGTGCAGTTTGTCCAGAACAGCAGAGCTTGCACCCAAATAACCACTCTGATTTCGTTAATGTCTGTATTCGCCGTTTAGCTGAGGCATCTTTGTTAGCGCCTAAAGTACGTCTTTTGGGACGAGATATTAACTCGGAAGAAGCAGCAGAAGATGTTGAACCAAGCTGGCAAGTTCTTTATACCACCTATGTTCACACCTGTTCACCGTTGCGAAGTGGTGACTCTTTACTCCCTATTCCTTTATATCGGAACGGTCCAACATTAAATGGTGATCATAAAGCGGTAGTGAAGTGGCAAACTGAATGGCAAGCCTGTGATGAGATCCAAATGGCGGGAGGGTGTCGTGCGGAGCATGCTGCGCTGCATGAAATTTGTGATGCTGACAGTGTGCTGTTTAAGCGTGGTTGGGATTTGCGTGGTCGAATTGAATACATCACCAAAGTGCCAACCTACTACTACCAATATCGCGTCGGTGGCAAAAGCCTAGCGGATGAAAAAGCACGTAAGTGTCCTAAATGTGGGGGTGATTGGCTATTAGATGAACCTTTGCACGATATCTTCTATTTCAAGTGTGATGACTGTCGTATTGTGTCGAACATGTCTTGGGATCATATAAAATAAGGCCACTTCGTTAGCGAAAACCTCTCACTAGTGAGAGGTTTTTTATATTACCTCAGTAGAAAGTGGGCGTTGTTGATAATTGGTTTTTATCGTGGTGATAGCAAACTCGATTGGAGAAAACGTGGTTACTAAATGATTGATTAATATGCAAATGGTATACTGTTCCTGTCCGAAAATTATGCATTCGTTGTTAGGGGGCCAAAAGGGAATATAGTCAATTATTAGCAGCGGGTGGTGAGAAATAGCCATGCGTTTTACATTCCCAGTTTTAATTACGTCTACGTTAACATTTTCCCCATTAGTGGCTGCTGAGTTTGATCTCGAGTCACTCCTTGAAATGCCTCTCTGTTCACTTGCCGATACTAAAGTTGTTTCTGCAACGCGAACCTCTCAAAGCCTTGTCGATACAGCAGCGTCAGTCTACGTGATCACCGCGAAAGAAATTAACCGCTCCGGGGCTCGTTCAGTCGCTGATGCTCTGGCACTCGCGCCGGGTCTACATGTTGCTAAATACTCAAACTATGACTGGGGCGTTACTGCTCGAGGTCAAAACCAAGCGCTCAGTAATACCTTACTGGTTATGGTTGATGGTCGTAGCGTGTTTAATCCAATGTTCTCGGGTGTGGATTGGGATTTGATTCCCGTCAGCATGGATAACATTGCCCAAATCGAAGTAGTTTTAGGACCTGTCGGGACCATCTGGGGAGGCAACGCGGTAAATGGCGTTATCAACATCATTACATCCGAAGCGGAGAGTGCACCTAACGGTAAGGTGGCGATCAAAGAAGGTAATTACGGCTATTCTGAATATCAGCTACATGAGTCCACTCAGGTTGGAGAGTACGGCTATCTCAGTGGCTATTTTGAATTTGTCGACCACATGCCGTGGACCAGCGACGAAGAGCGTGTTCAACCGGTGCAAGATTACAATGTTTACACTGAGCGCTTTGGCGCGCGGTTCGATTATCAGAAGTTCGCTCACACCCTAAGCCTTCAAGCTGGAGGGATTCGCTCTCGTGAAGATTATCAATGGGTGAAATACAACCCTCACTTTTTGAATCCGGGTCAGCCAAGTGCAAATGCTTACGATACCGAGATGACAATGCAGGAATATTTCTCGGGCTTACAACATATCTATGATGCTGAAAATGGCGACAGTTGGGAGAACAAGCTGTGGTTAACCTACAGCTCAAATGATGGGACCGATCGAGATGCTAAGTTTTGGCGTGTTGATCTTGATTCTCACTACACTATTGATGACTTGTGGGGAACTCAGCTTAGCTTGGGCGGAAATATCCGCATTATCGATGAAGAATTAGGTACTTATACCCTATCTGAACGTTACTCCATGCCTTACTTAAGGGTGACTGATGAAGCGGACTTTTTAAACCAAAGCTACGGTATTTATGCCAACTGGAATATTGATATTGCAGAAAAGGCGAAACTTACGTTGGGCAACCGCTGGCAATACAACAACCTAACTCATGGTATTGAGTCCCAGCCTCAAGTGAGGGTGAGTTATGAGTTATCGGACAATCAACGCCTGTGGGCGGGGTGGGGACGCGCGTCGGTTACGCCATCTCGCTTGGATCTCGATACGACGTTTCAAGAGAACTATTACGTTGAGTCAGGAGCACAAGATGGCTATGGGAATCAGTACGATTATATAGCCAGCTACCTTTACCGAGGGAGTGAAGATTTAGGTGTCGAAAGCGTTGAAACTTACGAGCTCGGTTATCGTTTCTGGGACAGTAATAAATTTCAGCTAAATTTGAGTGGCTATTATAGCGTTCATGAAAATATTCGAGCGTTAAAAGGTGTCAGTGCGCAAGGCTGGGTGATTGCTGGGAACTCGTCTCCGGGTACCGTTGGTACTTACATTGAACAATATATCTCTGAGTATATTGACCCGCTATGGTCTGAAACTCTGGGGGGGGAGGTGGCCTTGAAATGGCAGCCACTGGATACGTTACAAGTCAACACTAACTACAGTTATAAGCGTATTGTCGGTCATTGTGAAGGTTCGATTTGTGGCTCTAACGCTGCGGTAAAACGCCAACTGGAAAACCAACCGAACCATTTTGTTAATGCTCAAGTGATGTGGGACATGACTCCAGAATGGTGGGTGAGCGCGACAATGCAGTATGTTTCGGAGTCTGAACTACATCGAGATTTTATCGATGATCCTAGCTATATATGGCCACAAGTGCTGAGCTTTGACGCATCGATAAGTTGGCAGCTTGCCGATTGCGCACCTCGTATAACGGGTTCGGTAGAGAATTTAGCTGCAGATCAGTCCAAAGAGTATCCAGATAACTTAATGCCTTACAGCAATGGAACACAATATTGGCTGACAGTTGATTGGAATTATGGTGCGGTTGATTGGACGAAATAAGCATGAGAGTGGGTTTCAATCTTCTGTTCATTAGGTTTTTAGCCGCGATTGGGCTAGTCACGGCACCCTTGATCGCGAATGCAAATGTAGGCGATGTGGACTTAAAAGCGGTGTACCTATTTCGTTTTGCATTGTTAGCCGACTGGCAAGAATCGGGTATCGCTACGGACCACATTGATTACTGTGTTGCTCAAACTAGTGATGTTGCCATACGACTAGAGGCGATCGTTGCAGCAAAGCCAAAGACGGCCCGTTTCCATAAGTTGTTTGATGATGTGCACCCAGAAGTTTGTCATATCTTATTTGTAGAGCATGGAGATGCGGCGTTCATTGCGGACCTGCATGTGCAATATCCACACGCTTTGCTGGTTGGAAATGGTGTCGATTTTGTTGCTAGTGGCGGCATGATCGCATTTATCAAAGTGCGTAATCGCATTCGTCCACTTGTCTCGCGAAAGAATGTAGAGAAAACCAACATTCTACTTCGTTCTCAGTTACTTGAAGTCTCTGAAATTTATGAGGAGACGACATGATCGCCACTCGATTCACTCAGCTACCGTTACGCTACAAAATGATGTTGCCAACTTGGTTTATGGTTATGCTCATTGTGGTTTTAATCGGTACGCCGGCTATTCATCTACTTGTGTTGTCTCAAAGAGAAGCGCAAGAGCAGCGTATTCACATCCTTTCTCAAGGTGTCGCGACGACATTGCAGGCAGCGTTGATGTTTGACGATCCCATCACGGCAAAAGAGCAGCTCATCAACCTGACCTTTGACCCTGACATCATTGCCGCAAAAGTGGTGAACAGTGGAGGAGATGCTATTGCCTATATTCATCAACTGCCTTTGTATTGCGATTGGGCTAATGAGCAGGTGTACTGTCCAAACTTAACTGTTCAAGTTGACGAAACAGAGATATTGCTGGCGGATGAACGGCTAGGCAAGCTGGTGGTTTGGGAGTCTCTAGAGGCTATGCAGCGTAAAGAGAAGCGCTTGTTTGGATACTTGGCGGGGCTAACACTGCTCATTTCAATATTTTCATGGGGCTTTGCACGCGTGCTACACAGTGTCATCGTCAAACCACTGGCAACCCTGCATAGCACCATGGAAAGAATGATCACCCAAGGTATCGCTAAAAGCACCATCGCTATCGCCCATGATGATGAAGTCGGTAAGCTCACAAGCTGTTTTAATGAAATGATCGCCAATCTATTGGAGCGCGAAAGCCAATTACAAAGTGCATTAATGCGTGTCGAGCAGAAAAATCGCTACATACATGGCGCTTTAGATGCAATGAAGCGAGGGGTGTTGGTCGTTTCCCCGGGCAACAAAATTAATTACGGTAATCCAGTGGCAATGAGTGAAGTGATCGATAGCCAGAGTAAATTGAACACTCGTGAGGTTTTGCAAAGCCGTTTTGAGCCAAGAGCGGCGATTGACCAGATAATTGAAGCCATCGAGTCTCATGAGCCGTTGTTGGCCGCGGAGTTACGAACTCAAGATGGCCAGACAAGCTATCGGGTGAGTTGTCATCCGATGGAAGAAGCAAAACAGTCTCTGCTGCAATTTCAAGATGTGACTACGCAAAACATTTCGGAACAGCGACGCATGTTACTGGAATTGATGTTCGACCAGAATCAAGATGCGATTTTGGTTTTAGACCGCGACTTAAAAGTAAAAACCCAAAATTCTACCTCGCTAGAAAGGTTTGGTGCGCTTGATTTTATCCAAGAGCTGGTGTTTAAAAAGCCACCACGCTTTTCGTTCACTCAAGTGAAAGCGTTGCTAACGAGTGGGTTGATGTTTAATAAAACCGATATCAAGCATCATAACCAAAGTTGGTCCCCATATCGCTTAAAAGCTAAGGCTTTAAAAAGTCATCAAGGGAGAGTCGAAGCATTTGTCGTGAGTTTGACTGACTTAACCTTAGGATTAGAGCTAGAAAGGCTAAGTTTTGCTGCTAATCATGACCCTCTCACTGGCCTAGTAAATCGCTCGAAAGTGTCAAAAAGTTTGCAATCAAGGCACCGAAAGAGAGAGTCGCAGTTCATCTTTTTCTTAGATTTGGACGGGTTCAAAGCGGTGAACGACCAATTTGGTCATGCGGTTGGTGATGAGCTATTGCGAGTCGTCGCTAAGCGATTAAAGAACTGTGTTTCTGACAAAGACTTGGTATCGCGTATTGCGGGCGATGAGTTTTTGATCGGTATTCGAAGTTCCGGGCAGTGCCAGCCGATTGCCCAGCGCATAATTGACCATCTAGCGAGACCAATTGTTATCAATGGTAAGGTGTGCGAAGTGACGGCGAGTATTGGTATCAGTTATTGGTCTGCCGATGATACTTTGAATCTAGATGAGAAAATCCATCAAGCTGATAGCCACATGTATATAGCTAAGCGTTTAGGCAAGAACCGCTTTTACTATGCGGTGTAAATAACAGCAGAGGGGCGTTACTTCGCCTCTTTATCATTTTCAGAGTCTGGCTGGGTATCTTCGTTTGGTTGTTGGTCATCTTTGAGTGATGGCTTTTTGAGTTTATGGTCAAACTTCATCTTGGCGGTATATTTTAACGCCATAATGTTGCCAACAATGACACTGAGGACTATGGCAATAATAATCCAAGGGTTAGTCAGTAGGTCCATAACATCCTCTATGCTGAAAGGTTGGTAATATACTGATTGTAGATGGTTTCTAAGTTATCTAGTACTACTTGTTTACCAATAATAGAGCTGGATTGTAACTCTTTACGCAAAACCTCAACTGACAGCTGTTTAAGACTAGCTTGCGCTGTCGAGCGGTGGCTAATATGCCAAGGTTCTATTGCTACTCCGCCTTTGTCTTCTCGATATGGGAAATAGAAGCCGAATTGAGTCAGGTTCTCTGTTAGCCATAGGTAGAAAGGACGTTGATGGTCTTTGAGATACTCCCAAGGCTCTAGCTGCAAGGTGGTATCTGGTGGTAAGGCATTACGATCAAAGAGGTCAAAGTCACTCCCCCAATGGTGACGACTCGCGCCAGGTAGCGCTGACCAACGTAGGATAGCGAAAATTTTGTCTTGTTCAGACAGGCTCTGAGGATCAAGTGGTAGACTTTGGCTATCTAAAATTGCGGATTCACCAGACATCTTGCGATTCCAGATCATCTGTTGACGTGCAAAGTCACGAAAGCCGCTCGCAATGTTTAAGTTAAAACCTGAGTCATCTGCTGCTTGTTTAAGCGCGAGCAAATCTTCTCGCACATCTTGATGTATTAGAAAAACCTTTTGGCCGATTAAAGTATCCACCAAGTGGGTGGATACTTTACCTGTCAGCTGCTCTGCACTCATTTTCACGCGAGAAGGTTCTCTAGCGTTTTTTGATACATCTGGGTGAGTTTTTCTAGGTCGTCAATCTTCACACACTCGTTCACCTTGTGAATGGTTGCGTTAACTGGGCCTAATTCAACGACCTGGCAATCCATACGTGCAATGAATCGGCCATCAGATGTACCACCAGTGGTGAGTAGTGCTGGTTTGGTCTGGTTAACCGCATCAACGGCATCTACTACAGCGTCCAGCAGTGCACCAGTATCGGTTAAGAACGGGTCACCATTGAATGTCCACTTTAGATCGTAGTCAAGGTCGTGCTTATCTAAAGTTTCGACAACACGGTTAACGATCATGTCGTTGTTTAGTTCGGTACTGAATCGCAAGTTGAACTGAACATTAAACTCACCTGGGATAACATTTGAAGCCCCAGTGCCCGCATGGACATTTGGGATTTGGAAGCTTGTCGGTGGGAAGTAAGCATTACCTTGATCCCACTCGGTAGTAGCAAGTTCATGAATCGCCATTAACGATTGATGCACTGGGTTATTCGCAAGGTGAGGGTAGGCAACGTGGCCTTGTGTACCTTTAACCGTCAGATCGCCCGTTATTGAACCACGGCGGCCATTTTTCACTACATCTCCGACGACTTCTGTACTCGAAGGTTCACCAACAATACACATGTCGATGTTTTCACCACGTGCCATGAGTGTTTCAACAACACGCACCGTGCCATTAATGAAAGGGCCTTCTTCATCAGAGGTAATTAGGAAGCCAATTGAACCTTTATGATTTGGGTTTTCGGCAATGAACTGTTCAACTGCAACAATCATACTGGCTAGGGAGCCTTTCATATCCGCAGCTCCACGTCCGTGGAGGTAGCCCTCGATTTCAGTTGGCTCAAATGGTGGCGTGTTCCACTGGTCTAAGTTACCCGCAGGAACGACGTCTGTGTGGCCTGCAAACGCAAATAGTGGCGCTTCAGTTCCTCGGCGCGCCCAGAAGTTAGTGGTGTCTTCAAATACCATCACTTCGATTTCGAATCCGAGTGCTTTTAAACGTTCGATCATCGCATCTTGGCAACCGGCATCTTCAGGTGTTACCGATTGACGACTGATTAAGTACTTTGCGAGAGCCAGTGTAGGGCTATCTGTCATCCTTGAAATCCTTTACTTATCTTTATGAAAAAATGGCAGCGTATTGATCCGCTTTAAAACCAAGGTGGTAGTTTTCGCCAGATACCAAAATAGGGCGCTTAATCATCGCTGGTTGCTCGACTAATAGCTCAATGGCATTGGCTTCGTTCAAGCCATCTTTTTGCTCTTGGGTAAGTTGGCGATAGGTCGTGCCGCGTTTATTGAGGACATTTTCCCAGCCTAATTGCTGACAGAATGTTTCGACCATTGCTTTGTCGATACCTTGCTTGCGGTAATCATGAAATTGAAAATCGACGCCCTCTGCTTCCAACCATTTTTTGGCTTTTTTAATGGTGTCGCAATTAGGAATACCATACATGGTAATTGTCATAAGAAACCCTTTGAAGTGACTTTTTAGTTATTTCAGCATCCTATCAGGAACTCAGTGTTGAGACAAAAAGTGTGATCGATATATTTCAACAGGCAAAAAAAATGTGTTTCACGAAGTCGCGAATGTCGAGTTATTGATCAAACGCAACACATGCTTGGGCAAAACAGAAATAATGACCTTAGAATTTTATAGGAGGTATCAATGGAATTGAGTCCTGTTTTTGCAAGGCGATTGTATTTAGCGCTGCTTGTCGAGAATCTGGAACGACCAAACGTTCCGAAACTGATTGAAAAGACTGGGTGGCCACGCCGAACAATTCAAGATGTCATTAAGGCTCTTCCTGGCATAGGTATTGAGTTGATGTTTGTTCAAGATGGGCGACGTCACAACGATGGGTATTACCAGCTCTCTGATTGGGGCCCATTTGATAGCCAGTGGGTCATCGATAGAGAGCCAGACATCGCAGCCAGTTTAGGCTTTAAAGCTTAGTTTATTTTGTACACCGATAGGCACTACCCATCACTGTAAAAGATGTGGTGAAGTCTTGAGGAGCAGTGACAAACACGGTATTCGCGTCAAGCTTCTTGGCGCGATTTTTTATATCATTCATTGCACCTTGTACCATGACATCATTGGTAAAAAACAAGTAGTTATACCAATGCCCCTCACTGCCCGTCACCTCTCCTAGCCATTGGCAATCATCAGCATTAAAACCGGCATCCATCCTTAGGTGAACATCTTGTGCTTGCGTATCTAAGCGGTTCATAGGAGAAGTGCAGCCGGTCAATAACACTGTCGCGACCAAACCAAGCGAGATGTGGTGAATGCAACTAATTAGCTTGTGTGACATAAACAATAAACCCAATCCAACTGAGAGCTAGTAGTACCCAAGGTAGCATTGAAGACTTGGTTTTGGGCGCAGTTACCTGTTCTGTATGATTTTCTGCTGTGTCGTTGATGTGCTCATTGCGCTTAGCTTTTTGCGCTTTCTTTTTTGCCTTGTCAGCTTGGCGTGATTTCTCTTTTTGCTGTTTTTTGTATTGAGCTATCCCTTTTTCAATCCCTTGAGCGATCAGTTTAGTTTGCTCTTTGGTCTGTCCGGGCTTTTGTGTGGCTTTAGCAATTTTCATTGCATCTTGCTGGGTTTCTTGTGACGGGACGACTTTTTTGTTCATGAGATAAATACTGCTGGATCAAAGATACGAGTATCCTAACACGATATAATTAAAGCTGAATTGAGATTTACGGCATGAGGCGCATAGTGTGAAAAAAGTGGTGTTTTTTAGTGCGGTCATTGCGGTTCCTCTGTTTTGGTGGTTAAAAGGAACGCCGCCTGTTCAACCTGAAATCAGCCAAGATCTCCCTAGTTACAGTGACCAAATCAGTGCTATTCAACAAAAGCTTAAACAAGATCCAAACCAAGCAGAGTTATGGTTTCAACTCGGTCATGGATATTTGAATGAGCAAGACTTTAACGCAGCACTCACGTGCTTTGACTATGCTATTCGTCTGAGTGAACAACCAACAGCCAGTCAGTTTGCCGCTAAAGCGACCGCGCAGTATTACTTAAACAACCAAGTTATTGATGAAGGAGTTCAGCAGTTGCTCGATAAAGCGCTGGAAAAAGAAGCTGCTAACTTAACTGCACTTTCATTAATTGCTAGTGACCATTTCATTAGCTTTCGTTATCAGCAAGCGATTGATACCTGGACAGCAATGTTAGATTCGCAGGACCGAGAATTAGATAGAGCCTCGGTTATCCATTCACTAAATCTAGCCAAACAGATGCTAGCGAACAATGCTTCTTCTACGGAGTAATCGTTGGCTAGCTTCGCTGTGTTTATGGATTCGGTGTTCGCTGCTGTCGACCAACTGAGCGAGTAAACATAAAAAACCGGCGAAAAACGCCGGTTTTTTTATTGGATTGAAAGGCTCGTTAGTATTTTGATTCGCGAGCTTCTGCAGCTTTATCCCACTCTGGAACCACGGTATTTAAGAAGTGCTCTTTGTCTGCATTCATCTTATCCATGTCCATACCTAAAGCTTGCTGAGCTGCAGCTTTGGTTGAGATGTCAGGTAACTCGACGGGGTCTGTAATGCCTTTTTTCGCTAATAGGCGTACTAGCTTAGTTCTCGCATCTGCTGCTTTATCTACCGCAGTTCCCAAAACTTCAAGGGCAACTTCAGGTGCGTGCATATGCACACCATGTGACGCGATCGCATAGTCCCAGCGCCATTGAGCATGGCGGATATCTTGTATGATATCTTTCATTTCTGCTTCTGTCGCACCAGCATCCCACGCTGCTCCTGCTTCAAAGTGTGCGGCAACAATCTGCTTCTCAGCAGTCAGTTTCATGTTGAGAACTTGCGCTTTACGGCTTGAAACAATTTCATGCATTTGCTCTTTAGTTTGAGTGTGGCAGTTGGCACAGGTGTCTTCAAAGCGATCAAATGGGTTGCCTACTTTATGGTCGGTGTATACCGTACCATCTTCTTTGGTTACTTTTGGCATATGACAATCGACACAAACCACTTTGTTTTTACCATGAACACCATCACGCCAAGTCTCATAACCAGGGTGCTGCGCTTTTAACATCGGTGCCTTTGACACCTTATGTGTCCAGTCTTTAAAGTTAAGCGCGTCGTAGTATTGTTCCATTTCATCCACTGATGTGCCCATATCCCAGGGGAACTTCACGGCTTTGGTTGGCCCTGTAAAGTAGTATTCTACGTGGCACTGAGCACAAACGGACGCTTGTTGATCAAGACGGGATTGTTTGTCGAAAGGTTTGTCAATCGCCTGAAATGCGCGCTCTACGTACGGCTTAGCCAAGGCAAGAGCAGGCTCTCCGTTTTTGAAGCCTTCGCTGCGCGTATCATGACAATCTGCACAGCCGATTGGGTTTGCAATCTCTTCACCTAAGCGAGCCCATTTGCCTTCAAAGTAGCCGTCTTCTCCACGCTCATCGATGACACGGCCTACATCAGGGCTTTTACAGCTCCAACATGCCATAGGCATAGGGCCTGAGTTTTCGTCTTGAGGAGCGCCAGTGCGCAATGTTTGACGGACATCATCAAGGGCGTAAAAGTGGCCGCGCGCTTTGTTGTAATCTTTAGCAAAGCCGTAACCTGCCCACATAATGACCATATTAGGGTCTTCAGCGAGTGCGTCTTCTATATGTTGGCTTTCTGAGGTTGCCTTCCATGACTGATATTGATCCGGATGGTGTTGCTCGTAAGCATCGTTTCTTGGATCAATGAGGTCTTTATTTTCTGATGCAGCGAAGCTGGCTCCGCTCATTACTGAGCCTGCCAATAACAATATTGCCGCTGCGGATCTTGGTACCCAGTGCAATTTTTTCACAGTGCTATCTCCATAATTCCGTTTGTTATAAACAGCGTTGTGAACTGGCTACACCCAAATTAAGAATTGGAGAACTGAAATAAATTGTAATAAAAAGAAATAAATAAAATAACTTAGTAATAACTCTTCATTGAGGTAGATCAATTTCACCCAGTGACCTAGCTCAAATTAAGTTATTAATACCCCTAAAGGGGTAGTTAGGATATTTTTAGATAGTAATGAATGTCATTTGCATCAATGGTTTACGTATAAATCCATGTGAAAATAAAGGTGATTCAGATCGATTTTTAGACAGTCTGCTCTACCTCTAAAGAGTCAGAGGAGTAGACTATATTCATATAGCGTTGTGGCTAAATTCCAAAATAAGAATTGATCTCATTTGATTGCGATATTTCTCGTTATCAGAGGGTATTAATTTTGACCAGATATTATTTTTGCTCCTGCAAATTTAAGAACTGGAATAAGGAAAGGATAATATGGGCAATATTAAGTTGGCCATAGTCATAATGCTGAAATCTCTTCTCGCATTTTGCCTCTATGGTTATTCTCTTCATGCCGTTGCCGACACTTCAAGCTTGCAATCTGAAGGCCAAAGCGCTCGCCATGAAGTCACACTTATCCGTGACAAGGATTACAAATGTGTCCAATGTCATAAGGATTCTAAACAGTCTTTACAGGGTTCTCACGGGGAGGATGCGCATAAAATCCTCGGACGAGAAGTTACGTGTACAGAGTGCCATAACAATATCGGACCTGATCATCGTGAAGGTGCGCCGGTCGTCACCAAATACTCAAGCGCTCAATCTCAACCAGGAACGGACAAAACCTTTTTAGATCCGGCAGAGATACTAAAAGCTAATAGCCAGTGTACCGATTGCCACCAGCCTCAATACTTACGTGATGACAGTTGGACTCATGATGTTCATGCGAAGAATCTAACTTGCTCGAACTGCCATGATGTTCATGCGAGCAAAACCAAAGTACTTGGCTTAGAGCGCAAAGAGAAGATCAAGCTTTGTGTTGACTGCCATTCTGACTTTAACCAGCAGAAGAAGGAGCAGTGATATGAGTTGTTCTAGACGAAACTTTTTAGCTGGTACTAGCGCACTAATATTCACTACTGGCGTGGCGGGAACTGCTGTTTTGAACAGCCGAAAAACGCTCGCTAATGTTGAACAGGAAGGTAACAAACTGTACGGAATGGTCCATGATGAGACTGCCTGTATAGGATGTACTGCGTGTACCGATGCCTGCCGTGAAGTGAATAAAGTACCGGAAGGCGTTTCTCGCTTAGAGATCATTCGTAGTGAGCCTCAAGGTGAGTTTCCTGATGTTGATTACCGTTTTACTCGAAAATCTTGCCAACATTGTGAAAACCCGCCATGTGTCTATGTTTGTCCTACTGGGGCGGCCTATAAAGATGAGAAGACAGGCATTATCGATGTTCATAAAGAGAAATGTGTCGGTTGCGGTTACTGTTTAGCGGCATGTCCTTACCAAGTCCGTTTCTTTAACCCTGAAGATAACTCAGCTGACAAATGTAACTTCTGTCGTGATACCAACTTGGCGCAAGGTAAGTTACCGGCGTGTGTTGAATCTTGTCCAACGAAAGCATTGATTTTTGGCGATCTGAACGATCCAAACAGTGAAATCAATCAAGTGTTGCAATCGGAAGTGGTTTATCGCGATAAGTCCCACCTAGGAACGAAACCGAAATTGTATAAGGTTCCTCATCAGAAAGGGGAGATATCATAATGAATGGATTTGAAAGTGCTTTTCACTTCGACTCTCTGGTTTGGGATTGGATCATTGCGGTTTACTTGTTCTTAGCGGGTATGTCTGCAGGTGCGGTTATGATAGGCATCTATCTGCGCCGTAAAGTGATCGAAGGGGACCCGGCCAACAACGGTATTTTGAAGGCCATGGCATGGTTAGCGCCATTTGGCATCATCGTAGGGCTCTTGATCTTGGTATTTCACTTAACCAAACCGTTAGAGTTTTGGAAGATCATGATTTACTTCAACGTTACTTCGGTAATGTCGATGGGCGTGATTCTGTTCCAGGTTTACATGGCGGTGTTGTTTGTTTGGATTGGTGTTCTTTTCCGCAATCCAATTATCAGCTTTTGTGAAGGTAAGTTACCAAGTGGTTTGCTTGACTTTGTTGATGGTATTTTGCTCAAAGCGAAAGAGCTCAATAATCCGCTTGAGCTATTCTTAGGTTTCTTAGCCTTAGTGCTTGCCGCTTACACGGGCTTCTTACTGTCAGCGTTGAAAACATACCCAATGCTAAATAACCCAGTACTGCCTATTTTGTTCTTGTTCTCAAGCTTATCGTCAGGTGCAGCAGCGAGTTTGTTGTTCGGTATTTTGGTATTTAAAGAGCCAGTCTCAAGCCCAAGCGTGTCTTGGATTCATGGTTTCGAGCGTCCGGTGGTATTGTTTGAGCTATTTGTGTTAGTAACCTTCTTTACTGGCCTAATCTTTAGTGGCGGTCAAAATGAAGTGGCGGCGTGGAATGCAATTGGAGGAGGATTCTGGTCCAATTGGTTCTGGTTCGGTGTCATCTTAATTGGCATGGTCATACCGCTAATACTTAACGCTGTTTCACCAAAAGAAGTTCGCCACAATGGAGGGTATATCTTTGTTGTGACTATGCTGAGCTTGGTCGGTGTTCTAATGTTGCGTACTTTTATTCTGTACGCAGGTCAGATGACGGTCGTGTAACTATGCTAGGGGAGTTAGGGCTGTTTGCACTGGTATTGGTTGCTGTATTGAGTACCGAGAGCTTTATCGTGTTTGCTTGGCAACGAATGAAGAGCGATAAGCCCTCTCTTGCCCTAACTTATCTTGCTCGTTTGATGACAATGTTGGCGACGTTAAGTCTGACAATACTCGCCAGCTTATTCTTTAATGATCAGTTTCAATTCGCTTATGTTGCTTCACACTCTAACTCTGCCTTACCTGACTTTTTCAAGTTAGCTGCGGTTTGGGGAGGTCATGAAGGCTCAATGCTGTTTTGGGTGTTCACCTTATGTTTGTGGAGTGGCTTAATCTCCTTTCATTCACGTCAACAGTCTCGTTTCATTCAACATGTTTTGTGGGTAATGATGGGGTTTGTTGCCGCGTTTAGTTGGTTTACCTTGCTCGCGTCAAATCCGTTTAGTTACAGCGAGGTATTTGTAACGGAAGGACGCGATTTAAATCCGATGTTGCAAGATGTCGGTCTTATCTTTCACCCACCTCTGCTGTATCTTGGTTACATTGGTTTTTCGACTGTACTGGCGTTTGCGCTGGCCGCGTTGCTTGAACCGGAATACGATAACCGCTGGACCAGCGATTGCCGTATTTGGGCGAGTTCATCATGGGTATTGTTGACCTTAGGGATCGTTGTAGGCTCTTGGTGGGCGTACAACGAGTTAGGTTGGGGCGGCTGGTGGTTCTGGGATCCGGTTGAGAATGCCTCTTTACTTCCTTGGTTAACGGGGACTGCACTGCTTCATACCTTGATCGCCTCTTCGAAGCATCAACAACTTAAGATGTGGTCGCTTAGTCTTGCATTAGTGACGTTTTGTTTAAGTATTCTGGGCACGTTTATCGTACGCTCTGGAATACTCACCTCTGTACATGCGTTTGCGGTCGACCCGAGTAAAGGAGTCGCCTTATTACTTATTTTAGCTGTGTCCTTACTGTGTTCATTTGTGCTGCTGCTGCGTCAAAGTGAGACAATTCGAAGTGATCGTTTACGTTCAATCGTGGGGCGTGGATATTTAACTCTTCTGGCGGCAGGCTTGTTGACTGTTGCGACCTTTACCGTGTTTCTCGGCACGTTCTACCCTATGGTTTATGAGCTTCTTGGCTTTGGTTCCATCTCAGTAGGTGCGCCTTATTTCAATACCCTAATTCAACCTCTTGCGATAATCGCCTTGTTAGGAATGGGATGGGCACCTCTAATGAAGTGGCATCATGGCAGTCATTTGGCTTGGCGCTATGTAGGGCTTATGTTTGCTGTGGCCTGCGCGGTTGGTGCTGCGGTTTATTTACTCCAAGTTGAACAGCTTTCTGTTGCGACTTTAATTGTCTGGATGCTTGGCTCATGGGTGGTCATTAGTCATATGTATTTTGGGGTGAAAGTTCGTAAAGCTAACTTTATGCTGCTCGCACATGTTGGTCTTGCTCTGGTGTGTGTCGGGGCAAGCATGAATAGCCAGCATTCCTATGAGCTCAATCGAAAAATGGAGCCGAGCACAACGACGGAGTTGGCTGACTGGCAAATCACTTATTTGGCCACTGAATGGTACGTTGGACCAAACTATACCGCCGAGCAGGGAGTCATAGAGTTTTCTTCTCCGGGAAAAACGGCTTTTACACTGACTCCAGAGCGTCGTCACTATCCCGTTCGAGTGATGAATATGAGTGAGCCTGCTATTCGTTCTACTTGGCATGGTGACTACTATGTCACATTAGGCGCTAAGGTTGATAGCAAGGCTTACGCAGTCAAAATACAATATCGAGCTTATATCGGTTGGATCTGGGGCGGGGCGATGTTAGCGATGATCGGTGGTCTTATTCCTTTGGTCCGATCCTTTTCTTTGACTAAGCCGAGAGTCACGCATGGCGTTATTCAACAATCGTAAAGTTTTCTTATTTATATTTCTGTTGGCCGGGTTTATTGGGTTCTTAGTCGCAGGACTTCAATCTGATGAGTTTGGTCCGAGTAGTCAGCCAATCGTACGTCAGTTTCCTTCCCTACCGGTGAGTGTTTTTGCTACTGACACACTGGTACAAAGCGATACGTTATTTATTCATGATTACCAATTGGTGAATGTGTGGGCTTCTTGGTGTGGTGTGTGCAAAGCGGAGCATTCATTCCTTAATCAGTTAGCAAGTATGGGCGTGCCGCTTATTGGTCTTAATTATCGCGATCAAAAGTCCTCAGCTCAAAACTACTTAGCAGCAAAGGGAAATCCATATCAGCAAGTGATGTTCGATCCAAAGGGTGCGCTTGGAATAGATTTGGGGATCGTAGGAACGCCGGAAACATACGTCGTTAACCGACAAGGTGAAATTGTCTACAAGCACTTTGGGCTGCTCAATCAAACTGCGTGGAAAACACACATGGCTCATTATTTTGAAAGTGATAGATAACCCATGCTTCGAAATTTGTTGATTTACCTTGCTTTACTCTTCAGTTCCTCAAGTCTGTTCGCTCAAGAAACGCCATTATTTGCCGCTGCGGATAGTGAACTAGAGGCTCAAGTTGAGTTGTTCGAATTTACGTCACCGGAAAGACAAAAAAGTGCTATTGAACTCGCTAAATCGTTGCGCTGCCCCCAATGTCAAAACCAAAACTTGGTTGAGTCGAACTCGCCATTGGCGAAAGATTTGCGCTTAATTGTGTTTGAAAAAATTAATGCTGGAGAAAGCGAACAACAAGTGATCGACTTTATGAAGGCACGATATGGAGAATTTGTGCTGTATAAACCGAGTCTTTCTTGGCGAAACAGTTTGCTTTGGGGATTACCAGTCCTACTGCTGGTTGCCTTTGTCTGGTTTTCCTTAAAGTCGGTGCGAAATCGACAGCCTTAACAAAATTCTGATAGATATTTTCTTTCATTGAGTTACATTGAAACTCATTGAAATGAAGATGTTGTAGGGATTTGTGCGGTACTCATTAGAACAATACGACAAACATGGATTTTTGAAAGCGCCAAAATGGTTGTGGTTAGGCTGGTTGTTTATGGCCAAGGCGTGGGTCGTATTTGTCGTTGCGGGTGCGAGCCGTGAAAGTGGCAGCAAGATCCTCAATATCGTCTATCCTGATCACTCTATGCTTTATTTGGGTTTAGCGATGGGGTTACCAAGCATCTTCTTGATGTGGCTAATTAGCTTGCGAAACCCTGAAAGAGCGTGGGTAAATAAAGTGGTGAGCTGGGGGAAAGGCATTACCTTATTGACCGTAGCCAGTCAGTTTAGCCAGAGTGTGTATCACGTTTACCTTCAGCAAGGCGCTTTTAGTTGGGCCAATGGTATAACGATGCTCGTGCTACTTTGGTTTGGCTTGTATGTGTTCAAGAGCCGCAGCGTTCGCGACGCCTTTTATAACCCGCCTGCAACTTGATTGAGTTAGTGCTGATCAGAGTCAATATCTTGATTATAAAACAAAATACACTGTGCAAAACATTATTGTGAGGAACATCCATGTCAAACCCTCAAAGTGCAATTCTTCCTGAAGCTGGTCCATTTGCTCAATACACCTTGCTCAAGGTGAAGCAAAATCTACAAGCCGTTTTAGAGCAGCTTCAATCTCTACCAACTTTAGTCGCTGAGTTGAATCAGCAACAACCAGGGGCGGACCTAACTCTTTCCGTTGCGTTCACTCGTTCTTTCTGGAATCAGGTTGATGCAGAGGTTCCTGCGGAGTTAATTGATTTTCCAGAACTGGGTGAAGGCGAAGTCATTGCGCCAAGTAGTGATGTAGATGTGCTCTTGCATTGCCACTCTAACCGCCATGATCTTCACTTTTATTTATTGCGTAAGTTCTTTGCAGAAGCGGCAGAGAATGTTGATGTGGTAGATGAAACCTACGGTTACCGTTACCTAGATTCCCGTGATATGACGGATTTCGTTGACGGCACAGAGAACCCGAAAGATGGTCAACGTCAAGAGGTGGCCATTATTCCTGAAGGCGAGTTTGCGGGTGGCAGTTACGTGATGGTGCAGCGCTTTATCCATAATCTACCTTCATGGAACCGTCTTAATGTTTCAGCGCAAGAGAAAGTGATTGGCCGTACTAAGCCTGACTCTATTGAGTTAGATGATGTACCTGCCGCTTCACATGTCGGCCGAGTAGATATTAAAGAAGAAGGTAAAGGGTTGAAGATTGTACGTCACAGCTTGCCATACGGCAGCGTATCTGGTGAGCATGGCCTGTTATTTATTGCTTACTGTAACACGTTGCATAACTTTAAAGCGATGCTTGAAAGCATGTACGGTGTGACAGATGGAAAAACAGACCAACTTCTGCGCTTTACTAAAGCTGTGACTGGTGCATACTTCTTTGCTCCTTCTGTTGAAATGTTGCAGTCACTAAAGCTTAAGTAAGTGCACTGAACAGACAGCTTTACATAACAGATGAATAGCCGAGCCATGTTGCTCGGCTTTTTTGTACAAATAGACTAAAGAATTACAGCTAAGGCCGATACATAAGGTAGCCCATAAAAGGAAACCAATAGAAATGGCCATTACTGTTAATACGAATGTCTCTGCAATGACTGCGCAGCGTCACCTGACGAATGCGACAGATTTGCTGAATCAATCTCTGGAGCGCTTAGCTTCGGGGAGTCGTATTAATAGTGCTAAAGACGATGCAGCGGGTCTTCAAATATCGAATCGTTTAGAAACTCAAATGAGTGGCTTGAACGTGGCCGTACGAAATGCCAACGATGGTATTTCAATCATGCAGACCGCCGAAGGGGCGATGAATGAAACGACCAATATTCTGCAGCGTATGCGTGACCTTTCTTTGCAGTCATCGAATGGTTCAAACAGCCAAGCCGAGCGAACTGCCTTGCAAGAAGAAATGGGCGCTTTAAATGACGAATTGAATAGAATCGCTGAAACGACCTCTTTTGGTGGTCGAAAATTGCTCAATGGTTCATTTGCCTCTTCTTCTTTTCAAATTGGTGCCAGTTCGGGTGAAGCGGTTCAGTTATCGCTGAAGAACATGCGCTCAGATAGTTTAGAGATGGGTGGTTTCAGTTATATCGCGGCCGGAAAAGCAGGTGATGATTGGCAGGTGAATCAGGGCAATCATGTATTGAACATGGAATACACCAATGCCCGCGGTGAACAAGAAACGATTCAAATTAAAGCCAAAGCTGGCGATGATATCGAAGAGCTTGCGACTTATATCAATGGTCAAACAGACAAGGTTTCTGCTTCGGTAAATGAAGATGGGCAGCTGCAAATTTTTATGGCTGGTACAGAGACGGCGGGCGCAATCTCATTCTCTGGCAGTTTGGCTGATCAACTACAAATGGGTCTAGCAGGCTATGAAGCTGTTGATAATTTGAATATTTCTGATGTCGGTGGCGCTCAGCGCGCGGTATCAGTTATAGATACCGCTCTGAAATACGTTGATAGCCATCGTGCAGAGCTTGGCGCCCTACAAAATCGTTTTAATCATGCCATTACTAACCTAGATAATGTGCATGAGAATTTGGCGGCTTCGAATAGCCGAATCAAAGATACCGATTACGCGAAAGAAACGACTCAATTGGTCAAGCAACAGATCTTACAGCAAGTGAGTACTTCTATTTTGGCGCAGGCGAAGCAACAGCCAAACCTTGCCTTAACCTTACTAGGTTAATCGAATCTGAGAATGCTTTATTCTCATAAAAGAGAAAGATATCGACAGCTCAAAAGAAAGCTTTAATAAAAAAAATGCTTTTTTTAAGATTTTTTCCTGTTGGTCACGTTTTCCTTCCCAAATGCACTTTTTTCAAAAAAAACTTAAAAAAATCCTCAAGGTTTTCCGAACTGCGCCGTTAATAAAAGTAACTTTGAGAGAACTACTTGGTTTTCCGAGACGTCGGAAACCGGAAACATCGGAAAATCAATTGGAGAAATCACCATGGCAGTGAATGTAAATACTAACGTATCAGCGATGACAGCTCAGCGTTACCTAAATAGCGCGAACAATGCTCAACAAACTTCAATGGAGCGTTTGTCATCTGGTTCTAAGATCAACAGTGCAAAAGACGATGCAGCGGGTCTACAAATTTCTAACCGCTTAAACGTACAAAGCCGCGGTCTAGACGTAGCGGTACGTAACGCGAATGACGGTATCTCTATCGCGCAGACTGCTGAAGGTGCGATGAATGAGACAACGAACATCCTGCAACGTATGCGTGACCTATCGCTACAATCTGCTAACGGCTCTAACTCTAAGTCTGAGCGTGTAGCAATCCAAGAAGAGGTTACAGCTCTAAACGACGAGCTAAACCGTATTGCAGAAACGACATCGTTCGGTGGTAACAAACTACTAAACGGCACTTACGATACCAAGTCATTCCAAATTGGTGCGGACAATGGTGAAGCGGTAATGCTAACTCTGAATGACATGCGTTCAGATAACGTTGGCATGGGTGGTACGAGTTACCAAGCTGAAAACGGTAAAGACAAGAACTGGACTGTTCAAGCAGGTTCGAATGACTTATCAATCACTCTAACTGCTAAAGGCGGTGAAGAAGAGACAATCAACATCTCTGCTAAAGCGGGTGATGATATTGAAGAACTAGCAACATACATCAACGGTCAGACAGACATGGTTAAAGCGTCTGTAAACGAAGATGGTCAGCTGCAAGTTTTCGCTGGTACTAACAAAGTAGAAGGTGAAGTTAGCTTCGGTGGTGGTCTAGCGGGTGAGCTAGGTATGCAAGACGGCCAAGCTGTAACAGTTGACACTATCGACGTGACATCAGTAGGTGGTGCGCAAGAATCTGTTGCTATCATCGACTCAGCTTTGAAATATGTTGATAGCCACCGTGCTGAACTGGGTGCATTCCAAAACCGTTTCAACCACGCGATTAACAACTTAGACAACATCAACGAAAACGTGAATGCGTCTAAGAGCCGAATCAAAGATACGGACTTCGCAAAAGAAACGACTTCAATGACCAAGTCACAAATTCTATCGCAAGCTTCAAGCTCTATTCTTGCTCAAGCGAAGCAAGCGCCAAACTCGGCATTAAGCCTACTAGGCTAATCAAGAGCTCAATTAAAAAATCCAGCTTCGGCTGGATTTTTTGTTTTGGGCTGAAAAATTCTTTATAAGTCGCTTTAACGACTAAATCTTGTAAGTTATTGATATTAAAAAGTGATGTCGAAATCCATTTTGAACCCAAATCACACTTTAGCTGTTAAAGCCAAATAAATCGTAAAAAAGTTAATTTTCTCCTAAAGGTTAATCTAAGTCCGCCGTTAAAGGATTGAGAGAAATGAGATGTGCTGATGCGAGGTGAGAGACGCAAAGGCACATCGCCCCAATGCCTAAGGAGATCAAATATGGCAATTAACGTAAACACTAACGTGTCTGCGATGACTGCTCAGCGACACCTGAACGGTGCAGCTGAAGGTATGCAGAAATCGATGGAGCGTCTGTCTTCGGGTTACAAAATCAACAGTGCTCGAGACGATGCTGCTGGCCTACAAATCTCAAACCGTTTGACTTCTCAAAGCCGTGGCTTAGACATGGCGGTGAAGAATGCAAACGACGGTATCTCTATTGCACAAACTGCAGAAGGTGCAATGAATGAGAGTACCAACATCCTGCAACGTATGCGTGACTTGGCGCTACAATCATCTAACGGCTC
>NZ_CFHWOM010000022.1:0-55715 GCF_984391705.1 Vibrio sp. | reverse complement strand
CACTAGAAGAAGAAGGCAAACGTCGTGGTCACCAAATCAAAGTGGAAACGCGTGGTTCAGTGGGTGCAAAAAACCAACTGACTGACCAAGAAATCGCAGACGCGGATCTAGTGATAATTGCAGCCGATATCGAAGTGCCTCTAGACCGCTTCAACGGTAAGAAGATGTACCGCACTAAGACTGGTCCAGCTCTTAAGAAAACCGCTGAAGAGATGGACAAAGCGTTTGAACAAGCAAGCGTATACCAACACTCAGGTTCTTCTAGCGCATCATCAGCAACGGAAGAGAAGAAAGGAGCGTACAAACACCTAATGACGGGTGTATCGCACATGCTTCCTGTGGTTGTTGCCGGAGGTTTGATCATCGCCCTATCCTTCGTATTCGGTATCGAAGCGTTTAAAGAAGAAGGCACGCTAGCCGCAGCACTGATGACTATCGGTGGTGGCTCGGCATTCGCTCTGATGATTCCAGTACTTGCAGGTTTCATCGCCTTTTCGATTGCTGACCGTCCGGGTCTGGCTCCGGGTCTTGTGGGAGGTATGCTTGCAAGCTCAACTGGCGCAGGTTTCCTTGGTGGTATCGCCGCTGGTTTCATTGCCGGTTACGCAGCGAAGTTCCTTGCTGACAAAGTGAACTTGCCACAATCGATGGAAGCGCTTAAACCGATCCTTATCATTCCTTTCGTGGCGACACTGTTCACGGGTCTAGTGATGATTTACATCGTGGGTGGCCCGGTTTCAGGTATCATGAACGGCTTGACTGACTTCCTAAACAACATGGGTTCAGACAGCGCAGTACTGCTGGGTATTATCCTTGGCGCGATGATGTGTTTCGACCTTGGTGGTCCAGTAAACAAAGCTGCTTATGCATTCGGTGTGGGTCTATTGGCTTCGCAAACTTACGCTCCAATGGCGGCAATCATGGCAGCAGGTATGGTTCCGGCTCTTGGTATGGGCCTCGCGACATTCCTTGCTAAGAACAAGTTTGAGCAAAGCGAGCGTGAAGCGGGTAAAGCATCGTTCGTTCTTGGTCTGTGCTTTATCTCTGAAGGTGCAATCCCATTTGCAGCGAAAGATCCAATGCGTGTTATCCCATCATGTATGGTAGGTGGCGCACTAACCGGTGCTCTATCTATGCTGTTTGGCGCAAAACTGATGGCACCACACGGTGGTTTGTTCGTGCTGCTTATCCCTAACGCAATCTCTCCAGTACTAATGTACTTAGTTGCAATTGCAGCTGGTACAGCGGTAACAGGTTTCACTTATGCGTTCCTAAAGTCTCGTGACCAAGTTAAACGAGTTGAAGCTCAGGCCTAATATCCCCCCCCCTACATGAAGTCCTGAAAACAAAAAGCACCTCAAAGAGGTGCTTTTTTATTAACTGCGGTTAATTGCGTCTTTATCGACAAAGACTTTTTTACCCGTTTTCAGTTTTAGTTCGAGGTACCCTTGTTTAGGGTAAGTCTGAACAATTTCGCCACGACGTTTAGTTTCGGAAACACTACACCCTTTCGGCAATGCTTGTCGGTCCAATTTCACTGACTTTCGCTGCATAAATGCCACCATCGCTCCTTGGTTATCACAGATTACGCGACTTTTCTCTATAGAAACATCTGCGAGTGCAGGGAAAGTAACAACTAGAGCCATTACTGCTAAAGACCATATTTTCATAAACGCACCTAAAGTTATTCAGAATAGCATTCAGTATATAGAATGATGTTCGGATTGTCACGTTATGCATGAATGCTCACAGTAATTGGCATTCAATTCGTTTATCATTACTCACTTATACAACTTTAGGACTATGTAATCGGCAATGTCATTTCCTCGCTATAAGTTACTATTACAATTCATCGTTACTTTTTGCGTACTTGCCTTTGTCCCCTCACTATACTTCTATAGTGAAAATATTAAGATCAGTGAGCGTACGGCTTCTGCGGTTGAGCAAGAAAATCGTAATAAACTCGAATATTCTAAAGCTGAGCTACAAGTTACTCTAAGTAAAATCAAAACTTCCCTACGTTCGCTGTCATCGAATGGTTTGCTTAATCAAGCACTACTTACGCCCAATGACTCTAACCTGAATATGCTCAAAGACTTCTGGTTACTCGTCACCCAAACGCAGGGCTACTACTCTCAACTTCGTTTTTTAGATACAAATGGCTATGAGATAGTCAGAATTAATAGTAGTGAGAACGTGTCGGAAATTGTGTCAGATGAACACCTTCAATTCAAAGGCGATCGTGATTACTTCCATTATGCCCAGACAATTGAGCAAGGACGCATTGGTGCCTATGGGATAGACCTTGAGTTGGAGAATGGCGAGTACGTTACACCTTTAACCCCAGCCTACCGTATCATCATACCAATTACGCTTCAGGGGGCTCGAAAAGGCTATTTTATTGCTAACTTGGACCTTAACCGAATTTACCATTCCTTAGCGTATAAAAGAGACAGCCGCAATTTGCCGAGTATCGTTAGTGATCAAGGCTATTATCTTATGTCTAACAATAATGAGCCTATTTTCGGAAATTTCATTATATCTCATCAAGATTCAAACCTAGCTAAACAGTATCCAGCTATTTGGTCGCAGATTCAAAACAGCACATCTGGAACTGTACCCGAAGGCAACACATGGATCTCATTTGTCAAAAGTAACCTTTCAGGTGCCACTCTTGTCAATGAGCTTATTTTCGTTCTTCAGTCCGATTCTAAGCATATCCTTTCTATAGAGCAGGACGCGCGACGGAATTTGTATATTCAAGGTAGTTTTCTGTTGGTGATTATCTTTCTAATTACGCTAAGTTTTGTCATGTGGAATTACAATCATCAGAAAAATAGCATGGCGAGTAAGATCGCTCGGGCCGCTATGAACGGTATGTCCGCAATGGTGATCACCGATAACAACAACCGCATCATTCAAGTTAATGAAGAATTCACGCGCGTAAGTGGTTATGAGCTTGCTGATGTTAAAGGTAAACAACCTTCTACGTTTGCTTCAGGAAAGCATAATCAAGAGTTCTACATGGAAATGTGGAAAGAACTCGAAAATCACGGTATTTGGGAAGGTGAAGTCGTTAATAAGCGACGTGACGGCTCAAAAATCACTGAAATTCTTCGCATTCAAACTGTCAAAGATAAGCGGGATGTCATCCAATTTTATGTTGCCTCATTTATCGATATTTCTCACCGGAAAGAGCTAGAAAACCGTCTCCGTGAATTAAGTGAGCGAGATGCGCTAACTAATCTGTGGAACCGTCGTAAGTTCGATATTGAAATGTCTTCACAATCGATGAAAATCAAGCGCTATCCTCAAAGTGAATTAGCCACACTTGCTCTGCTCGACATCGACCATTTCAAGAGAATTAACGACCAATTTGGGCATGACGTTGGTGACAAGACCATTACCGAAGTTTCAGAAATTCTGACCAAACATTTAAGGGAAACCGATATTGTTTCTCGCATTGGTGGCGAAGAGTTTGCAATCATAATGCCTCACACACCTTTAAATGAAGCGGAAATCGTCATTAACCGTGTTCGTACAGCGATTAACCTAGAAAGCTCTTTAGGAATCACCATTAGCGGCGGGGTGACAGAAGTCGGTCAGGATCCAAGTTCAAGTTACAAGCGCGCGGATATCGCGCTATATGAATCGAAAACGCTTGGGCGAAATCGGGTTAGCGTTTTGTCAGTCGTAGAATCCGATTCTATCGCCTAAAATTGGTGCAATACTCGCTTACTCATGCACTAAATTCACGCATTCATTCACACTCTCCATATGTAAACGCTGTAATTACAAGCACTAGCAAATTGGCTCGTTTCTTGTACTACGATTTTTATGAATCACATTGCACTGTTATGGAGAATAGTATGCAAGACACCCTCACCATCATCTTAGCAGGAGGCATGGGCTCAAGGTTGAGTCCTTTGACAGATGATCGCGCTAAACCAGCCGTCCCCTTCGGTGGCAAGTACCGAATCATTGATTTTACTTTAACCAACTGCTTGCATTCTGGATTAAGGCAGATTCTAGTCCTTACCCAATACAAATCTCATTCATTGCAAAAGCATTTACGCGATGGTTGGTCCATTTTCAACCCAGAGCTAGGCGAGTTCATCACGGTTGTACCTCCACAAATGCGTGGAGGCGGCAAGTGGTATGAAGGGACTGCTGATGCGATCTATCATAACCTGTGGTTACTTGAGCGTAGCGACGCCAAGCATGTCATCGTGCTGTCAGGCGACCATATTTATAGGATGGATTACGCTGAAATGCTAAAAGACCATATTGCTAACGAAGCAAAACTGACCATCGCCTGTATGGATGTCCCAAGGAGTGAGGCTTCTGCATTTGGCGTGTTGTCCTGCGACGAGAATAACCTAATCGACACGTTTTGCGAAAAGCCTACAACTCCCCCTTCAATGCCAGGCAATGAGCAGCGAAGCCTAGTCTCAATGGGGATCTATATCTTTGAGCGAGAAACGTTGCAGCAGGCGTTATTAGAAGACGCGAATATGGAGAGTTCATCGCACGACTTTGGTAAAGATATTATTCCGAAATTGATTGATGAACGATGCGTCTATGGCTACAACTTCTGCCAAGACCGAGGTCGCGTTGCGAGAGACTGCTATTGGCGTGACGTTGGTACCATTGATTCATTCTATCAAGCTAATATGGATCTACTCGAGCCTATTCCACCAATGAATCTCTATCAATCGAATTGGGGTATACGCTCTTATGAGCCGCAATTTCCACCAGCACGTACTGTTTCTTCAGCAACCGGTAACGAAGGTATTTTTATCAACTCAATGATAGCCAATGGCGTCGTTAATTCTGGTGGCTCGGTGCAACATAGTGTGATCTCATCAAACGTTAAGATCCATGATAGTGCAACCATCGTTGATAGTATCCTGTTCGATGATGTGGAAGTTGGGGATGGATGTAAATTAGTAAATTGTATAATCGATAAACACGTAAAAATCCCACCTAATACTGAGATTGGCTTAAATCGCATCGAAGACGCTAAGCGATTTCATATTTCAGAGTCTGGTGTTGTTGTTGTCCCTGAAAGCTATCAGTTCTAATTCATTTAAATAGAAAAAGCCTTGGTATTTTTACCAAGGCTTTTGATTTAGAGATGAACACTTAATCTATTGTGGACAAGGTACTTCGTCCCAGAACCAATTCGATTGTGTTGGTGTTTCCCATGTTCCAGGGCTGTTCTTAGCCACAAAACACTTACCATTGTAACTGTAGGTGTCACCATTTGTTGCTTGAGTAACACCTGGTTCCCATGCTGTTACAGTGCCGCTACCCGTGTTACCGCCGGTGTCGCCACCACCAGTATCTCCGCCACCAGTATTGCCGTCACCGTTACCTGCATTTAGGTCTGCAAGTGGTAGATCCGGTTGCTCGAACTTGAAGGCATAATCAACACCGTTAATGTTCACTGTATAGTTAGCTGGTCCAGAAATTGGTAGGTAGTACACCATGTCTAACTCGTAGGTGCCGCCAGCTGGTAGCTCTTTCCAAGCCGGTAGGCTAAACGCTACGCGGTGCATTGTGCCATCAAGACCACCGATATTGTTTGCACGAGTATGACCAGAAGCAATGACTGTTAGGCCACCACCAGACTGGTCTTTCGCATTGTCCGGTGCGGATACTGGAATATCAAATTGGAATTCCGTGCCACCAGGAATCGCTTGGCCGGTGTTATTGGTAAACGTTACTTTCGGATTAATTGGGTAGTTTTGGTCACCTACTTTGAAGCCACCGATAGAAACAGCGATATCTACAGCTTCAGTAGGGATCGCGCCTGTAGCGATCTTATTACCGTAAGGAGTAGCAGACTTGAACTTCTCGTACATAGCCTTGGTCATAGTGTTACCCATGTGGTACTCACCATTACCAGTTTTACACGCTTGTTCTGTCGTATCTACTGTTGTGCGCTGACCATTTGCATCAAGAACGTAACAGTTATAGTCACCCGCTAGCTCCCAGAACATGATACCGCCGATTTCTTTTTCGATTACGTAGTCCGCTTTCACGCTCACTGACGCTTCGTCTTCGGTAGATAGGAATACGCCCTTCTCTGCATTCCATAACCATGGCGCTACTGCGACACTGTCATAATTGCGCTCATACGTACCCACAAAGCGATCAGTTGGATCGTTCACAGGATCAAGTTTGTATGCGTCAGAGTATGTGCCCCAAATGCCATTTTCTAGGTTCTTCGCATGCCACATAGGACCTGAACCCGCACCCATTTCATTGCCTTTAGGGTCGGTGTCATGCCACATGTTATCGATACCAACCGCACCGTTACCACAGTTGTTCTTCTCACCTTCACCCGTGCCTTCAGGACACTGAGTCTGATCAGGAAGCGCTGCACGGCCCCAAAGGCCATTTGTGCCGCCCGTTACGCCCTGCCAACCACGCGTATAGTAAGGAACACCAATGTTAATACGACCAGCCGGCATTGAACCACGGAAGTAGTGGTAAGCCCAGTCAGTATTCAGGTAACCAATGCCACCATAAGCGGCGGTGCCATAAACGTTCCACTGTGCCAGCTCTGAATCTTCACCAGTATCGAACAATGCTGCGTTGTGACCAACGTGATCATTCCACGCACCGTGCAAGTCGTAAGACATGATGTTTACATAATCGAGGTACTTAGTAACGTCAAACGTTTCCATACCACGAAGTAGATAACCTGAAGATGGCGCTGCAATCGTCAACATGTAGTGAATACCGTCTTGTGCAGAAGCAACATCCAGTTTTTCACGCAACACTTTCATCAGTTCTTGGTAAGAAGCCCATAGGTAAGGACGACGCGGTTCCATAAACGCTTTATCGTATGGATTACCTGCACCTGCCATTGATGTTGGGTATTCGTAGTCAATATCCAGACCGTCAAACTTGTAGGTACGCATCATTTCTACAGCAGAAGTCGCGAACTTCTCAATACCTGCGTGGTTGATCGAACCATCAGCGTTAGTTGTCATAGTGTAGAAACCACCATCTGCCACTCGGTTGCCGTCTGCACCAAAGTGACCGCCTGTTTCGGCCCAACCACCGATCGAGATTAACGTCTTAACGCCGTGTCGCTCTTTGTATGTCGCGAGTGCACCGAAGTGGCCTTTGAAACCAAGTGCAGGATCGATATCAACACCTGCCCACTCTTTGCCCGTTGCTGCGTTATTTGGATCGTTGACATCACCAAGGTTAACTTTACCGTCTGGGCCGATGCCGACAAACGCGTAGTTAATGTGAGTCAATTGTTCCCAAGGAATGTCTTTAACAAGGTAAGCCGCTTGAGGATCATCTCCAGCACGCCAACTTGTGAAGTAACCAATCACACGACGAGGGTGATCCGCGCCCATCAATTCACGGCCTTCTTCATCATAAGCCGTACAATAAGGAACGTTCACGCCTTCGGTTTGGTATAAGCCGTCTGGGCGACAAGTCGCAACAGTAGGTGCACCATTTACTTTAAGGGTAACTGCTGAAGAATTACTTGATTTACCCAAGTTGTCTGTCGCTTTGGCATACACAGATAGGCTGCCAGATGAAGTTGTCGTGTAATCGAGTGTATAAGGTGCAGTTGCTACCGTACCCACTAAAGTACCAGCAACGTAGAAATCCACTTTCTCAACGCTACCGTCGCTGTCAGCTGCATTTGCTGACAAGGTAACAACGCCACCGACATCAACGACTGCCGTTGATAGGCTTACGTCTACCGTTGGTGCTACGTTACCAGGTTGGCTAGCATCAACAATAATAGACGTTGAGCTAACAACACTCGCTGCACCCTTATCATCGAAGGCGGTCGCTGTAACGGTGTGGTTACCTTCTGTCGCTGTCCATGTTGCTGAGTACGGGGCCGTTGTATCTTCACCAACGACAACGCCATCAACTTGAAACTCAACGCGTACGACACTGCCATCGTTGTCATTCGCATTCGCGGAAATTGCGACGGCGTCTCCATCTAGAATGGTGTCATTTGCAGTTGGTGAAGTTAGTGAAACCACTGGCGGTTCATTAACCACAACCCCGCCTTCACAGCTACCAAGAGACTTCCAGAATCCCCAAGGGCCGGCTGTTTCTGCCGGGTTATTTCCTTGAGTCCAGTAGTTCGCTTGATAAGCTTCATTAACGTGTTGAACTTGATCTCCACCGTTGTATACCGCTGAAGTGTCCCATTCTGGTAATGCGCTACAGTCAACTGCTGCGTAGCTATTGAATGCAATCAAGCATGAAGCGCTTAACGTGCTTAGGGTAAATACACGTTTTTTTGCAGTTCCGTTTGATAGGTGCATAGAGTTCTATCCTTAAGTTATTGTTTCAATGTATTAAATTCACTGCATATCTAGCAGAAAACTTAAAACTTTAGTCAAAATAACCATAGATAACATAGACAGAATCACACCTAAAAAAAGGTTATATTCCAAAATGACTCGCAAATGAATGTACATTCATTGCAATGTTTTGTTACTTATTTTGCATCAATAACCAAATTCTGATTTATTTTATATACAAAAAAATAAGCCTCTGAGCTGGCTCGCAAAGAGGCTTATTAATCAAAGAGATTGACTAGATCTCCTATAGGGGTATGTAGTAATCATGTACAAGATCTGTTAGACCTAGTGATTATCTGAATCGTATTATGAATAATTCCCATTCATAAAAAAACAGTAATTATGTAAATTCATCTTTCCTCTTTTTTAAACAGGGTAATTAGCTAGCAAGCTTTAACCCTTTAGGGGTTTCGTTGAAGTGACGCTTATACTCACGGGAAAATTGCGAGCTACTGTTATAGCCAACCAGTCTAGCTGCGTCATTGACCTTCTTCCCTTCTAGTTGAATCAACTCTTTAGCTTTATTTAAGCGAACCTTCTTTATGTATTGGATTGGAGATTCCAATGTCACGTCTCTAAACGCTTGATGAAACGCTGATGTGCTCATATTCGCTATTTCTGCCAACGATTGAACAGACAAATTCGCAGCATACTCTTGATGTACCTTTTCTAGCGCTTTTGCTACTCGGGCATAGTGTCCTTCATGATGAGCTAAATTAAATAGAACATGTCCCTCTTGACTACACAGAGCTCGATAAACTAATTCTTCTTTTAAATTGTCACCTAAGATTTGCCATTCGTGCGGGTCAAGTAGGGCTTTCATAACACGCTTACAAGTATCTAACATCCCCGCTTCCATACGAACCGATTTTAGCCCAAGGTGACAACTATCAGTCGATTGCGTTGGTGTAACGCCGAGCTTTTCTAATCGTACGACTTGTCGGTGAAGGATCTGAGGATCAATATCTATAGATAAGCCAAGAAGCGGCTCGCCTAAATCTGCCATAGCCTCACACTCCAGAGGCATCGGTACCCCTACTACTAAGTAATCATCTGGCCCGTACGCAACGGGGGTATTACCTATATAGATATTTTTCTGCCCTTGGCCAAGCACTATAACACCGGATTGATACACAAAAGGCTGACGTGCGTTACCAGTACTACTTCTGTAGAACCATACACCTTCAATTTCGGTTTGATGTATCCCCTCTAACTCACTTAAGCCTCTCAACTCAACGTACTCCTGCATCAGGTTAGCTAGGTTCATACTTCCTCCGGTTCAATTTGACTAATAATTATGGAGTTTTAGGCAATAAATTTAGAGAAACACGCCTATATCAGCCATCGTGTTAGTACTAATATGCACATATACCAAGATTAGTGGCGAGTATCAACTCATCATTATTCATAACAATACGGAAGCAAGAGGCTCAGATATGCAATTTACTTACGTTAACCCTACTCAAATCTTTTTTGGCCAAGGGCAAATCTCATCTATCACTCAAGCGATGACTAATGAGAGTAAAGTCTTAGTAATTTATGGCGGCGGTTCAATCAAGAAAAACGGCGTTTACGAACAGGTAGCGAAGGCTCTAGAAGGTTACGAGTGGACTGAGTTTTCAGGTGTAGAACCCAATCCAACTAAAGAGACGCTTGATAAAGCTGTTGCTATCGTTAAACAACAAGGCATCAATTTTATTCTTGCCGTTGGCGGAGGCTCTGTAATTGATGGTTCTAAATACGTAGCAGCAGCTGCAAAGTATGACGGCGACGGCTGGGATATCTTAACTGGAAACTATCAAGTAACTAGTGCTGTTTCCCTAGGGGCTATTTTAACCCTACCTGCTACAGGCTCAGAATCAAATATGGGTGCCGTAATTACGAAAGCAGAAACTCAAACTAAACTCGCGTTTCTTTCCCCGTTTGTTCAACCTAAATTTGCAGTTCTTGACCCTGATGTGATGAAAACTCTTCCAGAGAAGCAATTACGTAATGGCATCGTTGACGCTTGGGTACACGTATGCGAACAGTACTTAACGACTAGTCATGGAGCAATGGTACAAGACGGATACGCTGAAACCTTGCTTAAGACACTTAAATCACTTGGTGATACATACGAGGAGCGCGACAACGACACTTGGCGCGCAAACCTCATGTGGTCGGCAAACCAAGCATTAAACGGTTTGATCGGTTCCGGCGTTCCTCAAGACTGGGCAACACATATGATCGGCCATGAAATGACGGCGCTGTGGGGAGTAGACCACGCTCGCTCGCTTGCAATCGTTCAACCTTCATTGTTACGTAACCAACTTGAAGCGAAGCGTACTAAGCTTGAGCAAATGGGAACTAATGTGTTTGGCCTTGAAAGTGGAGATGACTTAGCTGAGCGTACTATCGCTGCAATAGAGAATTTCTATTTATCATTAGACGTTGAGACACAGTTTAGTGATTACGAATCATCAAAATCAGAAGCCATTGATGCGGTTATCAAGCAGCTATCCGACCATGGAATGACGAAGTTAGGTGAGCAACAGCAAATTGGTCTTGAAGAGAGCCGACAAATCTTAGAGCACGCTATTGCGTAGTGAGCCTAGTCACTTTACCCTACAAAGCAGCATTTATATGCTGCTTTTGTTTTAGAGAATGGGTTTATGTGGTTAGTCATCGTTTCATTGTGCGCTTTACATATTTGGAGTATTGAACGAAATACTAAGTATTTGTTTTATATTACAAAAGCTACGCCAGTTATATTGATGGCATTCTTAGCTTATACAAGTGCAACTGATTTTAGCACCTACGCTTTGTATATCGCTCTTGGGCTTATTATGAGTGCTATCGGCGATCTCTTTTTGATGCACCCCAAGGACAAATTCCTACCCGGGTTAGTCAGCTTCTTTTTGGCACACTTACTCTACAGCTACGCCTTTTTTAGTCAAACCGATGCCCATTTCAATATTTGGGTCCCGGTTGTATTAATATGTATCGGCATCATAGTCTATCTACTCTTGCTGCCGACTCTTGGCGCTATGCGTTTACCTGTTGCTGGTTACTCGTTCGCAATACTAGTAATGGCTTGGGGGGCTATAGAGGTATGGCTCGATGTACGTAGTCCTTTTGCTGGCTACGGTGCAATGGGGGCGTTGATTTTTATCATTTCGGACGTGGTGTTAGCGATAGATCGATTCCGCAGCAGCTCAGCATTTTCACGACATGTGATCATGGTGACTTATTACTCCGCACAAATGCTACTTACACTGTCAGCGTTAAAAGCCTACTTTTAGTTATTCTTATACTTCGTAACTATAGAGAAGATCGTCGTATTCAACACCACCAATTTGGTAGGCGTTTGCTTCTCTTTCTTTCAAGACAAAACCAACTTTCTCTAGCACTTTACATGAAGCTATATTGCCGTCTGTCACTATCGCATTGAATTTCTTGACTGGAAAGTGGCCTTTCGTGTGTTCTACTAAAGCAAGCAAAGACTCAGTACCTATCCCTTTGCCATGAAATTCCGGAAGGAGTAAATAGCCCACTTCAACATGACTATCATGCTCTTCAGACTGACACAAGCCAGTCACACCAACGGGCTTCGACGTAAGTTTGTCTTCAACCACTAAACATAACCAATGTTGACTGCCCCAACCCCACTTGGGTAAGCGGCTATCAAATCGGCTTCTTATCTCTTCCGTTGTTGGTCGATCGAATGCGTATCTAATCACCTCTTCATCTTGATGTAAGCGTTCAAACAAAGGCCAGTCAGACTCTGTTATTGTTCGCATGACAAGATTTGGAGATTCAATTAGCAGCATATGGTTTCCTTATTTTAATAGGGCTCTGAGCGCTTGTTTTGATTTCTGATTTACGTCCATCAACGCTTTCTCATTTTCAAGATAACAATTTACTGGCAGGTTGTCTTTTTCGATTTCTTTGCATAGTTCAAATAATGCTAAAAGACCGAGGCTCCCTGCAGAGCCTTTCAATTTATGAGCAAGTTGCTTAACCTGTAAATTGTCTTCCATCGTCGAAGCTGTCTTCATTTCATCCAAAATGTCATCGCTCCCGCTCTCAAATAGGCCTAGAATCTCACGCATTTTTTCTTGGCCTAACACAGCCAAGTCAGACTCAACGACGTGGCTATTAATGATCTGAGTTTCGTTCATTTGCTCTTCACTCTCATCGCAGTTTTGCGTTAGAAGTAACGACTTTCCTTCGAGGCGGTATTGGATAATTTTACATAACTCATCTTTATCAAGAGGCTTGGGTAAATAGCCATCAAAACCGCCCGCTAGATAACTTTCAACTTCTTCGTTAAACACATGTGCTGATACTGCAACCATTGGCGTATAGTGTTGGCCGCCTTTCGCTTCAAGGGCTCTAAGCTCGTCCAACAATTCAATTCCGTTGCAGTCAGGTAAATTAATATCGAGTAGTGCAATATCATACTTGTTTTGCCCAAATAGCGCTTTCGCACTCTTGCCATCAATAGCTGTATCAACTTGATGACCAAGACTTGTTAGGAACCCTTCAGCAACCAAGCAGTTGACCGGATTATCCTCAACTAACAATACTTTAGCCCGCAAATTACAAGTAGTGACAATGTCACTAACTTGAACTTCATTACCTTTTTCTAGCGGAATACTGAACCAGAATCGACTACCCACCCCCTGCTCAGAGTCCACATTCAGGGTTCCACCCATTGCTTCTACAATCTTTTGGCTTATCGCAAGACCAAGCCCGGTGCCGCCCTTTGAACTCAAGCCACCGGAAGCTTGAGTAAACGCATCAAATAAAGTGATTTGTTCTTGTGACGAGATGCCGATTCCTGAATCTGAAACTTCAAACATTACGTTTTCTTCATTATCCGGATCATAAGCGACATAAATATCAACGTGCCCTTGTTCAGTAAACTTGATTGCGTTGCCGACCAAATTATTCAGTACTTGGCTTATGCGCGTGACATCCCCTCGCCAATATGTATCAAGATCAGACTCGACGATACAGCTCAACTCTAATTGTTTTTCCTGGGCTCGACCTTTTAGAAGATGCTCAACGTCTTCAACCATGGATTTTAAATTGAAATCTATTGGGCGTATTTCCAAATGCCCGGCTTCGATCTTTGAATAATCCAGTACATCGTTCAAGATCGCTAGTAGCGTTGAACCGCTGCGGTTAATCACATCGACGTAATAACTCTGCTGATGGTTTAACCCTTCATCTTTCAGCAATCTAGCTGTACCCAATACACCATTCATAGGAGTGCGAATCTCATGGCTCATTGTGGCAAGGAATGCAGACTTTGCTCTACTTGCTTGCTCTGCTTGTAAGCGCGCTTGTGCATGGTTCAGCACTTCTTCGTTCAACCTCTCGTTCGCTTGTTGTAACTGATGCGTACGTTCGGTGACAAGTTCTTCCAGATGTTCTTTGTGTTCTTGTAATTCTCTCTTAGCTTTAACTTCACTTTCTGCGACTACTTTTAGCGCTTGAGCTGTGTTTCTGGCGGTAATGATCGCTTGCCCCATATGTGCTAGCTCATCGTTACCTTTGACCGTAACATCAACTTTAAGCTGTCCTTGTGCGATTGATAAAAGTGCGGACGAATATTCTGCTAATCGCTTAAGAACTTGGACGTAGACAACCTTCCAGACGATAAACACAACAATAACCATACCTAGAACGGTAATGATCGTTAATGAAAGCTGAGCATAGTCTAAAGTCGTCTTCAACTCGTCTACTGCATGAGTTGTTGCCACATTTGAGTCATCAACCAGACGGCTTACAGTGGTGTTAAGTTCAGAAAACTGATTAAGCGTATCTTGCATGAGTTGCTGCGCAGATTGCTCGTTACTGTAACGCTGCTGAAGCACATCAAAGACCACTTTACGTTCTTCCAGCTTGCGCAGTAAATCTGCCATCTGTATAGATCGAGTCGGATCTTCTACGGCTTTAACACGGCGCTTCATGATGTCTAAGTTACTTATGTACTCTTGCCTAATTACTTGGATCCGCTCTAGATCCGATATTGTACGAACCTCTTCAATATGGTTAAGCATCTTAAACGCTAACAGATGTAACTCGTGCAAACGTTCAGCTAAATCAAGATCAACCTCCACCAAAGTATCGAGTGCTTTGTATGCAGTTTCAGTGCTTCCTGCTTGAAGGAGGTCATAAATGTGTGTGACGTTCGCGACAGCAATAGTGGATGTATTGGAAACTTGAGTCCGAGTAAGTTGCTCGAGTTCAGAAGCAAGTTGGCGCAATTCTTCTGTGCGAACCGTTAAATCATCGGCTAAAAATAGCCTTCTCTCGACGACGATACCCAGCTGTGCAAGCGTGTCAATTACGTGTTGGACATCAGTTTCTAGTTTGGAAAGTAACTGCGAATCAAATGAATCAGAACCTAATTGTTTGATGTGGCTCAGTAAGGTCTCAAGTTGAGAGAACAGCTCTCTACCCGATTCTTGTCTCTGGGTCTCTGTTTTTGCGTTAGAAAGTGCCTGTACCGATGATATGATTCTTGAACTTAGCTCTGAGACCTGCCTCGCCTCTATCATTGATGGTATAGCCGTGTTAACAACATTTCGCTCTGTTTTTGCCACTGAGCTGAAACCAAAGACACCAATCAATGCGGACATCATCACCAGTAGCGCCATCGCTAAAAACGCAAATAGCAATTTACGTCCAATACTGGCCTTCGCTAATAACATCGAGATACTTCACTTATTATGTCTGGTAGAATGGGATATATTTTGCAGTGTTTATTCTCTATTTTCCAATGAAATACAAAATGCCTTTGATTTCACGTCTATCCAAAGCCAGCTTAGCCATAGGGGCTCTGATCGCTCAGTTATGGAGCTCCAGTGCGTTTGCAGATGAACCTCTGAGATTATGCGCAATTTATCCTCACCTCAAAGACTCTTATTGGCTTTCAGTTAACTACGGAATGGTTGATGAAGCACGGCTTAAACACGCCGATCTGCGTGTCCTCGAAGCTGGTGGCTACATGAACCTTGAGAAGCAAAAGGAACACTTGCAACTTTGTGTTCGCTGGAACGCGGACGCTATTATTCTTGGTACAGTGGCACCTGATCTCTATTACAGTTCACTACGGCAATACACGGGCTCGATCCCGGTTTTCGCTACCGTGAATAAGTTACTGCTCGACGACTATAATCGCACCATGTTAAAAGGTGAAGTCGGTGTTGATTGGTACTGGATGGGATATTACACGGGAGAATACCTGAAACGTAAACACCCAAAAGGTTCTGGTGTCGCTAAAGTCGCTCTGCTGCCTGGGCCGAAGTCCAGTGGTGGAACTAAGCCTGTTATAAAAGGTTTCTACTCTGCAATAAAGGACAGTGATATCCAAATTGTCGACACGTTTTGGGCGGACAATGATAAAGAGCTACAGAGAAATTTGGTGCAAAAAGCCATTGACCACCAAGACCTAGACTATATCGTCGGAAGCGCCGTAGCCATTGAAGCAGGTATCAGCGAGTTGCGAAGTGCTAATAAGTCTAACGAAGTGGGTTTGATTTCGACTTATTTAAGTCATGGCGTCTATAGAGGCTTGTTGAGAAATCGAGTTGAGTTCGCCCCGACGGACAAAATGGTTGAGCAAGGTCGCTTGTCGGTTCGCCAGGCTATTAGTTACCTTACTGGAAAAGAGTACCAGCGGAATGAAGCGCCAATCATAGAATCATTAACACCAAACAAATTGAATCGTAAGGTGATTGCCGAATCACTTTCACCTTCCGAGTATCGACCTACATTTTACGTATATAACGAGAACAACTAGGAAGTCTGAATGGAAAAGACAATACGCACTATCCCTGCACACAAACATGTCGCCCTTGTTGCCCATGATAACTGTAAACCTGAGCTATTACGCTGGGTAAACGAAAACAAAGAAAAGCTACAACGTCACTTCCTCTACGCGACGGGCACAACTGGATCCATGCTTAGCAAAGATACAGGGTTAGCGATTAAATCAATGATTAGCGGCCCAATGGGTGGTGACCAGCAATTGGGTGCTCTCATTTCTGAAGGGAAAATCGACGTTTTGATCTTTTTCTGGGATCCGCTAAATGCTGTACCACACGACCCAGATGTGAAGGCTCTGCTACGTATCGCAAGCGTATGGAATATTCCCGTCGCGACAAACCGAGCGACGGCTAAATTCCTATTCGAATCAGAGCTAATGGAAAAGGAAGTCGATATCGAAGTTCCTGATTACGAAGCTTATTTAGCTAAACGTACATAATCACGAGTGAAAGCCTGCACCTAGCAGGCTTTTTATTTTAGAGCTTATGCGTCTTGCTGACAGGCTGAATACGCCACCACTTTACTCTTAGCTTTTTGCTTTCTACTGACCAAATAGACTGCCATTGCCGCCAGCACAAAACCGACGAAGCCTAGCCAATCAAGAGATTCTCCGAATATAAGCCACGCCTGCAGCGCCGTGGTTGGTGGCACTAAGTAGAACACCGAGGCGACACTTGAGGCGGCACCATGCCTGACCATATAGAGTAACAGCAACACCGCCGCACAGGATAAAACAAACACTAACCAAGCCAAGGTCAGTATAAATTCAATATTCCAGTCTACTTCCATGGTTTCAAAAGCTAATGCGTAAGGCAAAAACAAAAATGCTGCTGCGATGTATTGCACAAGGGCACTGCCTACCATATCAACATTTTGGCAATAACGTTTTTGATAGAGTGTCCCTAGCGTGATTCCTAATAAAGCCAGAACACAAACACCTATTGCTAGCCCTTTATTGAGTTCTGATTGCCACTCCATTTTTCCCATTAACACCAAGGCGATGCCAATGAAGCCAAGTGCTAACCCAAACCACTGGCTTTTTGAAAAATGTTGGTTTGCCATGGATACAAGCAGTACTGCTGTGATTATTGGTTGTGTACCAACCAACAACGAACAAAGACCAGCTGGCATGCCTAGGCCAATAGCAATATAGCTGCCTCCCAAGTAAAAGCCATGAATAAGTATGCCTACTACACACGAATGCCAAAAGCCTTTGCCCGTTGGCACCTGTTTTTTTAGAAGTAAGACAATAACAGCAAACAGGAGGACATTGGCGAACATCCGAATCGTCAATAGTGTCGCCGGTTCAGCATATTGAAGACCAAATCGTGCACCTACAAAACCGGAGGCCCACAATACAACGAAAATAAAAGGGACTGCTTTAATCAACATAAAACCACTCTAATAGTTGCTAACGTCTAATTGGTCTTGTTACTTTAATGGGTACAGTAATTTCTAATAGTCACAGATTGGTTTGTTTTTATGGGTACAGATGAAAGTGCAGGGTTACAAAGTAAATACCAACGCGTTAAGGAACATATAACCCAAGCAATCGAAGTTGGTGTCTACCAATCTGGTGACAAGCTTCCTTCAATTCGACAGTTAAGCCAAGAACTCACCGTCAGTAAAAACACTGTGATACGTGCGTATCAAGAATTGGAGGCAAATCAGATGGTTACGGCGGTTGCAAAATCCGGTTATAGGGTATCTACCTATCAACTCCAACCAGATAGCCCAATGGCACCAGCTGAAATTGATCTTCTTGGCGTCTGCAAAGAGATTTTGACGTACCCGCAGTATAAAGAACTACTCCCAGCTGGCTCAGCTCATCCAAACGTAGATGGTGCCGCCATTAAATCTCTTTACGCAGAGATAGGCCGACAAAGCCGAATGCAAGCTCATATTGCTAGTCACTATCAGTTGCCCCCTGGAGAGCAAACTTTAGTGAAGCAATTAGCTAAGATCACACAAGATTTAGGAACATTAGCCCCCATTGAGGAGCTATTGGTGACACACGGCGCTCAGCAAGCAATCAGCTTAGCATTGAGAGCAATCACTAAACCAGGCGATATCGTAGCGGTCGAATCACCCTGTTATTTTGGTAACCTGCTATTACTTGAGTCTCTTGGTTTACAGGTGGTAGAGATTCCAAGTTGCCCCAAAGATGGTATGAATATCGCTGCCCTCGAAAACGCAATGGAAAGTTGGGGTGTAAAGGCAATTTTGGTTACGCCAAACTTCACCAATCCGACCGGTGCAATGATGCCACTAGAAGCGAGGAAAGAGTTACTTGCCATTTCACGAGATACCCCCATCATTGAAGATGATGTATTTGGCTGCTTGAGTTACCAAAAGCCCCTACCCAGCCTACGCTCTCTGGATAATGATCAACGCGTCATCTATGTCAATTCTCTTTCCAAGAACTTAGATTCTAGGCTTCGAATTGGTTGGATGTTGGCAGGCAGATATAGACAACAGATTGAACAGCACTTGCTATGCGATAACATGGGGAGTTTGAACTTAATGCAATCCGCGGTTAGTTCGTTTCTAAACTCAGGAAAGTACAAAACCCATGTTGCCAAGATGCGAAACTATTACCAAAACAACGTTAAACGTTTCTTATCGATGTTCGTCACGAGTATGAATCGACATAACAAGGTGAAAGGTCAATACCGCGTAACCCCTGTACACGGGTCATTCTTACTCTGGATAGAACTTCCGAAAGGGACTGATTGCTATGCTTTATATCGAGAATGCAAAAGCCACAAAATCAGTATATTGCCTGGTTCAGTTTTCGGCACATGTGGTCAGTACCAACATTGTTTTAGGGTCAGTGTTGCCAATCTTGGACCAAACAGTGATTGGCATTCCCCCATCAACTTATTGACGTCATTGATCAACCGGCAGCTGACAAGCAGATAAAATTAACCCCGCAATATTGCGGGGCATAAACTTAGGCATTTGCCAACTTTAGCTGGTCAGTTTCTTTTTCTGCAAACATTAAACTATACAGAACTGGCACGACACCTAATGTAAGTACAGTCCCTACCGCCATACCAAATATCATAACAATAGACATGGAGTACCAGAACTCGCCCCCAGATAAAGCAAGTGGTAATAAGCCTAAAATCGTCGTTAAAGTCGTCATCACAATCGGTCGCAATCGTTCTGAACACGCCGCTATGATTGCATCAGTGATGTGACTTCCCTCTTCTCGGTTTTGCTCAATACAATCTATTAAAACAATCCCATTGTTGATAATGATACCTGCCAAACTAAAAATGCCTAACATAGCCGGGAAGGTAAAATAAGCGTCCATTATTAATAGTCCTGTAGACGCTCCTATCAATGAGAGTGGAATTGTCATTAAGATAATCGCGGGACGGCGTAGCGAGTTGAATTGGAGCAACAAGAGTAAAATCATGATCGCAAAACATTGTGGCAAGTATCCAAACAACGCACCATTCGCTTTACTAGCTCCTTTTAGCTCACCACCGAGCAATATTTTATAGCCAGGGGGGAGCTCAATATCACCAATTACAGGAGCGACTAGTTTATTCAGCTCACTAGCCTGCAACGCGCTATGTTTTACACTGATGGTAACTGTTCTTTCAAGGTTATAACGACGAATCATCGATGGTTCACTTGTCGCTTCGATCGTTGCAAACTGAATTAAAGGCAATGCTGATCCTGTCGCGGAAGAGACAATCTGCGCTGAAAACAACTTATCTATTACTTTGTTTTCATCTGAACCACTCACCATCACTGGAATAACATCAGAATTGTCGCGAAAGCTCGTAATTTCACTACCACGTAAATATGCATCTAAACTTGTCGCAATGTCCCGACTGCTGACACCAGCTCGAAGTGCAGCTGCTTGGTCAATGTTCACCAGTAATTTAGGTACATTGTTTTCCCAGTCGTTCCTAATACCAACAGCACCAGGGATTCCACGTAGCGCTTGTTCGATTCTAGTAGCAATGCTTTGCAGCTCGCCGATCTCTTTACCAACTACCTGATATTCGACCAACCCAAGTTCTGTGCCGCCAAGCCACATCCTCTTAGCTTGACCACTCGCCTCAGGCATATGTGTAATAAAAAACTGATTTGTTTTTTCTACCATGGATATTGCCGAGTCTACATCTACCGTGTTCACGACCATAAAAGCGCGATTCGGAGCACGATCAATGGGCGACAACGCAAGAAAGAACCTTGGCCCACCGTCACCAACATAAGAAACCGTGCTTGTTACTTTAGGATTCAGTTCTTTGTCGAGTAACCAATTATTCAATCGTTGAGTAACCTTCTGCGTCTCGGCTACCTTTGTACCCGCAGGCAGGTCAATAAACACAAGATATTGGTTTCGCTCTGAGCCAGGCATAAACTGTACTGTGATAAACTTAAAACCGTAAATTGCCAGTGCGAATACAGCCAACATAGTCAATAAAAATGACCACCTAAAGTTTAATATCTTTGTGATTACGCGCCGGTAACCGAGTATGAATCTACTCTCGTTACGCGATTTTGCCTCCTGTTTGTCACTGATAAACCAAACACACATCACTGGTGTAGCAAACAAGCAAAGAAACCAAGAGCACAACAACGCGATTGTAATTACCTGAGACAAGGAGCGTAGATATTCACCCGTCACATCTTGCGCCAGCATAAGTGGCATAAACGCCAATATAGTCGTTAATGATGACGTAAGCAGAGGGATAGCCATCGCTCTAGACGCACTGATCGCTGCTTGAATACGGTCTTCACCTTTCTGTATTTTCGACTGGATGTACTCAGCAATGACTATCCCGTTATCTACCAACAGGCCCAGTGAAATAATAATTGCGGCGATTGACATCCTTTGTAACTCAACGCCCCAAAGTGTCATTCCGATAACCGTCATCAGGATCGTTAAAGGAACAATACTACCAACAATCAACCCCATACGTAGGCCAAGGAACACCATTACAACGGCAAGTACCACTGCGATTGTCTGTAATAAGTTGTTGGTTGCAGAATCAACAGCAACATTGACTTTTTCAGGTTGGAAAGTGGCTAGCTCAAATTGGACACCGACAGGTAATTTTGCCGACTCTTCCTCGACAAAGTTTAGAATATCATGGCCAAATTCATCGCTTTGCATTCCACTTACCATTGCTGCTGCGACAATGATTGCTGGCTCACCATTAAAATAAACAGGTGTGTTGAAGGGTTCTTGATACCCGCGGTAGACCTCCGCTAAGTCCCTAAGAAAAACAGTTCCTCCTAGTTCACGAACGTACAGATCTAGGTTCAAGATATCCTCTACCGACTGAAAGTTTCCAGAAGGCTCGATCTCAACTTCTAAGCTACCAGCTTCTATCACACCGCCTGGAAGTAACACGTTGCGCGCTTGTAAGGTTTGAATAACTTGTTTGAATTGGAATTTTTCGTTCTCCAAAGCGTCTGCTTTCGCTTTTATCCATATGCGCTCTTCGTTAACGCCGTATAGCTCTACTTGGGAAACAGTAGGTCTACTATTTAGCCTATCCTGGATTTGTTCAGCGATTTTATTCAGTTCTCGCTGCTCATATCCGTTGCCCTTAATAGCAATGGTTGCAGAGTAAACTTGGCCAAACTCATCGTTCACAAAAGGCCCTTGGGTGCCACTTGGTAACTCCCCTCGCATCGAATCCATCCGATTTCTTAAGTTGTCCCATATGGGCTGTAAATCAAAATATCGGTCGTGTACTGTGACTGTGATCTTTGCCATTCCCGTACGCGAGAGTGATTTAATCTCGGTGACTTCCGGAATCTGTTTAATCTCGCGCTCTAACGGCTTAGTAATAAACTTTTCAATTCTTTCTGGAGACATACCCGGAAACTGAGCCACTACGACAGCATTGCGTATTAAGATCTCGGGATCTTCTTTACTCGGAGCACCCACGAATGATTTATAGCCAATGACAATAAGAAGAAATAAAAATACTTGGGTAAAGCGATTGTACTTAAGCGCTACTTCGGTCAACTTATGCATTTATAGTCCCTACACTCCTTCCCACAATGTGACTTGTTGCCCTTCAACAAGGTAAGGGACGCCCGCTACTACGACCTTTTCTCCCTGGCTAAGGTTGTCGAGTACGACCACTTGGCTATTAACATTACGTCTTACCTCGACATAACGCTTTTCAAGACGATGTTGCTCGTTGATTACAAAGATCGATGTGTTCTGTATTTCGTGCGAAGCACTTAAGTCATTCAGATTTATCGCGCTAATTGGTAACAGAACGACTTTGTCGTGACTCTGGCCAATCTCAAATTCGATATGTGCGGACATGCCATTTCGCAAAACGCTATGACCTTCCGGAAGTAGTAATGTAACTTTGTACGCATTCCCCTTTTTAACAACTGCACCAATTTCTGATACGACACCAGTAAGTGCAATATTGTTAAGAGCAGGTACAGATAAATTCACTTCATCGCCAAATTTAACCTCATCAATGAGGGATTCAGGAACAAGGAACTCAACCTGATATGCATTGGTGCTGATTAGCTCAACAACGGTTGTACCCGCACTCACCTTGGTATAATTGTCGAGAAATACATCGCTAACGACTCCTGAGAAAGGGGCATACAAACTCGAACGCGATAAGTTCAATGAGGCATTGTTTACATCAGTTTGTGCTAGATTCATTTGCTGTCTTTTAGCATCTAACTCCGCTTTAATCGCGAGTAACTCAGAATCTGACACAAAACCGCGCTCTTTGAGTTTTTTTGCTCGTTCATACTGGTCGTTTGCTTGAAAATACGCAGCATAAGAAGAACCGAGTGAGGCTTTCGCTTTCTCAAGCGATAGCTGGAACTCTTCAGTCCCTAGTGAAGCGATCAATTGCCCTTTTTCGACAAGTTGGCCTTGTTTAACCACTATATCTTCAACGGTACCATTAACACGAAAACTTAATGGGGATTTTGTCGTGCTCTTAATCTCCCCCCCAAACTCTCTAGTTTGCTGGAAGTTATGGTATTGAGTTACAACGTATTTGACTGATTTGATAAGTTGAATATTTGGGTCAGGCTTTCCTGTCTCTTCTTGGCTACAACCCAACAAGAATAACAAGGGAATAAAATAGAATCTTAGCTTCACTGAACTAACCTTTCATATGGTATGTCATTTCATTTTATACAATACGTCGTATTTTTAAAGCTTTTATTCGTTTAAAGTGAATTGCTTCCCATTATTTGGACAAACCACTACCCGACGTAAACTCGAACCGTTACGTTAGACTAAAATAGAATAGCTAGTAATCAATACGACTAGTAAATTACATAAACATAAAAGAAATAAGAAATTAGCGAAGAAGTTCGCATTTGTTTGCTGCAGGAGTAACACACTATGACTCAACACAAATCAGAAAATACATTATGTTGTCCTCTTTGTGGCAGTGAAGAATACCTTCTGTCAGAGAAAAACAAAATGTTATGTGCTGAATGTGGCTCGTTTTTTGAAGATATCGATAAGATTGTTGTTCAGCAACCACCAGTGCAGCTTCTAATCCATCAGCGATTGAATCGCGTCGCAGCTCATCATGCCTATCACTGATACTACTTTGAAAAAGGGCGCTTATTACATAAGCGCCCTTTTTTATAAACATTGTTCGATTTCTTTAAGGTGCCTTATTTTTTCTAGAGTTAAACTATGTGCACGCTCGTTTAATCCAATCAAATGTACCGTCTTAACTCCAGCCCTAACCCCAGCTTCTAGCCCTTTTGGCGTATCGTCTATGTAGAGGCACTCCTCAAGTTTAAAACCCATATTCATTGCACTGTACATCACGAGATCAGGCTCTGGTTTCCAACTGTTGGTATCGAAAGCAGAAAATACTTTCCCCTTGAAGTGTGGTAATAATCCTGTGAGGTGAAGCGCTCGCTCTATCTTGGCTCGAGGGCCATTCGAAGCAACACAGTATTCGATACCTTTATTATCTAGATATTGGAGAACATCGAAAACGCCGTCCATAGGTTGCAATTGAGCATCAAACAGAGCATCTAAATACTCTCGATAAAGTGGTTCCAGTCGATCAATGGAAACTTTAACACCAAGACGCTGCTTAGTTACCGCTAAAATATCAGCCAGTTTCCCGCCCTCAAAGTGGCTGATAGCATCATCCATAGACAGCTCCGCACCAAACTGATTGAAGACTTGGCAAAGCGCTTCACAGCACAAGCGCTCGCTGTCAACCAATGTTCCATCGCAATCAAAAATCACACACTTAATTTGAGGCTTTGTCATTATTATCACCTTCTTAATTCGCCTCGAGAAATAATATGCAAGATAAAGGAACTTCGCATGATTTGCTTAACAAAATAGAACGAATGCACGTAGAGATAGGTAAAACTCTACGCTCAATCACTATTTTACTAATTTCTGACTTTGTTTAATCAAACTGCAATAGAGAGTTTCTCTGCAACAAGGTCTGGGTAACAGTCCCTAATAGCAATGAACTCAGAGAAGTTAGATAAAATTAATTTAGAAAGCTCTGGATCGAATTCTTTGCCAGATTGCTCAAGAAACAACGTACGTACTTCATCAGCCGTCCATGCTCGCTTGTAGCAACGGATACTTAACAGGGCATCAAATACATCCGCTATCGCCGTAATGCGGGCAAAAATATGGATCTGCTGGCCCGATAAGCCATTAGGGTAACCTGTTCCGTCCCATTTCTCGTGGTGTTGATGAGCGACAATCGCTGCCATTTGAAACATTTCACCCTTGGTACCACTCAAAAGCGTATAACCCGCCTCAGCATGGGTTTTCATCACCTCCCACTCTTCTGGCGACAACTTACCTGGCTTATCTAATATTGATTCAGGGATCGCGATTTTACCAACATCGTGCATCGGGCTAATTATCTCTAACATTTCAAGTTCACGATGCGACAATCCAGCTAACTTTCCAAGGTGAGATGAAAGTTTGGCCACCCGCTTAACGTGATTACCCGTTTCCCCCGAACGCGTTTCAATCGCCTCGCCGAGTACGTGTATCATTTCTTTTTGTACTTGCATGGTTTTCTTTTGTAACGCGACGATTTTGCGACTTTTTAAGTTCAACTCTCGCTTTTGATTAATCGTTCTCGACTGGTTAATGATAACCACCATCAAACAAAAAAATGAGAGTAACGAGTAACCAATCGTTTCGATATTATCTCTGAAATAACTTCTAGGGACGTTTAGTAGTAACACGTCTTCAGGTAAGGCATTTTGATCAAGCTTATGTTTTTCGTATGCAACGTAATCGATGACAGGACTTGGACCTTGCTGCTTATTGTACGAGCCTTTGAGGTCAATTGATAATGAACGGGCAAGTTGTACAGCCATTTGCTCACCAATATGCTTCGAACGGTTTACCACCCCACCAACAACCCCGTCGGTAATAAAAAACTCCCAAAACACAAAAATAGGCGCTGAGCTTTTTTCTGCTAATGTGTGGGCAATTTGTTCATAACTATATATCTGCCCTTGATTAACTTCAGTGTTGTAGTGAGACAAAAGAACCGCGTCTTCGTTAGACAAAGAAGAAAGTAGTTCAGCAGTGTCTGTGAGTGATTTTCCTTCAATGATACGTAAAGAGGTGCCACGCAAGGTACTCTCTTCAACGGCTGACTCAAATGCTTTTCTAATAAGCCGCGCTGTATGGCTATCGTCTGTGACGTAATAGAGTGTACGTAGCTTTGGTCTTAGAGTTTGGATCAGATGTAACGTCCCTTTAAGATCATCCTTCTCGTAGAAAACAACGGACTTATCACTAACAGCATCGAGCGATGCATTCAAATCGTTGACACCACCAGCAATAATTGGAAGTTCAGTAAACGGATTAGGATTCCAGTCTTTTACTAAGTTGACTGCAGCATCATCTGTTAGTAATACGGCATTGAATTGATAGTTGGCATACTTGGTTCGAAAGTAGTCTTTAAAAGTGTTGAGGTATTCTGGAGAATGTATGCGCTTGGCGTCTAAATACTCTATGGATAACTTGACGGGTTCGGCAAATTGATTAGTGACCTGCTCGATACCTTGCTGCAGCTCTTTCGTCCATTGATATGAAGGCTCATAAGAGTGTATTACGAGAACATGTTTAGGTTGCCCATGGTCAACATGAGCATATACTGGGTGGGCAAAAAGCAGAATGACCAGATAAATGAACCGACGAAACAAGATGCGTAATTCTATGCCAATTAAAGATGACTAAGCATATCATGTTGAATCAACATCACATTTACAATCATTAGATTTCTAGATAAACGTCACTATATTCATCAATGTTAACATTCAACTTGTTGATCAATGCGTTAGCGAACTGTTGTTTGCTCTGTTTCGATTGTTCCTCGATTACCACTACATCTGAAATTAAAATCTGATCTTCTGAGCAAGTCACAATAGCGGCTGCTTTCGGTTCGCCGTTTTCAAATGCTAAGTAAAGTTCACACGGCTCTGAATAGATAATTTGAGTTAAAAACTCGACAATCAGCTCCTGCTCTTCCGTAGCAGTCCAACGCTTAGATTGAAGCAAAGAAAACATCACCGTTAGGCGGTGAAAGTCCACTAGAAAGATATCGTCAGGAGAAATACTCGACTCGACACATTCATCAAGGTTTAAGACTTGATACTGACATGTGTTAGCGTGCTTTAAATAAAGCTCACGACCTGCAAGGCTCTCTGGTGTTGGGTACTTCACATCCACTTGTTGAGATAACCATTGATTTTTTATTTGAGCGATTGGCAAGCTTGGTTCAGTCATTTGAATAACTTAAGTCGAAATTTTCCGTCAGCTTATCGGTATCCTGGTACGTAAACAAGTATTTTCTCCCCTATTCGGAAACCGTCGAAAAGCTGATATGCTAACGAGATTAATACGATTTCGCGCTATAAATGCGTAACCAATCCCTTTCTTTGTTTAGGATGAACCTTAGTATGATAAAAAACATAGCAATGGCCTCTATTCTGGCTTTAAGTCTAGCAGCTTGTGATAGTGGTGAAGTCGGCGACGTAAGTTTGGGGCTATTCACGATGAAAGACATCAAACTTAATCATATGCAAGACCCTATCGTGACTGGAGTAACTTGCCATGTTGCGTCAATTGAAGCCGACTTTACGTTAGCTGACCCAAGCGACAGCTCTATCTCTTGTCGTCAAACGGGAGAAATTACGCCAGAAATGATTGCGGAAATTGATAAGTCAGATTCAGGCGAAGTAGTATTTAAGAAATCAAAAAGTATCTTTTTCAAGAGTATGAAAATTCGTCGTATTCTCGATGCAGAGAATCAAACATTAATGTACCTGTCATACTCAACCAAAGAAACATCCGGCAGCTTTAAGCACAGCCTATCGACAGTGCCTTTGTGGGGAACAAAAGCCTACGGCGCTTATAGTGCTGAAAAATAAAGCAAGTTGAAGCCAAACCATCGAGTTTGGCTCTTTTTTATGTAATAAAAGTGAAAGCAATCTTACAGTGTTGTGATATCATGCGGGAAAATTTCCAACTCACTTTTCAAAATGAAGTTTCCTGGACAGCGCAAATCTAAGCACTACTTTCCTACACACGCTCGTGACCCTTTAATCAACCAGATGAAGCAAACACCTAAGCTGTTTCGTCCAATTATTGTTGGTGTTGGCCAAACAATTGTTGATATTGAAGCACGTGTGGATGATGAGTTCCTAGCGAAATACGACTTGAGTAAAGGACACTCTCTGGTCTTAGAAGAAAGCAAAGCGGATGCCCTCTACGACGAACTAGTAGAGCGTGGGTTAATTACTCATCAGTATCCTGGCGATACTATTGGCAACACGCTACACAACTATTCTGTACTTGCGGATAGCAAATCAGTCCTTCTTGGCGTGATGTCACGCAATATCGAAGTCGGTTCTTTTGCTTATCGTTACCTGTGCCGTACTTCTTCTCGTATGAATTTGAACCACCTTCAAACTGTTGAAGGTTCAATAGGTCGCTGTTACACGCTTATTTCTGATGACGGCGAGCGTACCTTCGCTATCAACGAAGGTGAAATGAACAACCTGCGCCCAGACAGCATCCCTGAAGAAGTTTTTGACAAAGCCTCAGCCCTTGTTGTTTCTTCTTACCTAATGCGCGGTAAACCAGAAGACCCAATGCCTCAGGCAGTCGCTAGAGCCATCGAAATCGCGAAACTTAAAAATGTCCCAGTGGTATTAACACTTGGGACTAAGTGGGTCATTGAGGGTAACTCTGAATGGTGGCAAGAATATATTAAAGAGAATATTTCTATCGTCGCGATGAACGAAGAAGAAGGCCAAGCATTAACAGGTGAATCCGATCCTTTGCTTGCAGCCGATAAAGCCCTAGATTGGGTCGACCTAGTACTTTGTACAGCAGGTCCTTCGGGACTTTACATGGCAGGCTATACAGAGGACAGCGTGAAACGTGACACTGAGCTGCCATTGTTACCAGGTAACATCCCTGAGTTTAATAAATACGAGTTCAGTCGCGCCATGCGTCAATCTGACTGCCAAACACCGGTGAAAGTCTACTCTCACATTGGGCCTTATTTAGGTGGACCGCTGGAGATCAAGAACACCAATGGTGCTGGAGACGCAGCCCTTTCTGCTCTGCTCCACGATATGGCAGCAAACAGCCATCATCATATGAATGTGCCAAATTCATCTAAGCATGACCAACCATATCTTACATACTCGTCGCTCTCGCAAATTTGTAAATACGCAAACCGAGTGAGCTACGAAGTACTGACCCAGCATTCTCCTCGCTTAGGCCGAGCGTTACCAGAACGTGAGGATAGCCTTGAAGAAGCATACTGGGATCGCTAATCCCGATTAACAAAAAAGCCGCTATTTAGATAGCGGCTTTTTTGTGGGATCTAATCTTTGCAAGGATAGAAGACGAGCTTATTGTTTTCTACCATAATACAGTCCATTCCCCCGGCATGAGCAGCTTGCCTGCCGAGGTCAGTATCTTCAAAAACAACACATTGCTCTGCAGGTAACCCTATTAGCTCTGCCGCGCGCAGAAACGTATCTGGGTTAGGTTTATGGTTTTCTACATCGGTCGCGGTCACAACAGCATCAAGTTTGCTTAGTATACCTGTACTCTCCAGTAAGGAAGTTGCACTTTTCCGTTGACTACCCGTGCCTACAGCTAATCTCTTGCTACCATAGAAGTAATCTAGGATTGCATTAGTACACTCTATTGGTTCCCCTTTCTCCGGAATGTCAGCGAACGTTTTCATTTTAAATTGCGACACCGATGCCTGATCCAAATTCATTCCATGTTTCTTATTTACTTCGGCCGCTATTTTGTAACTAGGCATTCCACCCAAACTGTGTAACCACTCGGCACTAAAAGGAAATCCAAATTCCAATGCTGTAATTTGCCAAGCTTTAAGGTGAGCCGGCATTGTATCAATTAATGTTCCGTCCATATCAAAGATAAGCCCTTGATACTCTTTTATTATGTTTAACATGTTACTTTCAACCAAAAAATTAGAACTCTAGACTCAATTGTTAACACTTTAGCTATTGATGCAATTGATATAACTATGATTACAGTCTACCATCACCTTAAATACTTATAATTAATGTGAAATCTACTAACTAAGGTAATCTCATGAATATCAAGAATAAACTGTATTCATTGGGTGCGGTAGCTATTTTGGGTGTAGTGTCCATTCTTTTGTCTACATCTCATTTTGCCCAAACTACCGCTGAACTAAATCAGGCAAATTTGCTCGTAGCTCAGCTAGAAATCCGCCTACTCAATTTACGTCGTAACGAAAAAGACTTCTTACTCAGAAAAGATATGAAGTATTTAGACAAGTTCAACGACAACATGGGTAAATTTTTAGATAAAGAATCAGAGCTTGCAAAGCTTCTATCCTCCCATGACTTCCCTTCTACTAACCAGTTACGTAAAGATATCGTTGATTATCAAAATGGCTTTACAACGCTTGTTAATGGTTACAGCCAACATGGCTTAGATGCTGAGGACAAATTGCTGGGTCGCTACAACCAGTCATTAAATTCAATAAAGCCAACACTAAATAGTGACCAATTGGCAGCATTATTTAGGTTCGACGCTAAAGTTCAGACTGGCGAACTCGAACCTAGTTTGGTTCCTGCTAACGCCTCTCAACTCGTATCATCCGCAAAAGCTCTAGTCGAGCAAAAAATTAAAATTGGCCTCAAGTACAACGTTGGTTTATTAGGAGACACGCGAGCGCTGTCTCATACAGTTGAGGAACAATTCAAAACATTCTCAAAAGCGTTATCTGAGGAATCTCAAGCAACACAAGATAGACTGGCTAACTTCAAGTATGGCGTCACGGGCCTAGTGATATTAGTTATCTTAGTTATTATTTGGCAGATCTCTCGCTCTATCAATAATCAAGTCGCTAGCCTACTTTCAATTATCCAAGAGATAGCGAGATCGAACAACGTTGCCCTGCGCGCGAAACTCGAAGGTAACAACGAGTTGGTGGCAATCAGTAATTACTTTAACCGCTTATTAGACAAGCTTGAGGAATTGATTTCAGGCACTCAAACCAAATCGAATGATCTTTCCCAAAGTACGGCGAACATGCACGATGAGTTGCAAAATGTAATTGAACAGTTCAACGTTCAGGCTGATCACACGGCAACCATGGCTACTTCTGTTCAAGAAATGGTTTCTACAATAAACGAAATTTCGGAAAGTACTGCTGTCGCCGTTGAAGGGGTACAACAAGCTGCAGTCAATGCTGATAACGGCCGTAAAGTTGTTAAAACTACAGTTCAAAACATCGATCAATTATCGTCTATCTTAGGCAGCAGCCAACAGTCGATTGGCTCACTGAACAACCATGTCGACAAGATCGGTGATGCCGTTAACATCATTCAAGAGATCGCTGAGCAAACTAACCTACTCGCTCTAAACGCAGCAATTGAAGCTGCGCGGGCTGGTGAGCAAGGACGTGGCTTCGCCGTCGTAGCTGACGAAGTTCGTGCACTGGCGAGTCGCACCCATCAGTCGACAGAAGAAATTACAAAAGTAGTCACTGATATCCAATCGCAAATGTCTAAGGTTGTCACGGACATAGACCAATGTAACGAGCAAGGCCAAGCAACCCTGAAAGCATCAGACACGCTTGATCAAAGCTTAACTCAAATCATAGATGATATGACTAACATTCAGGCCAACTCAGAACGAATAGCCTCCGCTATTGAAGAGCAAGGAATTGTGATGAACCAGGTAAGTGAATCTATCACTGAGCTTAATACAATTTCAGATGGCAACATGCAGTCAGCTCAACAATGTTTGAACGAAGTTGATAGAGTTTCGGCCCAAGCAACTGAAATGGACCATGCAGTTGCAGAGTTTAAAACCTCTTAGTCGTGTTATGTTGTTAAAAAGCCCGCTTAAATGCGGGCTTTTTTATGCTAGCTAATCGTCATCTAAAGGAATAAGTTTTGTATTCCCTCCATGAGCCTTTTCCCTTTGTCTTTGTACCATTGCGTAGAATCCAGGGATTAGGAAAGTACCGGCTAAGAGTACGCACAGTAGTCCACCGATAAGCGATATACCAAGCGAGTTTTGGCTCACGTGGCCTGCTCCTGACGCAAAAATCAAAGGGAAGATCCCTAGAATAAACGACCAAGAAGTCATGTTAACCGCTCTGAAACGGAGCTTACCACCATGTACCGCCGCTTCATCAATCGGTACGTCTTTCTCTTCACGCTCAACTTTTGCAAATTCAACGATAAGTATCGCATTCTTTGCTGCGAGTGCTATCAACAAGACCAAGCCTATTTGAGCATATAAGTTGAGTGGAGTCCCCGTCAGATTCAATGCTAGGAAAGAGCCTAATGTCGCGATAGGTACCACCAAGATAATTGCCAGTGGAATACTCCAACTCTCGTACTGCGCCACCATAAATAGATAGATAAAGATCAGTGCGAGGGCAAAAGCAAAAATAGCTTGGTTACCTGCTAATACTTCTTGATAAGCCATACCTGTCCATTCGTACTGGTAGCCATGCGGCAGAACCTCAGCAGCCACTCGCTCCATTGCAGCAATTGCATCACCACTGGAGTAACCCGGCGCTGGCTGACCTTGAATAATCGCACTGCGATACATGTTGTAACGCCATGCAACGTCCGGCTCGAATATCTGCTCATAGCTCACTAGTGTGCTCAACGGAACCATTACGCCTTTCGATGTACGCACATGGAAACGCTCCAAGTCTTCCATACTGCTTCGATGTTCACTATCCGCCTGCATAGTCACGCGGAAGTTCTTACCAAACATGGTGAAATCATTCACATATAGAGAACCTAAGTTACCCTGTAGCGTTTGAAAGATGCTTGAAAGTGATACACCCAGTTGCTGCGCTTTCTCTCGGTCAATATCAACATAATAATGTGGAACGTTGGCACGGAAGGTACTAAATGTGTACGCAATTTCTGGCTGTTTATTCGCAGCTTCAATCACTTGTCCCATAACCATCGCCAAATCAGTTCTGCTACGTCCCAAGGTATCCTCTAAGACGAATTCAAAGCCTGACGCAGCCCCCATACCTGGCACAGCCGGAGGTCCCATGGCAAAGACAACGGCTTGAGGTAATTCCATTGCTGCGCGAGCATTAATACGCTGAGCAATCGCATTTGAGGAATGATCGCCAGACAGCGCGTTACGGGTTTCCCAATCCTCTAACTTAATGAACAGTGACGCGCCATTTGAAGCAGCAGCCCCTGTCATAAACGCGAATCCGTTGGCAACTGTTACACCATCTACTCCTGGCTCTTGCTCGACCATTTGCACCAACTGTTCTGTCACCTCTTGTGTACGAGACAACGATGCAGCATCTGGCAGCTGAACATTGACTAGTAATATGCCCTTATCTTCTTGAGGCACGAATGCGGTAGACGTCGTTTTGGAGAAAAACGCGACTGCACCAACAGCTACAACAAAGAAGGTTGCTAAGAGTATGGTTTTCTTGACCAAAAAGCCTGCGATTTGACCATAACGAGTCGTTACTTTCTCTAAACCTTGGTTGAAAACGGCAAACCATCTGGATGTATTCCCACCTCCTTGCTTCAACACGAGAGAACACAGAGCTGGTGAAAGTGTTAACGCGTTAATCGATGAAATTACTACCGATATACAGATAGTCAACGCAAATTGGCGATACATAATACCTGTGATACCCGGAAGCATCGCAACCGGCAAAAACACAGCTAGCAGAACCAAGGTCGAAGTGATAATCGGTCCTGTTACTTCTTTCATCGCAATCAATGTTGCCTTACGTGGAGTAAGAGTTGGATCTTTGGCCATCGTTGTATCAACGTTTTCGATAACCAATATCGCATCGTCGACCACAATACCTATTGCTAAGATAAGACCGAACAGAGTAACAGTGTTAATGGTAAAACCCGTTACCTGCATGATCGCAAACGTACCAATTAATGAAACGGGTATCGCTACTACAGGGATTAAGGTGGCGCGTGCACTACCAAGGAATAAGTATGTGACGGCAATAACCAGCAGAATTGCTTCGACTAATGTTTTAACTACACCCTTAATCGACTCAGCAACGAATAGTGTCGTATCGTAGCTGGCTTCGAAAGCCATTCCTTCTGGGAAGTTAACGCTTAACCTATCCAATAACTCCATGACCGCTTGACCGCTTTCTAGAGCATTCGCGTCAGACTGCAAGGATAAGGTTACGATAGATGCATCTTGACCGCGGTATTGACCGCTACCATCATAGAACTTTTTACCTAGTTCCACGCGTGCTACATCTTTGAGGTAGACCGTCGAACCATCGCTGTTGGCACGTAATACTACGTTTTCAAACTCACCAACGCTTTCCAAGCGCCCCTTCGTGACCAAGTTAAACTGGACTTCTTGAACGTTGTTGTAGGGTGCGGCGCCGACGCGTCCAGCGGCAACCTGAACATTTTGCTCTGCTAAAGCGGCATATACGTCGGATGTGGTTAATTTGAGGTTGGCCATTTTCTCTGGATCTAGCCAAACACGCATCGCGTATTCGCCGCCACCAATTACATTGACTTCACTAATTCCTTTAACACGCGCAAGCTGATCTTTAACATTCAAATTAATGTAGTTAATTAGGAACTGATCATCATACTTGCCATCAGGTGAATAGAAGTTCAACACCATCAACAGGTCTGGTGAGCGTTTTTTCACCGTAACACCGACCATGCGAACTTCTTGCGGTAGCTTAGACTCAATCTGAGACACACGGTTTTGGACGTTTACCTGCGCCATATCAGGATCAGTACCCACATCAAAGGTGACATTGAGGTTATAGGAACCATCATTTGCACTCTTCGACGACATGTAAATCATGTTCTCTACCCCGTTCACCGAGGTTTCAATAGGGTCAGCAATGGCTTGCTCGACGACTTCAGCACTAGCACCTGTATAATACGCAGTGACACTGACGGAAGGCGGACTTATTTTTGGATACTCGGCAACGGGCAAAATCGCTAACGATATCGCACCAGCAAGTGTGAGAATGATTGATATAACCAGCGCGAACTTAGGGCGCTGGATAAAGAAACGACTTAACATTTAAGCACCTTTACTCAGCATTGGTTCGAACTGGTACACCATTACGCACTCTTTGTAAGCCTTGCGTAATTACTCGGTCCGTATCGACTAACCCTTGGCGAACGATGATCCCCTCTTCTACCTGACGGCCTAAATCGACGTTTCTTCGCTCAGCAACATTCCCTTCAGTAATGACCATCACAAAATCACCCTCCAGGTCAGTCTGAACTGAACGACGTGGCACCACTAACACGCCTTTCGCTTGCTTCTCTTTGAGCTCAACGCGTACGTGTTGTCCTGGCAGTAAGCGGTAATCTGGGTTAGCTACTTCGGCACGCATAGCAATCGTACCTGTGTCCAAGTTGATTCGGTTTCCGAGGTAATCGAGTTGACCAGAATGTTCGAAGTATTCCCCATTCTCGAGTACAACTTTCACCTCAACAGCACTTGCATCATCAGCGCCATCTCCTTTCACTTCATCCATCCCCATTTCAAGGCGCTCACGTTCACTGATACTGAAGCTGGTATGGACAGGATCCAAACTTACCAATGTCGTTAAAATCCCAGATTGAGGCGAAAGCAAATCACCTGTACTCACTTTACTCTGCGCTATGCGCCCTGAAAAAGGTGCCTTGATTTCGGTATATGATAGGTTGACTTCTGCAAGGTGAAGCTGAGCTTTGGCTGCTTCTACTTGGGCTGTTGCACCCAAAAGTGTTGCGTTGAGATTATCAAACTCGGATTGAGAAATACTTCCTTTCGGTAATAGATTTTTACCACGTTGGAAATCTAGCTCTGCTTTTTTTAATGCGGCATTCGCTTGGGCAAGTGCAGCTTTAGCTGACGCTACTTGAGCATTAAATGAAGAAGGCTCGATAGAATAAAGTAATTGACCTCGCTCCACCATTTGCCCTTCTTCAAAATGGCGTTCTTTCAAATAACCGGTTACTTGGGCCGTGATGTTGGTGTCTTCAACCGCTTCAACGCGGCCAATATATGACTTACTCGCTTGGTGCTCAATTGATTGTACATTTTCTGCCACGACCAGAGGCGCAGGCATCTGGTTCTTCCCTTGGCTTTGATCTCCACACCCTGATAATAAGATCGCGCTAGCTAACGCAGACAAAAGTAGTGTTTTTTTCATGAATAGACCGTTAGGTAATATAAAAAGAGGCTATTGCAAATTACCTAACGGGCTAGCGTGTTGTGTCCGAAGAATATCAAGACACGGCGTTTAAGTGTTTCAATCTGTTACTAATTCGCACTTAGTGTGATTTTCGATATTCTGCAGCATGATTGAAGGGGATTTCCAACAATAAACCAATTCAGTCACCTTGCTACCACATGGTGCATTCCAAATCCGTTCTTGCGAATTTTCACCACCAATATGGTCATAAAATTCGATTGCTTGAAGATTATCTTTCATCACTTCCAGATACACGCCGTTATTTGGAAAGAACTGATTTATCCATTTGGCGACTTCTTCTACCAGTTTAGCGCCCAGGCCCTTACCTCGATAGGCATGGTCTATATGAAGGGCGTCAATAATAGTCCCTTTTTCAAAGTCATGATTGCCAAATGCACAGATAAACCCGCACAGCAAACCGCCCTCTTCAATGAGGATGACATGTTGATTAAAAGGGGGATTTATTAAACGTGTTTGCCAAACAGCGAGACGTTCTTCTAACACTTCTGTATCAAGATACTCTTTTCCTAAGATGCCTTGATAAAACTGCTTCCAGCTCTGTGCGTGCAGCGAAGCGATACGTTCATAGTCGCTATATTCAGCTACTTTTAATTCCATTTGTAGTTCCTTATTACTTCCTGTAAGGATTGTATACCTCTTCATACTATAAAACATTTAACGAAAAGCCAATGATTCTGAAACAAAACAGAGTTGCTTACATCTCACTGTTACGTTTTATTACGATTCATAGCTCACTGTTTGAACAGTCCTAATTTGACTTACACGTGTACGCTGATATTCTAGCGTACAACTGTTAGCTCAAAGGAAAAGATCATGTCCACCGAGAGTAAACCTCCATTAATCTGGCTCAATATTTTTATTTTTCTCTCTTCTTTTATCACTGCCCTGTTTATCGTTCCTTGGTATGGACTAAGTTTTGGGTATGGCCTAGAACACCTTCTGTGGTTTGTCATCGCTTTTTCGTTTTGTAACCTATCAATCACGGCTGGCTACCACCGTCTATGGTCACATAAGACCTATGATGCGCATTGGACGCTTCGATTGATCTTTGCTATCGGCGGTGCATTTGCTCTTCAAAACAGTGCGCTTCATTGGAGCTCAGATCACCGAATCCACCACAAACACGTCGACAATAACGATAAAGATCCATACTCTGCAAAACGTGGGTTTTGGTTCTCCCATATTGGCTGGATGCTGCGCGAATACAATGCCAACACTTACTCGGACTATAGTAATTGCCGAGACTTGCATAAAGATAAGATCGTGATGTGGCAGCACAAGTACTATATTCCGCTCGCTCTAGCCACTAACTTCGGTATTCCACTGCTAATCGGTATCGCCTATGGGGATATTGTCGGAATGTTACTTGTTGTAGGCGTACTGCGTTTAGTACTGAGTCACCATTCTACTTTCTTTATCAACTCATTGGCGCACATTTGGGGTAGCCAACCATACACAGACAAAAATACAGCTCGAGACAATGGCGTGCTCGCGGTATTCACGTTTGGTGAGGGATATCATAACTATCACCATATTTTTGAGAATGATTACCGAAATGGTATTTACTGGTGGCAGTACGATCCAACCAAATGGTTGATTAAGAGCTGTTCGTGGCTAGGGTTAGCGCGTAAGCTGCGCGTCACACCCAAACTGAAAATCGAAAAAGCGCGTGCAAAGATGAGCCGCGAGCTAGCCCAGCGTAAAATAGAAACCTTACCTAATGCTTCACAGCTTAGGGATGCGTTAAACCAGGAGTTCGAACAGTTGATCTCAAAAATGAGTGACTACTACGATATCAAAAAACAGGTGTTAGAATCGAAAAAGACCAGTTTAAGTGAAAAATACGAGTGCTCATTGCTGAAGTTACGCTACCAACAAATAAAGAAAGAACTGAGTTCGCAACGTAAACGTTGGGAGCTACAATTAGCCCAGTACGCTTAACAGCGATGATGATAAAAGGGGGAGCGATAAGCTCCCCCGCACGTTTAAGGCCGCATGTTGAAGGAAATTACTTCCTTATCGTTCATTTATCAGGCAAGTAAACTCTATACAATCTATTGGCTGGCCTTGCAATTCAGCATAGTTGTCTACAATGCGAACCTTTACAAATCCATTAGACATTAATACTTTTCGGGAAGCGAGGTTATTGACGTCAGCGTATGCAAATAGACGTTTGATTCCTTTAGAAGCAAGCTCCTTTATCGCAATTGCGAGGGCCGATGTCGCGACCCCTTTAGATGTTGCGTCATACCCGACACGATAACCGACGTGAGCGGTGCCCTTTTTTAGGTCCACATTAGTGAAATTAAGGCGCCCTATAATCTGGCTCTCGGCACTTCTAATCAATAAAGGCAGCAGCCTGTTACACTTGTATTCAAGTAGAAACTCTTGGATATGCTGTGTCACCCCTTCCAAAGAGTAGAAATCTTCCGCTCTTGGCGGGATAAACTGCTCAAACCACTCACGATTATTTATTTCGAAATCGAGCAACTGATTTGCGTCTGAAACCTTGATTAAAGTTAGCTTTATTTCAGTGAGCTCCATTCTACGGTCCAATCGTTTTATTCAAGCGGGTTAGCGCTTTTTGCCTCGGTTAGCATGGATTTTCAACTTAGCCTTCATCTTACGTTTATCAGAAGAGCGGCTCTTTCTTCTTGGTGACTTCTCGGGCTCAACTTCTTCAATTAAACTTGGTTCAAAACCTTGTAGCCATTCTTGCGGTAAACGTGTATCTAACAAACGTTCTATCGCTTCAAGTAAGTAGTGTTCATCGCTACTCATAAACGACACGGCGAATCCTTCTTTACCTGCCCTGCCTGTACGGCCAATCCGGTGAACATAGTCTTCCGCTTTATATGGCATGTCAAAGTTGACCACTTGTTCTAGCTCTTGGATATCCAGTCCGCGAGCAGCAACGTCAGTCGCAATTAGAGCTCTGATCTTGCCATCTTTGAAGTCATCAAGTGCTTTTTGACGGGCTCCTTGGCTTTTATCACCGTTAATAGAGGCTGCTTTGATTCCATCGAGCTTAAGTTCTTTAACCAAAGCATCACTGCCCTGTTTGGTTTTCGTGAATACCAACACTTGCTGCCAGTTACGAGAGCCAATTAGGTAAGCTAGAAGCTCTGCTTTTCGCTTCTTATCGACTGGGTAAACCATCTGTTTGACCGTTTCAGCCGTGCTATTTGAAGCAGAAACTTGCACTTCCACAGGATCTTGCTGAAGTTTATACGCGATGCTTTTAATACGTTTATCAAACGTCGCCGAGAAAAACAGAGTTTGTCGCTCTGGATTAAAACGTTTAAGGATACGTTGAATATCGGGCATAAAACCCATGTCCAACATTCGATCTGCTTCATCTAGAACCAAATATTCGGATTTAGCGACGCTAATATTTTTGCAGAACATGTGATCAATCAAACGCCCCGGAGTAGCAATCAAAATATCGCAGCCTTGCTCTAGGTTACGCGTTTGAACGTTCATGCTGGTACCGCCGTAAGCAGTGACAACTTTTAACTCAGTGCCCTGAGCGTATTGAACAAGGTTATCAAAGACTTGTTGCGCCAGCTCGCGGGTTGGGACTAAGACCAAGGCACGCACATCATTGCCTTGCGGATTACGTTCAGAGCCAGATTGAAGAAGTTTTTGAATAATGGGCAATCCAAACGCTGCCGTTTTACCCGTACCCGTTTGCGCCCCGGCTAGTACATCTTTGCCCTCTAGTACATGGGGAATTGCTTGAGATTGCACCTCTGTTGGATGATTAAAACCAAGCGTTGTTAGAGTGCCAAGGAGCGTTGGACATAATCCAAGTGATTCAAATTCAGTCGACATGCGTGATACCTATATATGCAAGGTCGACGATTCTATCAGAATCTCTTGCTAGCGTTTAGTATCTGCGGATACAAGGTAGAAAATACTTGGTTAAGTGATGCGTAATTCTGCTCAAGATAAGGGTAACACTCAGCTAGCTTCCCCATCCGTGATGAGCGAAGAGACATTCTTTGTAATGCATATTCTATATTATCAAGCTCACGATAAGACTCTAACCAGCGACCTTTCCACATTAACGAATTTGTTCTTACGAATGCTTCAGGTAACGAGGCTTGAGTACCATTAACAGTTTGCTCTGCATAGTCACAAAAGTCTTTCAGAGTTAAATCGTGATAGTTTTGCCAATCACGTGCTAAGCAGTGGTCCCAAAACATATCTAACGCAATCCCAGCAAAACGACGGTGGCCATTTGGGAAAAGCTGTTTGCTTTGTAAAATGAGCTGATGGCTATCCGTATAAGCGTCAACAAACCTATGTAATCGCACGCCTTGAACGATTTGGTCGTCAAACTTACCCTGAGGATCACCTTTGACAAAGTCACCAAGTAAATTCCCAAGTAAACTCGATTGAGAGTGCTCTGCTATATGTAAGTGGGCAAGAAAGTTCAAAAGGCTCCTAACGTCTATGCGCGTATCAAGTGGCAATTGTTGAGCTTATAAAAGCACAAAGCCAGCGCGATTGCACTGGCTCTTTCTGGTGACTACAGGTGTAGCCTCTACTTTTATTTACTGAAGATTTCTTCTGCTAGCTCTTCGATTGATTGCTCATAATCAGAAAGCTCAAAGCCAATTTCCATTGCATCTAGCAGTTCAAGGCATTCTTCATTCAATGTTTGGTCACTCATTTTGACCTCCTTTAACAAACAATTTTATAGACCTGTTTTCAAGTCTCTACTTGTATATGCGGTCTATTGTTCCTTTTTAAACCTCTTATATGACAGTTTTATGAAAGAAAAAAGTAAATTGTATTCACGCTTTGACTGTAATCTCATGTAACCGTTTGCATCGCAAAAACAAATCTGAGTGTAAATATTTAATTACACCATTGGTAATTAATATGTACATTTCGCTTGAAAAGGTAATGATAATTTTACACAATGTCCATTAATGAGCATTTATGGCTTTATTTTGAACATAAATTAGCCATAACAGCTAAACACAACAACCAATAACGTAAATATTCTTATACATGACTAAATCAAAGATTTTCGGTAGTACTTTGATCATTGCTGGTACCACTATTGGGGCTGGCATGTTGGCATTACCCTTAGCTTCTGCTGGTATTGGCTTCACAGCATCACTCGTAATCATGCTCGTACTATGGGGCCTTATGGCCTATACGGCTCTGCTTATGATAGAAGTTCATCAACACGCTGACAAAGATGCTACTCTACACACACTCGCTAAACAGTTTCTCGGCGTTAAGGGGAAATGGGTAGCCAGTTTTTCAATGATGTTTCTCTTCTACGCATTGTGCGCGGCTTACATCGCTGGTGGCGGAGCCCAGTTTAGTGAACGGCTCCAATCTATTGCAGGGATAAACCTCTCTTCGACTTCTGCTACGTTGATATTTACAATCATAGTTGCGTGCGTCGTTACGATAGGAACGGCAACGGTTGATAAAGTGAATCGCATTTTATTCACAGTAAAGATCGTCGCCATGGCGCTAGTGCTAACGTTCTTAGCACCAAATGTGACTGAATCTTACCTGTTAAGTATGCCGATGGAACAAGGCTTGGTTATCGCAGCTATCCCTGTCATCTTTACTTCGTTTGGTTTTCACGGAAGTATTCCAGCGATCGTGAACTACCTTGACGGCCACACTCCATCGCTACGCCGAGCAATCATGATTGGTTCAGCGATCCCCCTAGTTATTTACATCTTTTGGCAAGTTGTGACCTTGGGTGTAGTTAATCAAGCAACACTCGTAGATAACCAAGGGCTTAGTGCTTTAATCGGCACACTCTCTGAAACTGTTCATCAATCTAACCTTGGTCAAACAATCGGTATATTTGCTGACCTTGCCCTACTCACTTCATTTTTGGGTGTGAGCTTAGGTCTATTCGAGTTCTTAGGCGACACTCTGAAAAAGCGAAACAAAGGTAACAGCCGCATTGTAACCGCTCTAATCACCTTTGTTCCTCCTATGGGCTTTGCGTTATTCTATCCACAAGGCTTCATTATGGCTCTCGGCTACGCAGCTATTGCGCTCGTTATTCTCGCAATCTTTTTGCCTATACTCATGGTCAAACAAGCTAGAACCCAGGCAGATGCTTCACATTACCAAGTATTAGGCGGCAACACGGCGCTATTATTGAGTAGCGCGGTAGGTATTATGATTGTCGGTGCTCAGTTATTAATCACGGCTGGTATTTTGCCTGCTCTTGGATAACAGCCATTCATATACATGACTTAAAAGCGGCACTTTGTGTCGCTTTTTTGATCTATTCTTCTCTAGATGCTTAAAAATCTTTGTCGGTGCAATTTTTTCTCAGTTGTCCCTTTCTTATATAGCGATAACAAAAACAAACGATGAGGTTGATATGAAAGTGAAGTTTAAGTTTGTTTTGCCAACGATTGCCCTAGCGGCGGTTATGGCGTCTTTTTTTGGGTCAGCTGAAAGCAAAAGTTCGTATGCAAACACTTCAAAAGGATTCGAAGTTGCTACTTTAGCAGGTGGATGTTTCTGGTGTACTGAGTCTGACCTAGAGAAACTTCCTGGGGTGCTTGATGTTGTGTCTGGGTACTCTGGCGGTGAACTAGAAAACCCTACCTATAAACAAGTATCTTCGGGTAAATCAGGGCATATAGAGGTTATAGAAGTGAAGTATGACCCAAAAGCGGTCAGTTACGAGCAAGTTCTAGACCAGTTTTTCCGTCACATTGATCCAACCGATGATAAAGGTTCGTTTGTTGACAGAGGTCCTCAATATCGACCAGCAGTTTTCTATCATAACGCCGAACAAAAGATGATTGCCAAAAACTTTATGGACGAGATTAATGCTATTGGTGTGTTTAAAAAGCCGCTTAAAACAGAGTTAATTGAATTCGAAAAGTTTTGGCCTGCTGAGGATTATCATCAGGACTACTACAAGCGTAATAAAATTCGCTACAACTATTATCGTTACGCATCGGGAAGAGATCAGTACCTGGATGAAATTTTCGGCGAGTCTCGCCAAGAGCAACCAGTGACGCTTAGACAATTGATTAATGACAGTAAAGTGGCCGCGTCGGTGAAACCTTACACTAAGCCTTCTGAAGACGAAATAAAGGGCAAACTGACTGAGCTTCAATACTATGTCACCCAAGAAGAAGGCACAGAGCGAGCGTTTAGAAATGAGTACTGGGATAACAAACAAGAAGGTATCTATGTCGATATTGTGTCCGGTGAGCCACTATTTTCATCAACAGACAAATACAAATCTGGCACAGGATGGCCAAGTTTTACCAAACCAATTAATGAAGGTTACATTGTAACAAAAACAGATTATCACCTACTTTACCCTCGTACTGAAGTAAGAAGTCGATTTGCAGACTCTCATTTAGGGCACGTATTCAAAGACGGACCCGCCCCCACTGGTTTGCGCTATTGTATGAATTCCGCATCAATGCGCTTTATTCCAAAGTCGGAACTCGAAAAAGAAGGATATGGTGAGTATCTATACCTATTCGACAGCTAATCCATCCACTATGTCGACCTTTAAGCCAACTTTAACCAGTTGGCTTTTTTCTTGAGTTAATTAAGCAAAGTAATTTGTTTCTCTTGCAATTAATTATTCGTTTTACCGTTCTGATATTTGTAGATTAAAGGAGAAATCTATGAATACCACTCAACGAAACTTACTCATCGCCTCACTTATTCTTGCATCTAGCTCTTTCGTCTCTGCGCAGGAACAATACTATAACTTTGGTTTCATTGGCGGCAGCGCATCTTATGGCCAATCAGTATTCTCGGAGAAAGATGGCGCTGGATTTTCTGCCGAGCCTAACGTTTTTTACAACGGTGAATATGGGTTCATTGATGGAAGTCTAGTAAACGTTTCAGTTCTACCTTACGTCGGTATAAGCGGTAATTGGCGGTTTGCTCAGGTTTCAGATGATTTCGACGATATCCCTTCCGGTATTAACGATCGTGAAGGAAACGGCGAGCTCGGCTTTACGCTGGGTACAGTCGGAGCAAGATTGACATACTTACATGATGTAACGAGTGAGCATAATGGTTATGAAATACAACTCCACCTTGGTCGCACGTTAGATTTGCCGTTCAATAGCTTTACATTGACACCATATGTCGAAATCGATTATCGCGATAAAAAGCTATCTGATCATCTGTATTCGATTTCTTCGGGTGAATCAGATGAATCTGGTCTCGAAGAATATAGTGCAGGCAGTAGCTGGGTTTATCAGGCAGGGTTAATAGGAATATATGCGTTATCTGACAATTGGCTGGGGCTAACAAAAGTTGAGCTGGAGCACCATGACAACTCCTCACCGCTAATACAACGCGATCTAGGGTGGTCTGCAAGCATTGGACTTACCTATAAATTCACCCATTAAAAGCAAAGGAGCCGATAGGCTCCTTTGTTTATTCAATTATTTCATGACACGAGCTTTAAAGTTTCGCCCTTTCATCTTACCGGTTTGCAACTGTTTGAGTGCCGGTTTAACTATGTCATGCTCAACCGCAACGTATGAAACCATCGGTAAAATATTGATCTTGCCGATTTTCTTACCATCCAATCCCGCTTGTTTCGTCAACGCACCTAAAATGTCGCCAGCTCGAACTTTTTGCTTTTTACCGCCTAAGATTTGAATCGTCTGCATCTTAGGGTAAAAAGGACGCTCTAATGGTTTCTCAGGCAAACTAGACGGTGAAATTTGTATATCCATGTATTCATCAATACGCGCTACTCGATACTCTTCTTTTTCACTGTAGAAGCTAAATGCAATCCCTTTTGAGCCAGCGCGACCCGTACGGCCGATACGGTGAACATGAACTTCTGGGTCTCGAGATAGTTCAAAATTAAACACCGCATCTAAGTTATCGACATCAAGACCACGCGCTGCAACATCGGTTGCAACCAGAATAGAGATACTCTTATTGGCAAACATGGTTAATGCTTGTTCACGCTCGCGCTGCTCCATGTCACCATGGAGTTCAATGACACTAAAACCTCGATGGCTTAGCTCATCAGTTACGTTTTGTACTTCTTTTTTGGTATTGCAGAAGACTACCGATGATTCAGGCTTATGAGTCAATAATAAGGCTTCGAGCGCATCATCACGCTCTTCTGTAGTGTTCAACTTGAAAAAGCGCTGTTCGATCGTGCTCTTTTGGTGAGTCGACTCAACTTTCACCATCTCAGGTTCAATCATCACTTTAGAAGATAGAGATTCGATGTTGTCAGGGAAAGTGGCGCTGAACAGAAGTGTTTGACGTTGGCTAGGTGCCGCTTCGATGATGGTATCTATCGCATCTTCAAAGCCCATATCTAACATTCTGTCTGCTTCATCAAGAACCAATGTATTCAATTCAGACAGGCTAATACGCCCTTTAGACATATGATCTAAAATGCGACCCGGTGTACCAACAAGGATATGCGCACCATGCTCTAATGAACCAATTTGGGGGCCCATTGGCATGCCGCCACATAGGGTTAACACCTTGATATTATGAATGCCACGTGCCAGCGTACGAATTTCTTTAGCCACTTGGTCTGCAAGCTCGCGTGTTGGACAAAGAACCAATGTTTGAACGCGAAAACGTTTCACATTTAAGTTGCTCAATAACCCCAACGAGAAGGTTGCTGTTTTACCTGAGCCTGTTTTACCTTGTCCGATAACATCTTTGCCCGCTAACACCAATGGTAACGCTTGCTGCTGAATAGGTGTCATTTCTGTATAACCTAAACTGTCCAACGTTTCGAGAAGTTCTGGTCTTAGGTTTAGCGTTTTAAATGAAGTTGTCACTGATATACCTTGTGTTTTTCACGCAATTTACAGTGTGAATAGCGCGATTAAAAAGTAAAAACCGCTTCATGATGGAAGCGGTTTTTGAAATTTATCTTACCGAATCTACTTTAACGAATTCCGTGTAGGAACTCGTGACGCGTTGCAGGATTCGATTTAAAAATACCACCTAAAGCTGTTGTGGTCGTTTCGCTTGTTGCATCCATTACTCCACGCGATTTTACACAGTAGTGCGTGGCATCAATCGTCACCGCCACGTCATCTGACTCGAGTAATGTTTGTAGAGCAACAAGAATCTGCTGAGTCATACGTTCTTGTACTTGTGGACGCTGGGCAAAGAAGCGAACAATGCGATTAATCTTAGATAAGCCAATAATCTTTCCACGGGGAATGTACGCAACCGCTGCGCGACCGTCAATAGTCACTAAATGATGCTCACAAGTGCTAGTAACTGTAATGTCTTTGACTCGAACCATTTCACTCACGTTCATCTTATTCTCGATGACCGTAATTTTCGGGAAATTGGAATAATCTAACCCAGAAAAGATTTCGTCAACGTACATTTTTGCAATGCGATGTGGCGTTTCTTCCAAGCTATCATCCGTAAGGTCAAGCTCAAGCAAAGAGAGTATTTCACGCATATGATGCTGAATTTTCTCTTTTTTCTCTTCTCGAGTGAACTGATTAGGCACCATCGGTGTTTCTAATCCTCGGCTTTCTAGCGCATCTTTTACCAACTTCGCGGATTCGCTAAGACCTGACATTGGACTTCCTCTTACATTACCCCTTTAGGATGGCAGACAAGGATACTCGTATTTTTGAATAATTACACCCATATTTTATCCATGGACTTCGTGGGTACTTTTACTGTCTATGTTCAAATTAAGAGGAATTGTCAGTAAGAAATGGGCTCCCTGTTCAACATCATAGAGGCACTCAATTTTACCATTTAAGCGTTGACTGACGATATTGTATATAATGTTCGCGCCTAACCCTGTCCCCCCAGTACCGCGTTTGGTAGTCACAAACGGTTCAAATACTTTACCTTTTACACTCTCTGGTATACCCCGGCCAGTATCTCGATAATCAATAATCAGGTCATTTAGCTCTTCATAGATAGAGATAGTAATCAACTTTTCACGATCCCAATCTTCAAAACCGTGTTTGATACTATTGGTAATGAGGTTTGTAAATATTTGAATATATGCACTGGTATAACTCTCTATTTTTAACCCTTCATTACATATTACGTCGACGGTTACCCCCTTTCTGCGTAACTCATGGGATAAAGAGACAACCAATTTTTCAACGTGTTCTTTAATAAAAAATTGATATGCTGACTCATCGGTTTGGTCTACGGCTATTTGCTTAAAGCTAGAGACTAATAATGCAGCGCGTTGTAGGTTTGTATTCAAGATGTCAAAGGACTCGGAAACGCTTTTCATTGACTCTGTAAACACTGACGCTTCGAGCTTTCCCTCTTCATAGTCTTTAATGATGTGGTCTATTTCCGTAGACGCAAAACTGCTCGAGGTAATGCTGATACCAAGAGGAGTATTAATCTCATGAGCGACGCCAGCCACTAGGTTACCTAAAGAAGCCATTTTTTCATTTTCAATCATCGTTGCTTGTGTTTCCTTCAATTCCAACAACGTCGCTTCCAGTTCTTTGGTTCTTTCTTGAACCATCAATTCAAGGTCTTCTTTGAATTTAATCTCTTGCTCAAGCAGCACTTGCTTCTCAGCCAAAGCCTGCGCTAGTTGCCGACGAGACTCAATCACAGTCCCGTAAGACTGACTAAGTTCACTGCACATCCGGTTGACGATGGTAATCATAAAATCAATCTCGTCATCGTTGGCCGCTTTACGTTCAATAATCATTGGCGGATTTTCATGCTTGAAGCGATATTGCTTAAAGTACGCGCTCATTTGATTTAAAGGCTTAGTCACAAGCGTGTTCACCAAGTAGATGATAAAGCCTGCCACAATGAATGTTTTAAAGCCGTTAGATAGCAAGATTACCAACGCTTTATCGATAAGGCTGTTGTAGATCACCCACAAATCGGATTGAACAATTAGCCTGCCAAGATAAATCGCTTTTTGATTAATGTAGGAATATTCGAGCTCTAGGGTTTGTTCTAGAATGTGCTTATCTTTGGGTTCGCCCAGTTCCCAGTGCTTATCCCCTTCGACTTCAATTCGGACATAGCTGATATCCGGTATACTGATAATCCCGTTAATCTGGGACTCAATAAGTTCAGAGTTTAGAACCCATATGCTTTCTTCCAACGCATCTTTATAAGAAGTAAATATGTATTTTTGGCTAACCTTGATACTTTCTCTTGCCACAAGAAAGTCTGAGTAGAGCTGAAACGCCGTTACAAACAGCGTTACCAGCGTACTAAACATGATTATCTGCAATGTTAGCCTTTTGTTGATCGATTGGCCGATGTTCATTGTGCTATCGGTACTCGTCAATTAGAGCATCTAATGTTCCATCCTTCTGCATTTGTTCGAGATTAGATGTGATTATCTTGATGTATTTTTGATCACGACCAACAACATAGATGGTGTTTTTCAAAGGAAAGATTTCATGAAATGTAAAGCCTTGCATGTTCTCCACGCCAGCCTTACTTGCATAATAGTAAGCCATACTGCGGTCTAGTAAGATCACTTGGGCGCGATCTTTCATCAACATATCAAACTGAGCTTGCTGATTTTCAATTTCCTTGTACCCTTCCCAATCGGCAAGTTCTTGGTTGTAGAAAGTCGTAAATGGTTCTTTCAAATGCTGACTCGCGTTATTAAAGCCAACAATGTATTTACCTTTCAAATCCGAAACTCTATCAATAGTTAGCTGATTACTAGATTTAGACACTGCGACATTATCGAATTCATACACTTTGCCGTAAGAGTAGTTAACTCGGAACGTTAATGGTGTGCCCACAAAAACATCGAGCTCTTTGAACGCGTTCAGGGGATCTTGATCGAACTGTTTACTGGGAAACTTATAATTTGAAATCGTATAACCTGAACGCTTCAAAGCTTCCCCCACGATATCGACTAAAATCCCTGAATCGCCAATTACAAAAGGTGGTATACCGACCACAAACCCGACATTAACAATCTTTTCTTGTGCCACCGCTGGATTAGAAGTTATCAGAAATGCTATCAGCAGTGTTTGTTTAATCAATTTACCAAGCATATGGCTCTCCTTCGCCTTTCATACCTTAAATGATTGGATAAGTATTAAGCAGCCAACAACAATTATTAGTATTTAGGTTGAGTATAGTTGAATATACTAATTCTTTAGCATTAGCGTATTTGGTCGGTTATACGTGAGTACTACTTTGGGAGAGTCTTTTCGTTTTTGCGCACAAGTTTTATTCAAACTACCCTCTATGACCTTGGTATTGTTAATTGAGGTCATGATCGGCTTCTTCTTTATGTGATAAAGTGTGCAACATTAGACTGATAAAAACAGAAGATTAGGATTTCGATATGGGCTGTTGTGACGCTCCTGGCTTAATGCCAATTGAAGAAGCGATGGATAAGATGCTGTCGCCAATTAAACCAATCCAAACTACCTTGCAGCTTCCACTTGCCGAGGCCATTGGCTATGTCCTCGCCGAAGACATACTTTCTCCGATCTTCGTGCCGCCTTTCGATAACTCGGCAATGGATGGCTATGCCATTCGCATCGCTGATCTAAACAGCAATAATATCATGCCTTTGGCGGGTAAATCTTTCGCGGGACAGCCTTTTGAAGGTGACTGGCCTCAAGGTTACTGCGTTCGAATTATGACGGGCGCTAAGATTCCAGAAGGTTGTGATGCGGTCATCATGCAAGAAAACACCGAGGTTGTAGAGTCTGGTATCCAGTTCAATCAAACTGACGTTAAGCCACAAAACAACATCCGACCGACTGGCGATGACATCAAACAAGGCGATGTGGTACTACCCGCTGGCGCCCGTCTAACATCACGTGATATTCCGATGATCGCAACCCTAGGTATTAGCCATGTTACGGTCGTTCGTAAGCCTCGCGTCGCATTTTTCTCTACCGGTGATGAGCTCATGCCTCTCGGTGAATCTTTAGCAGAAGGTCAAATCTACGATAGTAACCGTTACGGAATTAAGCCTTTGATCGAAAACTTTGGTTGTGAACCAATCGATCTTGGCATTATTCCAGACTGCCCAGAGCAACTTAAAGCGACGTTTGAAAAAGCACAAACTCTTGCTGATGTGGTTGTTACATCTGGTGGCGTCAGCGTTGGTGAAGCGGATTACACCAAAGATATCTTAGAAGAGCTTGGTCAAATCGGTTTCTGGAAGCTCGCCATAAAGCCAGGCAAGCCTTTCGCGTTTGGTAAACTTTCGACAGCGTGGTTCTGCGGCTTACCTGGCAACCCGGTATCCGCTGTTTTGACCATGTACGTACTCGTACAACCAATGTTGGCAAAACTGGCTGGACACACCGAGTGGAAAGCGCCAGAGTCTATCCCTGCAACAACGAAAAGTGCATTTAAGAAAGGCCCAGGTCGTACCGATTACCAACGCGGCATCTACAGTATCGAAGATGGTAAATTCGTTGTCGAAACCACTGGCAATCAAAGTTCGGGGGCGTTCCGTTCGATGAGCTTAGCGAATTGCTTTGTCGTATTGGAGCGAGAACGTGGGCGAGTTGAAATTGGGGAAACCGTCAACATCCAACTGTTTAACGCAACGTTATATTAGGAGCATTCATTGGAGATTTTATCTGACCAAGAGATGCTACGTTACAATCGCCAGATTATTCTTAAGCAATTTGATTTTGATGGGCAAGAAGCACTTAAACAGAGCTCAATACTGATTTTGGGAGCTGGTGGTTTAGGTTGTGCATCAAGTCAATATCTTGCCACTGCAGGTGTTGGTAAACTCACCTTGATTGATGATGATGTTGTTGAGTTATCGAATCTGCAACGACAAGTGCTTCACCACGACTCCGATATTGGAAGCAAAAAGGTGGTATCAGCTGCGAATGCACTTAAGGAACTCAATCCTCATATTGATATCGATAGTATAGACAAGAGGCTTAACGATAGTGAACTTGAGTCGCTCATATCACAACATACATTAGTACTCGATGCATCAGATAACGTCGAGACACGTAACCAGCTCAACCGCTTATGCTATAAAAACAAGGTGCCACTCGTATCTGGGGCTGCAATACGGATGGAAGGTCAAGTAAGCGTATTTACTTACCAAGATCCTTCGCAACCTTGTTATGAATGTCTTAGCTCGTTGTTTGGTAACGCTGCACTAAGCTGCGTAGAAGCAGGAGTGATGGCACCTGTTGTTGGTATTGTTGGCGCAGTGCAAGCGATGGAAGCGATTAAAGTCATAGCTGGGTATGGAACTCCGAAGCAAGGCAAAATCTTAATGCTAGATGCAATGAGCATGTCATGGCGAGAGATGAAATTAATGAAGATGCCTACTTGCTCAGTATGTAGTTAGTCTATAGGCGGTAAAGTAATAATGAATAACCCCAAAATCTACCTTATCGCCTTGTTACTTTGCTCACTACTGCTTGTCGTCGTACTTTGGTTTCAGCCTCAACCTAAAGCAGAATTAATCAAGGCGACTGTTCTCTCTCAGACCCTAACCCAATCTTTAGATGGACACCGACGCTATCTTAATGTTGTGACTGAACACAATCAAAGCTTGCTCGTCCAGTCGGATGCAAAAATAGATTGTCCCAAAGATTCGCGCGTCACTATTCAGCAAGAGCAAAGTGTATTTTCCGACGTAATATCCTATACAGTCATAAAGTGCTCTCACTAACATCATAAGGTATTTGTATGTCACCGCTTGTTACCCCAGAATGGCTTAATCAGCAGCTGGACAATCCAAATTTAATTGTTCTTGATGCTAGCATCAACTTTCAGATTCCAGGCGAGGTTGAAAAAGATACCATCAACCTGATTCCTAACACGCTTCGGTTTGACTATGACAAAGAGTTTTGCGACGTTGAAAATAGCCTGCCCCATATGATGCCTTCTGAGGAACGCTTCATTGGTTTAGCGCAAGAACTTGGGTTAAACAACGATTCTGTCATTGTGGTTTATGATAACAGCGGTACCTTTGCCTCTCCTCGCGCTTGGTGGATGCTAAAAGCGATGGGGCATCAACAAGTTTATGTTCTGGATGGCGGTCTCACTGAATGGAAACGACATGGCTTTGAAACCGTCCAACAATACGACCAACCGCATAAACTGGGTGACTTTACTGGTAGCTTGAATCCTCACTACTTCGTTGACGCAAACCTCGTATTAAATGAGATTGGCAATGGTCATTCGTTAACCGTCGATGCGCGCTCTAGGCAACGTTTTAATAAAGAAGTGCCCGAGCCTCGCGCTGGGCTTCGCAGTGGACATATTCCTAATTCTGTCTGCCAACCGTTCGCAGAACTGATGAATGGTCATAAGTTGAAACCAATCGACGAACTGCAAGAAATACTCTCTTCAGTACTCTCTAGAGAAGTGTCCACCACCATTTTTAGTTGCGGCTCTGGCGTGACTGCGGCTATTGTGCTGTTAGCGGCACACTTATGCGGTTATGAAAATTTGTCCGTTTATGATGGTTCATGGACTGAGTGGGGACAGCGGGAAGAGTTACCAATTGAATAATGAATAAGCCCCAGCGTTTGCTGGGGCTTAGTATTACTGAATCTCTTTTTTCATAACTTCAACTAGAGTGCCACTAGGATCACCAGACAGTTCCCAAGTGAAAATTCCGCCTAATTTTGACTCTTTCGCCCACTTAGCTTTTGCTTTGATCGAACGCTGGTCTTCAAATGAAATAAACACTTTCTTCTCTGGATTCCATAAATATGGCGCTTGCGCTTGTTCATCATACTTGTATTGATAACCTTGTTTCGCACCGTAGTTATTGACGAGATCCCAGAACATAAAATAGCCGTTCTCACCTGTACCAAATTGCGCACCGCTATCAGATAGAAGCTCACCGTTTGGCAATCCGCCGTCATAGCTTTGAGTTCCTTGCCAACCACGCCCGTAAAATGCAGCGCCAATGACCAACTTCTCACTAGGAATGCCTGCGTCGATCATCTGATTAATAAACACATCGGCACCCATTCCCCACCAACTACGATCGGTCGCATGTAGGTTTGTCGTATGACCTGTTTGTTGTCCCCAACCACCTAGGAAATCATAGGTCATGGCAAACATGTTGGTTAAATAAGGGCTTGCTGTTTTCCAGTCGATTTGCTGCGCTTTTGCCCCAACACCAACGGCAGTAGAAAGTTCATATTCACGTTTGGTTTTATTTGCTAACTCGTCTAAGTCAGCACGCAGTGTTTTCACCAAATGATTAAAGGCTTCTCGTTCACTCGCCTTTTGTTCATCTGTTAGTTTGGTTGCAGGATTCCAAGGAGATGTCGTTAAACCACCTCCACCAGGATACTCCCAATCTAAGTCAATACCGCCGAAAAAGTCATATTGAGCGATTAACTCAACCGCGGTTTTTGAAAAGTGCTCGATCGCTTTAGGATCTTTTGCCATTGCATGGAAAGGTTCTGACATTGTCCAACCTCCGAATGAAGGTAAGATAACGAGCTCTGGGTTATCTTTTTTTAGCTGCGCTAATTGAGCAAAGTGACCTTTGTAATCCACATCCACCGACACTGGGCCAAAGTCTTCAGTTAGAGCAGCTTGTTGATCAACCACTATCGCGCTAAAAGGTTCTTTTCCCTCACAGTGCCCTTCGACTTGCTTTTGAATCGCTTCACTTGCTCCAGTGTGTGGACCACACATACTAAGAAACGCATAGATGATATGAGTCAGATTTTCGGCGGGGATATCTTTAACTTGGTAAGGATTGTCGGGGTTATTGTATTGCCAGTCTGCAAAGTAACCAGCAACGACTTTATCCTGTGCATGAGCGGATACACTCATAATACTTGCCAAAGCGGCAGCAGCGATTGTCTTTTTCATTCTATTCTCCTTGTTAATCTGACTACTAATTAATCAAGGTCGAATAATTTTTACGTCCAAACAAAATAGGGATGCGAGTCATCTAATGTCTTTAGCATCCCTATTACACAAGTTGCAAAGCAACATATTGAAAATTCGTTTATTTCATCTGTTCGTCAAGGTTCAGGACCGTTAAAGCATTACTTACACTTGTAGCAATAACGTCAATTACACCCGTTCTTAACGCACCTAACAAGGCGAGTGGCTTACTGTTCTCCGCTGCAATGGCAATGACTTCTGCTATTGGACGAAACTCTTCAATCCCTAAACCAATGACTCTGTCGCTCATTACCGTTTTCGCCGCGTTGCCATGAATATCGAAAAAATCGTAACCGGCAAAATCACCTACTACGCCTTGTAGCATACGTGATTGAACAACCTCACCAGCCGTAAACCAACCTAAATCGACCATATAGCTGTTTTCACTCATATCGCCAATACCAACGAGTGCAACATCCGCCTTGCGCGCTAAGTCTAGCGTTTGCTTAACTGTCGCATTCTGCATGAAGGCAAGCTTTTGTTCTCGGTTTTCTGCATAGGCTGGTGCGTAGAGCGTTTCAGAAGTGCCACCATAGCTTTTCGCAAATTGACGGCATATATGATCGGCATTGAACATGCCCCCGCGAGGGTGGATACCACCAATACCACAGACAAATTTTACATCACGCTGAGGAATTACTCCCATGTGATGAGCAACCGCAGAAACATTACGCCCCTGCCCAACAGTCACAACCGACCCATTTTGGATGGAACTCGCCATATATTTTGAGACCAAGCCAGCGACTTGGAGCCTTTGCTGCTCTTCACTCGGTTGATCAAGCGCCACTAACGCTCTTTTTACTCCAAATCGTTCGATCAGTCGTTGCTCAATCTTGGCACTAAAAACTGGGTGATACTTTACCGTGATCTCTACAATACCTTCATCTCTTGCTTGCTTAAGCATTCGACCTACCTTGGCACGAGAAACCGAAAACTTCTTCGAGATCTCTTCTTGCGTTGCGCCATCTTGGTAATAAGCAACCGAAATTTCGGTCAACAAGTCCGTATTATCATCAGATACATCGTTACTGACTTTAGTCATAAATATTCCTAGCTTTAGATTAACGCTCAACAGTGTTACAAGCGCTCACAGCTGTAGCATATGTCATATCCAACTAAAACATCAACATTTGCTCAGAAGAATTACATATTCTCAGCTCACATAATCGTCACTTATTTAGTAGCCTAAGCCTTACCGATAAAGGGCAAACGTTTATCACAGGGTTGCGCAACAGCAAAAGAAAAAAATAGTTGATGAATGTCACTTTAACCCTATTAGAACGATTGACTTTCTGACGAGTTGAGATAATTATGAACCCATCATTTACTCAAGCACAGAGCAAATGTTCACAACAATTGTTCTGACGCTAAAAAGTTTAAAGTTAACTGGTAGTTTTTGTTCAATACTATTGGTTGACTCGCTTGCAAATGCACTCTACATACATTGTTTATAATGTATGAGACCCATGAAATAGGATGATCGGAATGAGCAACAAATTAGAGCAACTTCGTAAACTAACGACTGTAGTAGCAGACACTGGTGAAATTGACGCAATCAAAAAATACCAACCAGAAGATGCAACAACTAACCCTTCTCTAATCCTGAAAGCAGCTCAAATCGAAGAGTATGCACCTCTAATCGATGCTTCAATTGAATACGCTAAAGCGCAAAGCGACGACAAAGCACAACAAGTACAAGATACTTGTGACATGCTAGCGGTAAACATTGGTAAAGAAATCCTAAAAACTATCCCTGGCCGTATCTCTACTGAGGTAGATGCGCGTCTATCTTACGATATGGAAGGCAGCGTAGCGAAAGCACGTCAACTCGTTAAAATGTACAACGATGCGGGTATCACTAACGATCGCATCCTTATCAAACTGG
>NZ_CFHWOM010000021.1:0-56370 GCF_984391705.1 Vibrio sp. | reverse complement strand
GTCGCTTGAGAGGCCACATGACCACTGAAAAAATCAATCTACTCGACTTTGATCGCCAAGGTATGCGTAAGTTCTTTGCTGATGAACTCGGCGAGAAGGCGTTCCGAGCAGATCAAGTCATGAAGTGGATCTACCATTTCGGTGTCGATAACTTCGACAACATGACCAACATTAATAAAAAGCTACGTGAAAAACTGCAACATCGTTGTGAGATAAAAGCACCGACAGTTGCTGAAGCACAGCACTCTTCAGACGGTACCATTAAATGGGCAATGAAGGTTGGTGATCAAGATGTTGAAACGGTATATATCCCAGAAGATGATCGAGCAACTCTATGTGTATCTTCTCAGGTTGGTTGTGCGCTTGAATGTAAGTTCTGCTCAACGGCTCAACAGGGCTTTAACCGTAATCTGAAAGTTTCTGAAATCATTGGCCAAGTATGGCGTGCTGCGCGTGAAGTTGGTTTGGAAAAAGAAACAGGTCGTCGTCCTATTACTAACGTAGTAATGATGGGGATGGGTGAACCACTGCTTAACATGAAGAATCTGATCCCTGCTTTGGAAATCATGTTGGACGATTTAGGCTTTGGCTTATCGAAACGTCGTGTAACGGTTTCGACATCTGGCGTTGTATCAGGTCTTGATCAAATGACGGGTAAGATTGACGTAGCATTGGCAATTTCTCTTCACGCACCAAATGACAAACTCCGTAGTGAAATCATGCCGATTAACGATCGTTGGGATATTCAAGATTTCTTAGCTTCAGTGCGTCGTTACATCGCGTCATCTAATGCGAACCGCGGTAAAGTGACGGTAGAGTACGTACTTCTTGACCATGTAAACGATGATATGGACCACGCACGTGAACTTGCAGAGCTAATGAAAGATACGCCTTGTAAGATTAACTTGATTCCATTTAACCCGTATCCAGGTTCTCCATACAAGAAGCCAAGTAACTCACGTATTGACCGCTTCCAGAAAACACTAATGCAATACGAACATACTGTGACAATTCGTAAGACTCGTGGTGATGATATCGACGCTGCATGTGGTCAATTAGTCGGTGATGTTATCGACCGTACTAAACGAACTGCTCTGATCAAAGCCGCAAAAGGTGAAGCGATCGAAGTAAAAGCCGTGTAATACTTAAGTCTAAAGTTGTAAAGCCAGAGCCTTGCTCTGGCTTTTTTGTTACACCAATACACAGATCTTCTGTCAAATTAAGGAAAAACCTTGAGCTGACTGTAAATTATGCACATCTCTTGTGTTGTTTCATCCTTGATATCTATTAGAATTGAAAGTTAACACTCTAAAGAGTCATCTTTGAAATTTTGTGGAGTGTTGTTTGATTTGGAGTACAACGTCCAAGCGAATAATCATTGAGTCGGGATTTGGCGTCACTACCAATAAATAATAATCAAAGTGATGGAAACCGTACTCATTCAGTCAAGAGAATTATTACGACTATGACAGCTGAAAAAGACATGACAGCATCAGAGCAGACATTGTCTGCGGTAGAAGCAGGAACTCTGCTTAAACAGAAACGAGAACAACTAGGACTTAGCCAAAAGCAAATCGCTGATCGCCTCAGATTGCGTGTTTCAATCATTGAAAGTATCGAAAACAATCAATTTTCTTCCGATCTGGTGGCTACCTTTACTAAAGGGTACCTGCGCTCTTACGCAAAAGCGGTTGGAATCGATGAAGCGGAAGTACTTGCTGCGTACGAATGCTCAGAAAGTGCTGAAGTAGAAGAGCAGCCAATGCAGAGCTTTTCCCGTCAAACGAAACGCGAGAGGCACGATAGCCGTATCATGACGATTACATGGGGGATCTTAATCGTTATTATCGGTATCTCATCGGTTTGGTGGTGGCAGAATCAAGAAACAACAATTGTTGATTTAACTGAAGCCACTGAACAAGAGTTAGAACTTGAGCAACAACTTGAAAATGCTCAGATGGCGGAGCTTCCTGCTGTAATTGCTCCTGAATTGGATGAAAGCAACGCGGTTGAAGCTGTTGAAGAGTTGCCCGTTTCTGAGAATGAGCAAGAGCCGAGTGTAGAAGCAATCCAAGAGCCGTCACCTGAAATGACGTCAGATAGTGAAGTTGTAACATCCGTTGAAGTCGAAGAGAGTCAGCCGGTTGCAGAAGTTAAGCCTGCGGTAGCCGCCAACTTACTGACAATGACGTTTGAAGGCGACTGCTGGATTCAAGTGAAAGATAAGTCTGGCCAGACAGTTTCTACTGGCGTTAAAAAAGCAGGACAAACGTTAGAATTAACGGGTGAACTACCATATAAAGTGGTTTTAGGCGCTCCTGAAAACGTTTCAATGACATTAGCAAGTGAACCTGTCGACCTTTCTGGGTATACTTCAGGCAAAGTAGCAAGATTCACCTTACCTTAGAAATTACTATGCAATACGAATCTCCGATCAAACGTCGCCCATCGACTCGTATCTATGTGGGCGATGTGCCTATTGGTGACGGCGCACCGATTGCGGTGCAGTCTATGACAAATACTCGAACAACAGATGTGGAAGCAACTGTTGCTCAAATTCGCGCATTGGAAAATGTCGGTGCAGATATCGTTCGCGTGTCTGTTCCTACAATGGATGCAGCAGAAGCGTTCAAGCAGATCAAACAGCAAGTAAACATCCCATTGGTCGCGGATATTCACTTTGACTACCGAATCGCGCTTAAAGTGGCGGAATACGGCGTAGACTGTTTACGTATCAACCCGGGTAATATCGGTAACGAAGACAGAATTCGTTCTGTAGTGGATTGTGCACGTGACAAGAACATTCCAATTCGTATCGGTGTTAACGGTGGCTCTCTGGAGAAAGATATCCAGATGAAATATGGTGAGCCAACGCCGGAAGCTTTGGTTGAATCGGCGATGCGCCACGTTGATATTTTAGACCGCCTTAACTTTGACCAGTTTAAAGTGAGTGTTAAAGCGTCAGACGTATTCCTTGCGGTTGATTCATACCGCTTGCTGGCCAAGAAAATCGATCAGCCACTTCACTTAGGTATTACCGAAGCAGGTGGGGCTCGTGCAGGCGCTGTTAAATCATCGGTAGGCTTAGGTATGCTGCTTGCTGAAGGTATCGGTGATACGTTGCGTATATCACTAGCAGCGAATCCGGTGGAAGAGATCAAAGTTGGTTTTGATATTCTAAAATCACTGCGCATTCGCTCTCGCGGCATAAACTTTATCGCTTGTCCGAGCTGCTCTCGTCAAGAATTTGATGTTATCGGTACCGTTAACGCGCTAGAAGAGCGTCTAGAAGACATCATTACTCCGATGGACGTATCCATTATCGGTTGTGTCGTAAATGGTCCGGGTGAGGCAGAAGTTTCTCATTTAGGCCTTGCGGGCAGTAACAAAAAGAGCGCTTTCTACGAAGATGGCAAGCGCCAAAAAGAGCGTTTTGACAACAATGATCTCGTGAATCAACTTGAAGCGAAGATCCGAGCGAAGGCTTCAACGCTGGATGAAGCGAATCGCATCGATATTAAAGTACAAGATTAATCTCAACGTAATTCGTTACGTTAACCTATTTACGGTAAGAAACTGTGGCAAAGAAAATCCAAGCAATTCGAGGCATGAACGATTGCCTTCCAACTCAATCACCACTGTGGCAAAAACTTGAAAACACAGTGAAGAACGTAGTTAGCGCATACGGTTACAACGAAGTGCGCATGCCAATCGTTGAGATGACTCATTTATTCAGTCGTGCTATCGGTGAAGTGACCGACGTGGTTGAAAAAGAAATGTACACCTTTGAAGACCGTAACGGTGATAGCCTAACGCTACGCCCTGAAGGTACAGCCGGTTGTGTACGTTCTTGTATTGAAAACAGTCTTATCAACCGTGACGAGCAGCGTCTGTGGTACATGGGTCCAATGTTCCGTCACGAGCGTCCACAAAAAGGTCGTTACCGCCAATTCCACCAATGTGGTGTGGAAGTGTTTGGTCTAGATGGCCCAGATGTTGATGCAGAACTTATTATGATGACAGCACGTCTATGGCGTGAGCTAGGCATCGATAAGCACGTTCGTCTAGAGCTTAACTCTATCGGTTCTCTTGAGGATCGCGCGAACTACCGTACTGCACTGATCGCATTCTTAGAGCAACACATTGATGTTTTAGATGACGACTGTAAGCGTCGTATGCACACTAACCCACTGCGTGTACTGGACACTAAGAACCCAGATGTTCAAGCCATCCTTGGCGATGCGCCACGTCTGTCTGACTACCTAGGCGAAGAGTCGAAAGAACATTTTGCTGGTCTTTGTGAACTTCTTGAGGCTGCAGGTATCGAATACACAGTTAACGAGCGTTTAGTTCGTGGTTTGGATTACTACAATCGTACTGTATTCGAATGGATCACGGAAAGCCTAGGTGCTCAAGGTACCGTATGTGGCGGTGGTCGTTACGATGGTCTAGTTGAACAGCTAGGTGGCAAAGCAACGCCAGCAGTTGGCTTCGCGATGGGTCTAGAGCGTCTAGTGCTTATGCTAGAAACGCTTGAGCTCACAGAAGTTCGTCGCAGTGTAGATGTGTATATGGTGACGGCGGGTGAAGGCACAATGCTAGCAGGCATGAAGCTTGCTGAAACATTACGTGAGCAAGTTCCTGGACTACGTGTAATGAGCCACTTTGGCGGCGGTAGCTTTAAGAAGCAGTTTAAACGTGCTGATAAAGTAGGCGCTGCAGTAGCTCTCGTTCTCGGCGAGAACGAAGTCGCAGATAACACTGTGGTACTTAAAGATCTGATTGGCGGTACACAAGATACTATGAGCCAAGCAGACGTTATCGCTAAACTGGCTGAACTAGTTTAATTTTATGATTTTTGAGTGGCAGTTATGAAGGCTGCCACTTTTGATGTAAGAGGACAGGAAGTGGAACTCTACGATTCTGAAGAACAACAAGTAGAAGCAATCAAAGATTGGTGGAAAGAGAACGGTAAAGCGGTCATTTTTGGCGCTGTCCTTGGCCTTGGTGGCCTATTCGGTTGGCGTTACTACCAAGACTCTGTAACAGCGGCTCAAGAAGCAGCATCGGAAAGCTACACGCAAGCGGTTCAAGAGCTTGCGGCGAAAGGTGCAGCAGGTGAAGCGGCTGTTCAAGGCTTTATTGATGCTAATAAAGACACACAATATGCAGTGTTAGCAGCTCTTCAGTTGGCGAAAGTGCAAGTTGAAGCAAGCAATTTAGATGAAGCACTAGCTCAGCTTGAGTGGGCGAAAACGGCGACTAAAGATGAAGCAGTCTTGGCTGTAATCAACTACCGTTTGGCGCGATTAAAAGCAGAGCAAGGTGATTTTGATGCGGCGCTGAGTGATCTTGCAGCAATTGCAGATGAGAGTTGGGCTGGTCGTGTTGCTGAACAGAAAGGTGATATCCTGCTACGTAAGGGTGACACTCAAGCGGCGTACGCAGCTTATACTGAAGCACAGCAGTCAGGTGATGCAAGCCAAACACTGCAAATGAAGTTGGATGACTTAGCCAAGTAAGGGCGACAAGCATGAAGGAAATGCTGAAAAAAGCACTTGCTGTTGCCGTATTAACTGGCGTACTAGCAGGTTGTGCAAGTGAAGAAGATACCATTGTCATGGCGCCTGTTCCTCAGGTTGATAGTGAGTTTACTCCCGATAGCCTTTGGAGTAACTCAATTGGTAATGGTGTTGACTCTTACTACTCTAAGCTTTCGCCAGAGTACGCTTACGATAAAGTATTTGTCGCGAGCCGTGATGGCAAAGTGAAAGCATTAGACCCTGAAACGGGTAAGACGCTTTGGGAACAAACCATAGAAGTCGATGATGTTTCACCGCGTTTGTCTGGTGGGCTCACGGCTGGATACAGCCAACTGTTTATCGGTAGTGAAAATGGTGAGGTGATCGCACTTGATGAAGAAACGGGTGAACTCAATTGGCGTGTAGAAGTTGACGGCGAAGTACTTGCTGCACCGGCAACAGACAGCAACTTAGTGATTGTACATACCAATAAAGGTACAGTACTCGCGCTTGACCAAAACGATGGTATTCAAAAGTGGGCTATCAGCACGGAAGTGCCAAACCTCACCTTACGTGGCAACAGTGCTCCAGTTACCGTATCTGGCGGTGTATTCTGGGGGACGGCAAATGGTCGTCTTGCTGCCGCGATTGCAGAGCGTGGTCAGCTAATTTGGCAACAACCAATTGGCCTTCCTCAAGGTGCGACTGAAATTGATCGACTTGTTGATGTTGATGCGACACCGCTTGTTCTAGGTAGCACGCTTTACATCATTGGTTACAACGGTCAGTTGACTGCGATTGACTTACGTACAGGTAAACCTGCTTGGAAACGTAACTATTCGTCAGCAACAGATATTGCTAGTGATGGCAGCCGTTTGTTCGTTGTAACAGATAAAGATCATCTGGCTGCATTTGATGCTCGAAGCGGCACTGAGCTATGGAAAAACGAGCGTTTAGAACATCGCTTGTTAACAGCGCCGACGGTTATCAACGGTTATGTAGTTGTTGGTGACACTGAAGGCTACCTTTACTGGGTTGATCGCAATAGTGGCGAGTTCGTTGCTAAACAGCAAGTTGATAGTAGCGGCTTTGCTGTTCCACCAGTGGTTATTCCTGGCGGCTACGTGCTAACGACACGCGATGGCAATGTAAAGAAACTGACGATCAACGAGTAATCGTGTGATATAATTCACATTCGGCTCCTAGCTGGTAACAGTTGGGAGCCGTTTGTTTGTTTTGAAAACAAGAAGTTATGTGTGGTTATAGGTAAATCGCTATGGGAATGAAATTAGGCGAATTGTTACCTATAACTACATAAAGAAAAGTATATTGTAGAGGTTGTTATGGTACCTGTTGTTGCTCTAGTAGGGCGTCCAAACGTTGGTAAATCAACGTTGTTTAACCGACTGACTCGCACTCGTGACGCTTTGGTTGCGGACTTCCCTGGCTTAACTCGTGACCGTAAATATGGCCAAGCGAAGCTTGGTGAACACGAATTTATCGTTATCGATACTGGCGGTATTGATGGTACGGAAGAAGGCGTAGAAACCAAAATGGCAGAGCAGTCGCTCGCAGCGATCGATGAAGCTGACGTTGTGCTATTTATGGTTGATGGCCGCGCGGGCTTAACGGCAGCAGATGAAGCGATTGCCAAGCACCTGCGTAAACTTGAAAAACCATCAATGTTAGTCGTGAACAAAGTTGATGGTATCGATGCAGATGCAGCAAGTGCAGAGTTCTGGCAACTTGGTGTAGAGAACATGTACCAAATTGCAGCAGCTCACGGCCGTGGTGTGACTGCATTGATCGATCTTGCATTGAATCCGTTTGCTGAAAAGCTATTGGATGAGAGCAAAGGTGAACTAGAAGATCTGACTGAGTTTGAAGACGAGGAAGAGAAGCTAGATTACAGCGAAGAAGAAGCTGAAGAAGAGTTTACTCGCCTGCAGGATCAACCAATCAAGCTTGCAATCATTGGTCGTCCAAACGTAGGCAAATCGACACTTACTAACCGTATTCTTGGCGAAGAGCGAGTGGTTGTCTACGACATGCCAGGCACAACGCGTGATTCTATCTATATTCCGATGGAACGTGATGGTCGTGAATACGTACTGATCGATACAGCAGGTGTTCGTCGCCGTACTCGTATCAATGAAACAGTAGAGAAGTTCTCGGTTGTTAAAACGCTTAAAGCGGTAGAAGATGCGAACGTCGTGCTTCTTGTTATCGATGCTCGTGAAAACATCTCAGACCAAGATCTAAGCTTGCTTGGTTTTGCTCTTAATGCTGGCCGCTCAATTGTTATCGCAGTAAACAAGTGGGATGGTTTGGATATGGACGTGAAAGAGCACGTGAAAAAAGAGCTAGACCGCCGTTTAGGTTTCGTTGACTTTGCACGCATTCACTTTATCTCGGCATTGCACGGTACAGGTGTTGGCCATCTATTTGAATCAGTACAAGAAGCGTACAAGTCGGCGACGACGCGTGTTGGTACATCTGTCCTGACTCGTATCATGAAGATGGCAACAGAAGATCACCAGCCGCCAATGGTTCGTGGTCGTCGTGTTAAGCTGAAATATGCGCACGCTGGTGGTTACAACCCACCGATTGTTGTTATTCATGGTAACCAGGTAAATGATTTGCCTGATTCGTACAAACGTTATCTGATGAACTACTTCCGTAAGTCATTAGAGATCATGGGCACGCCAATTCGTATCATCTTCCAAAACAGCGATAACCCGTTTGAAGGCAAGTCGAATAAGATGACACTCTCTCAAGAGCGCAAACGCAAGCGCCTAATGAGTGTGATGAAGAATCGTAAGAAGTAACTCTAGCGGATAATTTCTAGAGATTTTATATATTGTAAAAGCGCCGTTGTTCTCCAGTGGCGCTTTTTTGTATTTATAGGTTAAGACATGCAAGTTACTCCAACCATAACCCAATTTTGCCACAACCTCTGGCAGCTTAACGCAAAGGTTCAACTGCTCAAGCAAGAGGGAGACCTGCTCTACGTGGTGACTGATAAAACTCCATTTCACCCAGTGAGCCATATTTGGCCAGATCATCCTGCCGATCGCGGTCAACTTAATGGTTGTCCAGTCGTTGATTGCCAAGTTGGGGCGGTAGAACTAGCGTCAAATGAGCTGTATGTCGGTAAAGCCATCCCAGTGAAGCGTAATGAAGCTGGCTGGGCGTTTGTGGTCGTCCACTGCTTAAACAAAGGCGCATTGGAGCTATCTGTTGGTGAAAACGTTGAGCTTAACGTCGATAAGCATTACCAAGATGCGTTGAGCCGAGGTCACAGTGCGGGGCATATTGCCTATTTGGCACTCAACAAGGTATTGGTAGAAGGGCAGTATTGGCGTAAAGATGCTGACCGTAAAGATCCACATGGTAATTATGACTTTAACAGTTATGCGCAAGAGAGCAGTTTCGTTACCGAAGATAAGTGTTTAGATACCTACCGTTTAGGGAAAACCTTGCGTAAACGCGGGCTAAATAGCGGTGATATGCTTGCAGACCTGAAATCGATTGAGTCTAACGTAAACAAGCAAATTTGTGAGTGGTTGCAAATGGGCTCGGCTATTGAGATTGATTGCCAAGGTGAAGCGCTAACCGATTCTCGATACTGGCAATGCGATCTCGGGGAAGCGAGTATTGCTCAGATCCCATGTGGAGGCACACATGCGGATTCACTCAGTGAATTTGAGCAAATAGTGGTGAGTTTAACGGCGCTGGATGAGCAGAACATTGAGATGAATACCCGAGTGGTAGCAAAGCAATAGTCATTAGGTGTTGAACAAGCCCGCTGTTATAGCGGGCTTTTTTATTGTCATCACATACCGAGTAATTTCCACCAAGCAACACCGATAAAGAAGAATGCCTGAATGTTTATCAACGACATAGTGGTCGAAAAACAGGAATATGTAACTTAATAATCTCGAAAGAGATCTTTTTATTAAATTCTAATAATGGTGTTATTTTTGGTGTATTTGGGTTTTTGTTCTGATATAAATCCAAATGCAGCACATGTAACTTATGCTTTCGGTATGTGGTGATATAAATATTCTTAACGGGGCAGATCGCTGATCAAAATGGATTTTGCCGATGATCTTATATCGATCTTAGAAAGGAGATAAGGTAATGAGCAAGATCATAGTATGGTTTGAATAAGTCACTAAAGTGAAGAGTATAAAAACACGAGTAGGTTTACTGATGAACGAAAATAATTGTCCAAGTTGTGAACAAGAGCTGGAGTGGCAAGGTCAGTATCATTGCAATCAGTGCGACGTAGATTTTAAAAAAGTGGGCTTTTGCCCTGAATGCCATGCAGAGCTAGAAAAGTTGCAAGCGTGTGGAGCAGCCAACTACTTCTGTAATAGTTGCAACGAACTTAAATCAAAGTCACGCATTCGATTTGAGTTTCTTAAAGTCGGCGAATAACTCTACTTCTAGTAATGGGCTACTGAACGGTAGAACGGATTTCGCCATCAGATAAGCGGGTGACCAAAGTGTCGCCCGTTTGCATTTCTGATGATTGGGTAATCACCTTACCTGATTCATTTTGGGTAATAGAGTAACCACGTTTTAGAGTTGCCAATGGGCTTACCGTATCGAGTTTCTCTGCGGCTAAAGCCAGTTGATGGCGAGTATTTAGCAGCTTTCTATCCATTGCATCCAGCAGTTTCTGCTCTAGTCGTTGTAGTGAAGACTTCTGCTCATTGAGCCTTTTGATTGGTGAATGTAACTGGATCTTGTATTGCTGGCGTTCAATTTTTTGTAGGCGAGCCGATAAATAACGCTCCATACCCCGTTGGAGACGTATGTCAAGATCATCAAGTTGCTGGCTTTGACGCTGAAGCTGATGGCGAGGATGCTGCCTTTCCAAACGATGCGTTAAACTTGAGCTCTGCTGTTTTTGCTCTGCGAGATAGTAGCGTATTGCACTTTGCAATTTATGTAGGCGAGATACCAGCGCTTGATCTTTGTGGCTGTTATCTCTGCTAACCAGCTCAGCGGCCGCAGAAGGAGTCGGTGCACGCATGTCTGCGACGAAATCAGCGATAGTTACATCCACTTCATGGCCAACTGCACTGATAATCGGGATCTGACTTGCTGCAATGGTTCTCGCCAGTATCTCGTTGTTAAAGCACCATAAGTCTTCCAACGAACCGCCACCACGGCCAACGATCAATACATCACACTCATTGCGGCTGTTAGCGCAGCCAATCGCTTGAGCAATCTGGATTGCAGCTTCTTCACCCTGAACCATAGTTGGATAAACCACTACTGGTAACGAAGGGTCACGGCGTTTCAATACGTCTAAAATGTCGTAAAGCGCTGCGCCTGTTTTTGAGGTGATCACGCCAACTCGTTTTGGGTGCTCAGGTAATGGTTGCTTATTAGTTTGAGCAAACAAGCCTTCACCGGCCAGCTTCATCTTTAACTCATCAAATTGCTGCTGAAGTCGGCCGTCACCTTCTGGCTGCATGCTTTCGATGATCAATTGGTAATCGCCGCGTGGCTCATAAAGAGATAAGCGAGCTTTAACCAGTACTTGATTACCGTTTTGTGGCTTGAAGGTTACACGGCGATTGTTACCGCGGAACATGGCACATTTAACTTGAGCACGAGAGTCTTTAAGAGTGAGGTACCAGTGACCAGAAACAGGAGAAGAGAAGTTTGAGATCTCACCGACTAACCAAACAATACCCATTTCATTTTCGAGTAACAGGCGCACTTCAGCATTAAGACGAGAAACAGTGAAGATGTTTTGATTGGTCAGAGATGACACAGCTAATCTCGCGGACGTGAATATGGAAATTAGCGGCAATATAATACATATCAAGGGGGTAAATGCAAGAAAAAAATTAAAAAATTTGTGGTCAAGCGATTACGTAGGCCGTATAATCCGTCCGCAATATCTAATCCAAATGTAGTCAAGTTAACAAAACTGACTGCCCTCATTATGCGAAACGATGAGACCGGATTGTTCTTTTTACTCCTCTAATTGTGAGATATTGCAAATGCTAAGAATTGCCAAAGAAGCGCTGACATTCGATGACGTACTACTCGTGCCAGCTCACTCCACTGTTCTCCCAAACACAGCTGATCTTCGCACTCAGTTGACTAAAAACATTTCACTGAACATCCCTATGATTTCTGCGTCGATGGATACCGTGACGGAAGCTCGTCTGGCTATCGCACTCGCGCAAGAAGGTGGCATTGGCTTTATCCACAAGAACATGTCTATCGAGCAACAAGCTGAGATGGTTCGTCAGGTTAAAATCTACGAAGCAGGTGTGGTTTCTCACCCTGTAACAGTAAGCCCTGATGCAACAATCGCTGACGTTGTCGCTCTAACTGAGAAGCACGGCTTTGCTGGTTTCCCAGTTGTTACTGAAACAAACGAACTGGTTGGTATCATTACTGGTCGTGACGTTCGCTTCGTAACAGACTTGTCTAAGAAAGTAGACGTAGTGATGACGCCTAAGTCGCGTCTAGCTTCAGTTAAAGAAGGTGCAACACGTGAAGAAGTGCAAGAGAAAATGCACGAAGCACGCGTTGAGAAAGTACTGGTAGTGAACGATGAGTTCCAACTAACCGGTATGATCACAGCAAAAGATTTCCATAAAGCAGAACGTAAGCCAAACGCATGTAAAGATGAGCGCGGCAGTCTACGTGTTGGTGCCGCTGTTGGCGCTGGCGCTGGTAACGAAGAGCGCGTTGCTGCTCTTGTTGAAGCTGGTGTAGACGTTCTACTTATCGACTCTTCTCACGGTCACTCTGAAGGTGTCCTAAACCGTATCCGCGAAACTCGCGCAGCTTACCCAGATCTAGAGATCATTGGTGGTAACGTTGCAACGGGTGCAGGTGCTCGTGCACTTATCGAAGCTGGCGTAAGCGCAGTTAAAGTAGGTATCGGCCCTGGTTCTATCTGTACAACTCGTATCGTTACTGGTGTTGGTGTTCCTCAAGTAACAGCAATCGCAGACGCAGCAGAAGTTGCTAACGAATACGGTATCCCAGTTATCGCTGATGGCGGTATCCGTTTCTCTGGTGACATCTGTAAAGCAATCGTAGCTGGCGCATCTTGTGTGATGGTTGGTTCTATGTTCGCTGGTACTGAAGAAGCACCGGGTGAGGTTATCCTTTACAACGGTCGTTCTTACAAGTCTTACCGTGGTATGGGTTCTCTTGGCGCAATGTCTCAAGGTTCTTCTGACCGTTACTTCCAGTCTGACAACGCAGCAGACAAACTGGTACCAGAAGGTATCGAAGGTCGTATCGCATACAAAGGTCGCCTAAAAGAGATCGTTCACCAACAAATGGGTGGTCTACGTTCAAGCATGGGTCTAACAGGCTCTGCAACTATTGAAGATATGCGCACTAAAGCTGAATTTGTACGTATCTCAGGTGCAGGCATGAAAGAGTCTCACGTACATGACGTTCAAATAACCAAGGAAGCACCAAACTACCGTCTAGGTTAATTTTTACTGGTTATTTCGTTCGATAGCTGCATCGAAAGTGCTCATTTATACTTATAAACTGCACGCTTTCTCTTGGCTCTCAAACGAAATACCGTCGTAAAAATAAAACCTATACACTCAACGTAAACGTTTGCTTTTTTCCTTGAAGCATTAAGAAGAGGCGAGTACACTCGCCTCCGTTTTAATCACTTAGCTTATAAGACTGCTCAAAATGACTAAAAATATTCATGACCAACGTATTCTGATCTTGGACTTCGGTTCTCAGTACACTCAACTAGTAGCACGCCGCGTACGTGAAATCGGCGTTTACTGTGAACTTTGGAGCTGGGATGTTGAAGAAGCGGATATTCGTGAATTCAATCCAGACGGTATCATCCTATCTGGTGGCCCAGAAAGCGTAACGGAAGAAAACTCTCCACGTGCGCCTCAATATGTATTTGACTCAGGTGTTCCTGTTCTTGGTGTATGTTACGGCATGCAGACTATGGCAGAGCAGCTAGGTGGTAAAGTAGCAGGTTCTACTGAACGTGAATTTGGCTACGCACAAGTAAAAGTTTCTGGTGAATCTGCACTGTTTAAAGATCTTGAAGCAACTCAAGACGTATGGATGAGCCACGGTGACAAAGTAGTAGAAATTCCAGCAGACTTCGTGAAAGTTGGCGAGACAGACACATGTCCTTACGCTGCTATGGCGAACGAAGAGAAGAAATACTACGGCGTTCAGTTCCACCCTGAAGTGACTCACACTAAAGGTGGTCTACAAATGCTAGAGAACTTTGTTCTTGGCGTATGTGGTTGTGAGCGTCTTTGGACTTCTGAATCAATCATCGAAGATGCTGTTGCTCGTATTAAAGAGCAAGTAGGTGACGACGAAGTTATCCTAGGTCTATCTGGTGGTGTTGATTCATCGGTAGTAGCGATGCTGGTTCACCGCGCAATCGGCGACAAGCTAACATGTGTATTCGTTGATAACGGTCTGCTTCGCCTTAACGAAGGTCAGCAAGTAATGGATATGTTTGGCGACAAGTTCGGCCTAAACATCATTAAAGTTGATGCTGAAGATCGCTTCCTAAAAGCACTTGAAGGCAAATCGGATCCAGAAGAGAAGCGTAAGACAATCGGTCACGTATTCGTAGACGTATTTGATGAAGAGTCGAAGAAGCTGAAAAATGCGAAATGGCTAGCTCAAGGTACTATCTACCCAGACGTTATCGAATCAGCGGCATCTAAGACAGGCAAAGCACACGTAATCAAATCTCACCATAACGTTGGCGGTCTGCCAGACGATATGGAGATGGGCCTTGTTGAGCCACTGCGTGAGCTGTTTAAAGATGAAGTTCGTAAGATTGGCCTAGAGCTAGGTCTACCTTACAACATGCTTTACCGCCACCCATTCCCAGGTCCAGGTCTAGGTGTTCGTGTTCTTGGTGAAATCAAGAAAGAGTACTGTGACTTACTACGTCGTGCAGACGCTATCTTCATTGAAGAGCTACACGCTGCTGATCTTTACAACAAAGTATCTCAAGCGTTCACAGTATTCCTACCAGTACGCTCTGTAGGTGTAATGGGCGACGGTCGTAAGTACGATTGGGTTGTATCTCTACGTGCAGTTGAAACAATTGACTTCATGACGGCACATTGGGCACACCTACCGTACGATTTCTTAGGTAAGGTTTCTAACCGTATTATCAACGAAGTTGACGGCATTTCTCGTGTTGTTTACGACATTTCTGGTAAGCCGCCAGCGACAATTGAGTGGGAATAATTCTGCTAAAAATTGAACTCAATTAAGCACATATGAAGCCAGCCTTCGGGCTGGTTTTTTTGAACACATCTATCGCTTTTATAACGGCGCATATACCTTTATTACGTTGCTTTTCGTGTTGCCTCGCAAGTTGACTTTTGGCCTTATCTACCGCACGAAGTCCTAATCTATCCTCATACAACTTCGAAACAAAAGGAGTTGTATAATAATGAAACCCCTACATATTTTGGCGGCAGCAAGCGTACTGAGCATGAGCTCAACTGCATGGGCTGCTATGAACATTCAACCCGATCCAAATAATCCAACCGGTTATGTGGTCTCACGTGCTGATATTCAAGCTGTTGAGAATCAAAAAACAGCCGACCCCATGTATAAAATTTGGTCTCAGGCTTTACGTACAGCGCCAAACAGCGTGGTAGAGGCAATTGATTCTGGTCTTGCTAGCAATCCAGAAAACGTAAAGCGAGCAGAGCGCGTCTTTCCGCGTGCAGAGTGGGACTTTCTCACTCATATGGCGGCTCCGGAATACACCTATACCCGTTTCTTACGTGCAATAGGTAAGTTCCCTGCATTCTGTGCAGAATATACCGATGGCCGCGATTCTGATGCGATTTGTAAACGTTCCATCGTTACCGCATTTGCTCACTTTGCCCAAGAAACGGGTGGGCACATTGCTAAAGATAATATTTCAGACAACCCATTGGCCCTTGAAGAGTGGCAACAAGCGTTAGTACACGTGCGTGAAATGGGCTGGTCAGAAGGTCAGGAAGGTTACACAACAGGCTGTGGCCAAAACGATTGGCAAAACAAGAAATGGCCATGTGCGGCTGGGCAAGGCTATTTTGGTCGTGGCGCAAAACAGCTTTCTTACCACTTTAACTATGGCGCGTTCTCTGAGGTGATGTTTGACGGAGACGCGTCAGTATTGCTCAATAACCCGGGTTTGGTTGCAGACTCTTGGTTAAACCTAGCTTCTGCGGTTTGGTTCTTCCTTACACCACAAGCGCCTAAGCCAGCGATGCTGCATGTAATCGATAAAACTTGGTCGCCTTCTCAGCGCGAAATTGATGCAGGTATTGGTTATGGTTTTGGTACCACCATTAACATTATCAACGGCGGTATTGAGTGCGGTGAGCAAAACAAAAATAAAGGTCAACCAGTTAATCGCATTCGTTACTGGGAAGGCTTGTCTTCGCACTACCAAATCCCACTGGAAGCGGACGAGAAGAATACTTGTTGGCAACAAACTCCATATGGCAGCTTGAACCTAAATGGTGCTACCGATGTGTTATATACCAACTGGGACGGTAACTGGAAGTATTACGCTGATCGCCCTGGTGGTTACTCATTTGAGTGTGAGCTGGTGGGCTTCCAAACTGCATACTCAGCACTGGTCCCTGGTGATTACGAAAAATGTGTGACTAACTTCTACGGCTCTCATTCAAGTTGGCCTGAGGTGCGAGTAGTAGACAAACTTGACCCTGTTGATCCTGGCACAGGCCCTGGTACGGGAACGGACTGGGACGCGAATAAGGTTTACACCGGTGGCGAGCAAGTTACTTATAAAGGTGCAACGTATAAAGCTAAATGGTGGACTCAAGGCGATGACCCAAGCCTAGGCGGCCCATGGGAGTTGATCTCAGGTACACCGACTGAGCCAGTCCCTACGCCGGAGCCAACGCCAACCCCAGCCCCAACTCCAGATCCGGAACCAACGCCAGAGCCAACTCCCGTTCCTGATACCTTTATCCAATGGGAGCCAGGTGTGACGCAAGTAGCGAATGGAGACAAAGTGACTTATCTGGGTAAGTGCTTTATTGCTAAGAACGGTCCTGGAGTATGGGAGAGCCCAACACAATCTAATTGGTTCTGGGATGAGATTTCTTGTCAGTAAGTTATTCAGTTAGAAATCGAACACGATAAACATCAGCCTCAAGCATTGTCTTGGGGCTTTTTTTATTGCTGTATTGCGTAAAAATGTCACAAATTTAATGTGTTACAGATGTCTGGAATCAGTTGGGTTTATATAAAATGATTTGCGTAATCTTAGATTGCAAATTCAATGTTTATCTTTTCTGTTGAAGGGGATTAAACTTCGCGCGTAATTTTTATTAACTTTTTTGAAAGGTGCGCAAAATGTCAACAAAACTGGCAAACCCAGCTCCACTTGGCCTGATGGGTTTCGGTATGACGACCATCCTGCTAAACATCCACAATGCAGGCTTTTTCCCAATTGACTCAATGATTCTTGCAATGGGTATTTTTTATGGTGGTCTTAGCCAAGTTCTAGTTGGCATGATGTGCTTTAAGCGTGGTGATACATTTGGTACTACTGCATTTACTTCATACGGTCTTTTCTGGTTGACGCTGGTTGGTTTAATCGTAATGCCTTACATGGGCTTACCAGCAAGTCCAGCAAGCTTTATGGGTTGGTACCTACTACTATGGGGCGTTTTCACTGGCTTCATGTTTATTGGTTCGCTGTGCTATCCAGTAGCAAAACAGATCGTATTTGGTTCTTTGACCATCCTATTTTTCCTACTTGCTGCGCGCGACTTCACTGGTAGTGAACTTATTGGCACTATCGCGGGTTTTGAAGGTATCTTCTGTGGCGCGAGCGCAATTTACTTTGCGATGGCACAGGTACTAAATAATGAGTACGGTCGTACGATTCTACCTATCGGTGAAAAGAAAGCCGCTCAAGAAGTTGAATTAGAGCAGGTTGCTGCTTAACAGACGAATATTAAGTATGGGTGTTGGCCTGATAACATCGGTACTGAAATATATGGGAACAGTAAGAACAAAGGGGTTAGCCATCGGCTAACCCCTTTTTTTACCACTGCGTTTTCTTATTTAATTCATCGCTTAAGTTGAAGGTTGCTCTACAGGCTTAGTTTCAACTTCTGCAGAAGGTTCTTTACCTGTCTTGCGACGGTATTTATCTTCCCAGTAATCAGCACCTTTGATGCCTAGTTTTACTGGGTTAAAGGTAAACTCGGTTACACCTTTTTTCTGTTGTTCTTCATAATCGTGCAGAGCTTTTAGCGCTGGTTTTGACATAAAGAAGATGATCAAAATACCTACGATGTTTAGCCAAGCCATTAAGCCTACACCAACATCACCCATTGCCCATGCAAGGTTGGCGGTTTTCACTGTTCCGTAAAAGACCACAGCAATAAGTGCGACTTTTAACATGAACATCAAACCATTTACTTTGAATGTACGGCGGATGTAAGCAATGTTAGTTTCTGCGATGTAGTAGTAAGCCAGAATTGTTGTGAAAGCGAAGAAGAATAACGCAATCGCAATGAACGGCTTGCCGATGCCTGGTAGGGCACTTTCAATCGCCATCTGAGTAAATACTGGGCCGTTTGCTGCAATATCTGCGGCTACGTTTTGTACTAGGAAGCCTTCTGCTCCATGAACGTTGTATGCACCAGTGATGATGATCATGAACGCTGTCGCTGAACATACTAGTAGTGTATCGATGTAGATAGAGAACGACTGAACTAGACCTTGCTGAGCTGGGTGATCAACGCTTGCCGCTGCCGCTGCGTGAGGGCCAGTACCTTGGCCAGCTTCGTTTGAGTAAACACCACGTTTTACACCCCAACCGATAGCTGCACCAACACCCGCCATTGGCGTGAATGCATCACCGACAATCATTGCGAATACACGTGGTACTTCACCGATGTTAAGCAGGATGATGACAAATGCGGTAATGATGTAAGCGAGAGCCATGAAAGGAACGACGATCTGAGTGAAGTTCGCGATACGCTTTACACCACCAAAGATGATGAAGGCCAGGATGACTGAAATCAGTGTACCAGTGAAGATTTTAGCAAAACTGAATGTGCCGATAGCCGTTTCAATCATTTCGCCAGAACCAAATGCTGCTTCTACAGCATTACCAATACTGTTTGACTGGACGCCTGGAAGTAGGAAGCCACACGCGAAGATGGTCGCAATCGCGAAGATCCATGCGTACCACTTCTGTCCCATTGCTTTTTCGATGTAGTAAGCTGGACCACCACGGAACTCGCCGTTATCTTCTTCTTTGTAAATTTGCGCTAGAGTTGATTCTGCGTAAGCAGTTGCAGCACCAAAGAAAGCGACTACCCACATCCAAAATACTGCACCTGGTCCACCGAAACCGATAGCTGCAGCAACACCAGCGATGTTACCTGTACCTACACGGCCAGATAGTGATACCGCTAATGCTTGAAATGAAGAGATGCCTTTTGAAGAACTTTTTCCTGATAGAAGTAAGCGCCACATTTCCCCAAAGTGACGAACTTGTACAAAACGAGTCATGATCGAGTAGAACAAACCAGCGCCTAGACATAAATAAATCAGTACCGGGCTCCAGATGATTCCATTCAAAAAATCAACAAGTGACTGCATAAGTATTTCCCTGTTCTTAGTTGTAATGGTTGTTTTCTGAGCAGGATATTACCCTTTCTGTAATGGGTTTGTTAATAAATTTATTCTTTAAAGTTAATTAGCGTGAGCTTAGGCACAAAATGCTAAAAAAATGTTAATAAGTGAATTTAATGGTCAATATTGGCTGGTTAATTAGAGTTTGTAGATAAAAATGCACTAAAAGCCGACAATGTGTTCATTGTCGACTAATGGCTTTGTGTTGATGATATATTCTGTATATCTATTGTTTAATAGTAATAGACTCTACTATAGGTATCGTTCGTAGCTTAACTCCAGATAGCGAGCTTCTTCCCCCATCATTATTTGGGTCAAGATCTCCGCTGAACCGCACGCCATCGTCCAGCCAAGGGTCCCATGACCAGTATTGGTATACAGGTTTGAAATGGGGGTTCTTCCTATAATCGGTGTTCCATCCGGAGTCATGGGTCTAAAACCTGTCCAATACTCTGCTTGTGATAAGTCGGTTCCGTTTGGAAATAGATTCGAGACAACATGGTTGAGTGTGGCGAGTCGCTTGTCAGGTAGAGAGGGATCAAAGCCCGCAAGTTCTGCAGTGCCTGCGACTCGAATTCGTTGATCAAAACGAGTGAGTGCGACCTTAAACGTCTCATCCATGACTGTGGATTGAGGTGCGCTCAACTCATTGATAACCGGCAAGGTTAATGAGTAGCCCTTCACCGGATAAACGGGGATATCGATGCCAACGGATTCAAGTAAAGCCTTCGAATAACTGCCAAGAGCGACCACAAAGCGGTCAGCGACGATATCACCCTCGCTCGTTTCTACTGCTGCTATATTATTGCTCGTTTGAACCAAGCGTTTTATTTCTGTGTTGTACAGGAACTTAACGCCAGCATCTTGCGCCATTTTCTGTAACTGCTGGCAAAATAGATAGCAATCGCCCGTTTCGTCATCTGGCAGATACAGGCCTCCAACTAAATTCCCTTGCATTTGGCTGAGCCCTGGCTCTTGCTTCAAGCACTCTTTGGTATCGAACAATTGATAGCGTGTCCCGCTTTCTTCAAGCAAAGTGATATCTTTTTCGATTGCCTTCAGCTGCGATGGGGAACGAAATATCTGGAGCGTTCCTTGTGTGCGCCCCTGATAATTCATTGAATATCGATTATTTAACTCAGCTAAACACTCTCTGCTTCGATTTGCGATGGTTAGCATACGAGCTTTGTTGATTCGGTATCGATCCAGCTGACAGTTAAGTAACATTTTACTTGCCCAACTCATGAGATCAGGGCTGAGTGATGGTTTAATTTTTAGTGGAGCATGCTCTTCAAATAACCACTTTATCGCTTTAGCTGGTATACCAGGTGCGGCCCAAGGAGAAGAGTAGCCATAGGAAATTTGCCCCGCGTTAGCGAAGCTTGTTTCCTCTGCCGCTCTTGGCTGGCGGTCCACGACAGTCACCTCATAACCAGACTGAGACAAATACCAAGCGCTCGTAAGCCCGATCACACCACTACCTAAAACAACGACTTTCACCACACGCTCCACAAAATAGATTTTCGCTAAGAGTGTTTGATTTACATCTGCTTAACAATCGATAAGAATTAATATCACTGTTTAGTAAATCTAAAAGCTTATGAAGTCAGCATTACTGCATGGCGTTAATCTTGTTTGTATTGTCGCCCGCCATACCAGCTTAACCAGCGCCTCACGTGAACTTAATTTGACGACAGGAGCGGTGAGTCAGCAATTACAAGCTATTGAAGATAGGCTGGGTTTTAGCGTTTTTGAACGTCACGCTCGTGGAATTCGTTTAACCGATCAAGGTCGTAAGCTGGTGGAGGCGGTCTCTCATCATCTCTCTGCGATAGAAGAGAACGTTTATCAGCTTACTCGAGTGTCTGATAGCCAACAGATCCGTTTAAAACTCACGCCATCATTGGCTTTTAAGTGGCTGGTGCCAAGGTTAGAGGATTTTCAAAAACAGTATCCGGAAATCCAAATTCATACTTTTGCAGAGGGGGCGTTAGTTGACAGTGATAACCGCAATTTTGACGTCGCTATCGATTATGGCCCTATCCCTTACAAATCTGCGGATGCCGAACTGTTGATGGAAGAGAGCTTATTGCCTGTTATGAGCCCCAGTTACTTAGCAAAATATGCGTGTTTAGTCGATCAGCCAGAAAGTTGGAAGGATGTGACCTTGCTGCATGATGCGATGCCCTGGCAAGGAGCACCGAAAGATTATGAGTGGTTGTATTGGGCGTCACACAATCAACTCGACTTTGAGACCAATCAAGGACATTTTTTTAATCGAACTGATATGGCGATGTCTGCCGCTGAAGCTGGTGTCGGCGTTGCCTTGGCACGGATGGCGCTGCTAGGTGAAGAGCTTGAGCAAAATCGGCTTGTTGCCCCCTTACCTGCGATTAAAGCCAACGCAGGCTACTTTATGATTACCCATGTTGATAACCCACCAACGAGATTATTCAAGCAGTGGCTGAGAGAGCAAAGCACTACTGATAAAAAACTAAAATAGTCTCACATCCCCATATGCACCCACTACACTTAAGAATAACGAGCTCAACATAACGGCTCGTATATTCTGGGGCAGCAACTATGAAATCTGAACATGGCCAATGCAGCTATCGAAATCCTGATGGCTGGTGCTGCGATCAACCGTGTGGGGAATCTGGCCTCTGTTATTGGCACGATCCCAATGTAGATAAAAGCAAAGATGATATAAAAACGAAGGTTGAACAATGGGCCGCAGCGGGTAAACCACTAGACGGATTTCAGTTGGCAAAAACAAACCTGGTTGACTTGGATTTGGTTAACCGAGGGTGTAAAGAAGGCTATTCATGTCGTGACGCGGATTTTTACCGTGCGGACTTAAGCGACGCTCACTTCTTTGGCTTAGATTTACGAGGCACATCTTTGATGAAGGCCAAAATGCTTGGCGCAAATCTTCATTGCGCAAAATTAGGCAGTTGTAATCTACTCGGGGCTGAATTGGGGCGAGCAAAGTTAGACAACGTAGATTGGGGGCCAAACTTAAAGCAAGAAGTGCAAGCAAAACAAGCGTTAAAGAAAAGAGATAAGAAACTAGCTGCGTCTTTATATCAAGAAGCGGAAGAAGTGTGTCGAGCAATACGTAAGCAGTCTGAAAAGCAGGGATTGTTTGAGGTAGCAGGGGAATTCTTTAAGCGTGAAATGCGCTTTCGGCGTTACCAAATGCCTAAGTGGAGCTTGCAACGCATGATTTCCAAAACGGTCGATATGTTTTGCGGTTATGGAGAAGATCCCCTTAGAGTTGTGCTGTTTTCCATTTTTCTCATCTTTGTTTGTGCATTAGCGTACTTCTTTTTGGATACCACGGGCGCTCATCCCATCTACGAGGGAGTCACTGGGTGGAAGTTTTATCTCCTAGAGTTTTTTAACTCTTTGTACTTTAGCGTTGTGACGTTTACGACGTTAGGGTATGGCGATATTTCACCTGTTGGGGTAGCTCGCTTTATCGCCGCGTTTGAAGCCTTTCTGGGCAGCTTTACAATGGCATTGTTTGTGGTGGTATTTGTAAAGAAGATGACCCGTTAGCAATGGGGCTTAGTGAATAAAAACGCCAGCGAGTTGCTGGCGTTTTTTAGATAGGATGTTTTTACGCTGCGTTAGCAAATTGCTCTAAAAACGCATCTTTACGAGCGTTAAAGCGCTCAACTAAGTCGTCGACTGAGGCTTGCTCATACGGTTTGAGGCCGCTTGCCACCATACGTTTAATACCTTTACCTACCACTTTACCGTCTTCTTTGAATGCAAAGTTCAAAGTCACCACACCACGCTTACCATCAACATCAAATGTCGCTCCGGTAAAATCAACTTCTGGGTGAGTCAAATCTAAGCGGTCAAATTCAACTTCCATGCTTTCATAGATAACCAATGGACGCTGGCAGTTAATCATAGCCTGCTGCTCTTCCATTAATGGAACCATAATGTGTGGAAAGTTCATGCCAGAGAACTGAACGTAGCTAGTGACGACATGCTCAATGAATTCAGGGTTGCGGTTAACTTCACCCTCGTGAGACATGTGTAGGTATTCTTTACCATTGGCGTCTACAACTGCACTCTCTTTTTCGCATTTGTTTTCAACCGACAATGCAACACCATCATTCACCATTCCCGAAAAATTAAAGCGCATTTTCTGGCTGATGCCTTCTTTGCTCAATAGAACAGCAAAGAGTAAATCACCAGGTACACAGAAGCGTTTATTGTCTTCGTCATGGATCGGGTTGAAATCACCCGCCACCTTTTTAGCAAAATGACTTGCTTGCTGGCGAGTGAATTGGAACTGGTCGCTATTTTGCGAAAAATACGGTGTCAGAAACATACTTAAATTCGTGTGGCTATAACTGGAGCGAAGTATACATGAAGGTTCATGGTTAAATGGTCTATCCAGATGAGAAGCGGTAATGAATATTGAAAATAATATTTTTGTGCGATATCTGCACAACTGGTCAATACTGTAGATTAAGAAACTAGTTGAGTAAGGCTGGAACTTTCGTTCAGTTTAGGCAAGGGGGCGACATGTTACGACATCGTCTATTTTTGGCTGCCTGTTTAGTGTGGCCATTTTCTACGCATGCGATTGTAGCAGGCAACGAAATCACCCAGATAGAATATGACAGCGAATACAGCTACATGGTGTCTGTCGGGGCGGCTGTTCAGGCAGAAGATCATTATTGTGGTGGGACCATCGTTGCTAGTCAGTGGGTTTTGACGGCAGCTCACTGCTTAGTGGCGTCAGGCTCAACACAGGAAGACTCTCAGACTAACCCAGAAAACATCACCCAATATGAAGTGGCAAAACCTTTGGAGGTATCAATTACCTCTGGTGTGGCTGACTTAGCGGATACTGAAATTAGTCATCTATTCCGTGTTACTCACGTAGTGATACACCCTGATTACTTTCCTACTGCCAGTGCAACGACCACCGCTTATCAAAATGATATTGCATTGCTGCGTGTTGAGCGCGTGTTAACTGGGACGCCCGTTAGACTAGTTGATAGTACTCGATACAACGAGCTTCTAGCACTAGAGCCATTATGGGACGCAAATAACATTCAGCCTAACCTTCAAGTTATCGGTTGGGGAGATGGTGATGCAAATGAGGAAGACCCTGTAATTGGTAATAGCGACTCAAGGTTAGATGAAGTTGATGTGGCGTTTTATCCAATTTCCAACTGCTATTCCACGCTCGAAGGGGCGAATGATACATCGCTCTATATAGCTTCTGAGTCTGATGAAACTAAACTGTGTTCTCTTCCTTACGATGAAGTGAGTATAAATGATGAAACCTATGGCCTTGGTGCTTGTATCGGTGATGCTGGAGGGCCACTGACCTTTACTGGGGCTGACTCCAACGTCTATCAAGTCGGTATTATCAGTGCTAGTCCAATCAGTAACACGGTCTGTAGTTCTGCAACAATTCCCGCTTGGTACACCAACATAAACCACTATCTTGATTGGATTGCGTCGTATACTGATGATCCGCAACCTCCGACGGAAAAGGTGATTAAACCTCTGTTTCTAACCGCGACGACCACACCTGAGCCAGAAGAGTCTCCGGACGATACTATTACTCCAGATGAGGTGGAATCAGACACATCAGCTAACTGCTCAGGAACCGCGAACGTAGGGGTAGGAGGGGGGACTGCGCAATTAGGTTGTGACTCTAGTTCTAGTGGAGGTGGTGGGAGTAATGGGTTACTCAGTTTACTGGCTCTGCTTTTTATATACCGTCGTAATCGGGTTTAGTGCTGGAGCGAGACTCAGTGCTCGCTACCCGCTTTCCATTGTTCAGCAATAATTTCATCATCTTTGTATTGATTAGAGAAGTGCTCGATTAATGCAGCAAGGTTTTCTCCGCTGTCGCACATTGTATTAGCGACTAAATCCTCTGATACATGGATCGCAGCGCCTTGTGGTTGTGCATTAGGGGTAAGTAAAACGGGAATAATAAACTTATCTTTGCTTGCTGTGTGGTGCTCTTTAAATTGGCGAGCAAAGTGGTGCACTTGGGATTGGCTTTTTGGATCGTGTTCCAACCCATGATGATCTATGGATACAACGAAGATAAGCCCGCGATACAAAATCACACTGGTTACACACTCTGAAGTCGCTGGCACCGGAAAGTTGACAAAAATGTGCCCAGCTAAATGAGGCAGATCATTGAGCTGTGCACGCAATAGCTCAAGACTTCTTTGAGTATTGCTCTTTTCATGGTGGGAAAATAGGTCAATAAAGCTTGTTAGCTGATCACTACTTTCTGAGTGACAGAAGGTCAATAGTGGTAAAGAGAGAGTGTTGTTCATAATTCATCGATATTGTTTGTCAGTATAAAGATCCATTCTAGCTCTTGCTCACTTGCCGAACGGAACTTTGCCCTTGGTAAGAGAATACGCCCCATCATTCAAGACAGGGCGTAGTGATGTTAAAACTGGGCTTTAATCCAAATCATACGGTGGTCAGAAGAGACATCTTTACCATTGCCGTATTTACCGACACGTTTATCGTTAAACAAGGAGTAGCCTTCTTCGGCTGGTGTTGCCCAGTATACTCCTGAGTCGATGACTTCTAGCGTGGCTGATGGCATAGCATAATCTACCCCTAAACCGAAGGTAGATGTGACATGTTCAGGTTTCGGGTGATTCTTACCATTTTCTTCTATGTGTTTTACAGCCCCTTGGCTTGAAGGGTAGAGCTCACCATTCATCACTTTTTGATTCAGTAACGGGTCATCGTGTAGCTCTTGCATTACAGAGCTAATGCCATCCCCAGCTACTGGGTCGAGGTTTAGGTCTCCCATGATCACAAAGTGTTTGCCTTGCTCTAGGCCGCCTGTGTTGCCTGCATCATCATAAAAGTAAGGTTGGTCTTGAATGTATTGATGCCAAAAAGCCACTTCTGCAGCGTTCTGCATCTGGTTTTTGCCAGTATCGAATACCGGAGGCGTTGGGTGAGACATCAACAAATGAATGACTTCTTCCCCGTTCTCGGTTGGGACGATGATAGGTGCATCAACATGGTTCTTAGAAGATAGGCGAACCTGTTGCCATTCCGCCTCAGAATACCATTCATCGCCACACTTCATGCCTTGTGGGATCTTATTGTATTTATCATTGCATTTGGTGATGGTAGGAATAGTCGCGCCCGCAAGATCTTTCCATTTGAATTCTTGGAAAGTCCGAGTGTTCTTGGTATCAACCTCATACTTTGACATTAGGGCAAATGCGTATTGACCATGATAGAAGCCAAATCCCCAAGCATCTCCCGGTAGCTGTCCTTGTTGACCGTTGTTGTCCAAGTCAAATTCACTTAGTAAGCCAGTATTGGTCGAGTAGGATTCAAAAAACGGATACTTAATCGGCGCTAAGTTTGCCTCGGCTCCCGCACCTTTTAGGCTTTGCGCAACTGATAAGTAGTTGGTCTGAAAACCGATTAGAGCTGATTTATCTTTGCCAGTACCGTCGTTGTTAAACTCGGCCATCATTAACACGTCTGGGCGGTTCTTCTGAATAATTGCGGCCACGTTGCGGATTTGAATGACTTTCTCCGCTGTTTGCTTATCGGCACCTTCAATGGTTCCGTCCAGGTAGCGTATGACTAAAGAGGTCTGTTGCTCTGGTGTTAATTGCATCTCTTTTACCAAGTCTTGAAAAGTTGCTCGGTCAAAGGAGAGGTTGTAAGTTGCAATCTTTACTTCGGTCATTTGTGGTTCTGTTGTTTGAGTGGCAGTAGTACCACAGCCTGCTAATAGTGTAGCGGTTACTGCAAGAGCCAATGAGGTTTTAAGCTTTTTCATCTGAGAAGCATTCTGGTTATGAATTTCAAGGGGATGTTAGTTTGAATGCTCTAAATGTAAAGTGACGCGAGTCTCGCTGTAATTGTTATGTCGAACGTTTGCAGGATTTGTGAACACGCCCTCAAGCTACCTAGCTATTTGAATGTGAGTTATTCCACATATTTGCATAAATAATCAGCACCTTCCTTTTGAATCAGGTTAAGTGAATGAAAAGTGTCCAACCTATTAGCAAGGAAAGCGCATGAAAGACGAAACGCTATCGATTCATTTTGGCTACGAGACTGACCCGACAACAAAATCTGTCGCCACACCTATTTATCAAACTGTCGCTTACGAGTTCGACAACGCTCAACATGGTGCAGACTTGTTTAACCTGGAAGTTCCAGGGAATATTTATACTCGCATCATGAACCCAACCAATGATGTTTTGGAAAAACGTATGGCGGCATTGGAAGGGGGAATTGCTGGCTTAGTTGTAAGTGCGGGAAGTGCTGCAATTAATTATGCCATTCTTACCTTAGCTCAGGCAGGCGATAACATTATCTCTACTCCTCAGCTCTATGGTGGTACGTACACTCTGTTTGCTCACATGTTGCCGAATCAGGGGATTGAAGTTCGTTTTGCGAAAGATGATAAGCCGGAGAGCTTGGCTGAACTCATCGATGAAAACACCAAAGCGGTGTACTGTGAAAGTATTGGTAATCCAGCGGGGAATATTATTGATCTAGAGCGTGTCGCCGAGCTTGCGCATGCGCAAGGTGTGCCCGTGATTGTCGACAATACGGTAGCAACGCCTGCACTGTGTAAGCCAATTGAGTTCGGCGCGGATATTGTCGTACATTCTCTGACAAAATACGTCGGTGGTCATGGAACTACCTTAGGTGGAATCATCATTGATTCGGGTAAATTTCCTTGGGCCGAACATAAAGCTAGATTCCCAGTATTTAACCAGCCTGAGCCGTCTTACCATGGGGTTGTTTATAGCGAAGCATTTGGCGAGGCGGCTTTTATTGGCCGAGCTCGTACTGTCCCGCTTAGAAATACCGGCGCGGCGTTGTCACCAATGAATGCCTTTATGTTACTTCAGGGGCTAGAGACTCTTTCGTTGCGTATGGAGCGCCATACTGAGAACGCTCTTAAAGTGGCAGAATACTTGAACAAGCATGAGAAAGTCAGTTGGGTGAGTTACGCCGGTTTATCTAGCTCAGAGCATTACCCTCTGGCTGAAAAGTACATGCAGGGTAAACCTTCTGCCATTCTCTCATTTGGTCTCAAAGATGGGTACGACGCAGGCGTACGTTTTTATGATGCTCTAAAAATCTTTAAGCGATTAGTCAACATTGGTGACGCAAAGTCGTTAGCTTGTCACCCTGCATCGACAACCCATAGACAGCTTGATCAAGCAGAGCAAAAACAAGCGGGTGTGTCGCCAGAAATGATTCGCTTATCTGTGGGTATTGAGCATATTGATGATATTCTTGCAGACTTAGAACAAGCATTTAACGCATAAAAACAAAGCCCCAACCGTCAAGTTGGGGCTTATTTACCTATGCGTGATAGCTGCGTACTTGCAGGACTCGGTTATGGCTAACGGCGAGCACTTCGAACAGCCATTCTCCCTCTTTAACGATTTCTCCTCGTTCGGGTACGCGGCCAACTTTCCATGTTAAAAAGCCGTTTAGGGTCTGAAAACCTTCACTCTCTTCGCCATCCAATATGCCGATATCAATACGGTGTTTAAGCTCATTGAGTGGAATCATGGCATCCATTACCCAGCTACCGTCTTGCTGCTGTTTAGCCCAAGTGTGTTGCGGAGCCATACCCAGCTCACCTGCAATAGACTCAAGCAAATCATAGTGAGTAACTAAGCCTTGAACATCGCCATATTCATCGACAATAAAGGCCATTTCGCAGTTTGTTTTCTGCATATCATTCAGCAGAGGAAGTCCTTTCATTGATTCAGGTACATAGCGCGGCCGACGAGCTTGTCTGACTAATGTCGCGACCGATAACTCTTCATACTGGTCGAGCAAGACCTTGGAAGAGATTGTACCAATGATTTTATCTAAGCTGCCATGGACTAGAGGCCACACAGAGTGCTGAGTCTGACGAATACGTTTTAAAATCTGTTCGACAGGCTGGGTGACATCTAAATATTCGATATCGCACCTTGGCGTCATTAAGGATGTTGCCAAACGGTCATTGAGGTGCAATAGGTTACGGATCATTTGCTGCTCTTGAGGCTCAATGGCTCCAGATTCTGAACCTTCAGTTACGACAGCGAAAATATCTTCTTCCGTCACTTGGTCGTTGTCGTCTCCGTTTTGACGAAACAGTTTTAATAAGGCGTCTGTTGAGGCACTTAATAACACCACAAATGGCGTCGTCAGGATGGCCAACCAATGAATAGGGTACGCCACTATTACGGCAATCCGTTCCGCGTTTCTCTGCGCAAAGCGTTTCGGGACCAGTTCACCGACTACAATAGCAAAATAGGTGATCAAAACGACCACGCTTGCAGTGGAAACGATGGATGCGAGTTCAGGCTCTAAACCTTGCAAGGTTAACCATTTTGCAAATGGGCCGGATAGGGTCGCTTCACCAAAGATACCACTCAAAATACCAATCGCAGTAATACCAATTTGAATCGTAGAGAGGAATCGAGTTGGGTTGTTCTTTAGCTCAATAGCGAGCTGAGCGGCAGGTTGGGTTTCTGCGAGCTTTTTCAAGCGGCTCGATTTAGCTGCGACTAGCGCAAGTTCTGACATGGCAAAAATGCCGTTAAGGGTGATAAGCCCCACCAGTATGAAAATATCCATTGATTGTTCCAATAATAAACACCTTCTCAGCATAGCTAGAGTGACATTTAAAAGATATGGGGCTAACGCGGATTGATCAGTAAATATTTTTACCGTGACGATTGGTAACTATAATGTTACGCAGTGCATTGAAAGTAAACGGCAATACAAGTCGGCCCATCAAAGGTTGGGATGGGCCTTTTATGGCTTTAATCAGCCTCTTGCTGAGCGACTTTGAGGTGCAGCTCACCACCGATGTAGTGGCGAGTTTCAATGCTTCCTCGGTCTACATCCCCCTGTAAGGTATAAAGTAGATCTTGGGCAAATTGTTTATCATCGAAATGCCATGAGTGTGACCAGTTCGCGTCAGGATGAACGGCACTTTTATCTTCATCGAGTAACTTCCAGTGATTGTCCACTCTGACATTCACTAAGTTCTCTGGGGCATCCTCATCTAGCCCAACACGACCAACTCTTGGTGCGGTGCCGAGCCGCTTTATATTAGAGACTTTCAAAGCACTATCATGAGGACTTTGATAGTTAGTGATTCGCACGGCATGTTCAAACAGCGCCTGCGATTTACAGTCTTCCCTATGGGTAGATTTACGTGCGATATCACCGCCAATAAAAGCTATTTGACTTACGTTCCATTTGATTCTTTGTAAGCTTCGATCATGGCTAGCTTCATAAAATGCTTCACGGATGACATAAGCGCCAGTTGAATGACCAAGTAAGTGGACGTCGATATCGCAATGATTTTTGTCTTGATCTAATTGGGCTCTGGCTAAAATAGCAATCCCATCTTTGACTAACTTCAAGGCAGTTTTCTTAGCATCGCAGCGGTCTTCTAAATAGTTAAGAGTAAAAGAAGCACTAGGCCAATCGAAGCTGACAATCGCACCTTGATAGCCGACTTCTCTAAGCCGTTTTTGTAGTAGATTATGGCGATTCATGATGGCGGTGATGGAATTGTTGTAGCCGTGAACAAAGATCAATATGTCGCCAAAGGTATAGCCTGACACAGGGGACTTTTCGATAACTTTATGTTCACCAGTTCGCGCCCGGGCCAATAAGCGTTTGACCCATTCAGTTCGGGTCAATTTGTGGTTTTCTGGGTGAGGAGATTGTTCATCTGGAACTTCTAAGTATCGGGTTGTACCGGGCTCATTGCCAAACTTGGCGCTATTACCTTTACCTGTCACGTTACGTACACAAATAACGAAATTGCTGTTTGTATCACTCATAGCCACACCTTTGTTGTTGGTTTAGAACAACCCAAGTGTGGAACGGATCTCAGTCATTCAGTTGTAACAATAGTTGGAAACCAAGCAATATGATTGAATCATCAATGATATTTGTCACACCTATTGTTCAACAGGTGGCTCACATTCCGCTAGGTACGAATAGATGTATTGTTAGTTAAAGTAATCAAGAATAAAGTCGATCAAAGCTCTTACTGGCGGGGATAGATGCTTGCGTGATGGATAAAGCAAATACATCTGTAGTGTCATTAACTGCCATTCAGGTAGCACCCACACAAGTTTGCCTTGGTCTAGCCACTCTTGAGCCAAGTAATCGGGCTGCATTGAGATTCCCATTCCTGCCAAAGAGCCGTGTAATAACACCGTCGCTTCATTGGCTGTAATGTCACAGTTCACTTCAACTTCTTGCTGCAGCTCACCCTGTGTAAGTTGCCAGATCTGGCGACCAAAATTTTTGTAACCCAAACATGCATGATGAACTAAGTCATTAGGCTGGGTAATTGGATCATGGCAGGCCAAATACTCTGGAGAGGCGACTAACTTGGAGTAACAGACAGAAAAAGGCCGGCCAATCAAAGCAGGATTGGGCTCATTAGTGGTACGGATAGCTAAATCAATTCGTTCCGCTACCATATCGACAGCTCGATCTTGAGCATCAATATCCAATTTTATACCAGGGTAGCGCTGGCGAAACGCCTGCAGAGCGGGCATCAATTGAGAGAAGCCAAAAGACATGCTCACCGATAGGCGAACAAACCCACGAATAGCTTGTTCTGGCATTAAGCTCTCTTCCATTCTTTGCGCTTGTTCTACCCATTGCTGCAAGTTTGGTAGCAACTGCTCTCCCGCGCTGGTTAAGGAAACTTTTCGCGTGGTGCGTTGCAATAATCGAGCTCCTAGCCAATTTTCAGCCGCTTCCACGTAGCGTGTAACCATAGGGCGAGACATCTCGAGTCGTTCGGCTGTGGCAGTAAAACTTTCAGTCTGTGCGACATCCAGCATCACTTTGGCTGCGGTGAGTTTATCCATTAACTTGCTCGAATTAAGAAATAATGATGCAAAGAATAGGCTCTATTTCGAAATAAAACCAGTCGCTACTATGGCGGCGACTGAACAGAAAACCTTCGAATTAGGATACAGGCTATGAAAAACATCACCACTTTGGCACTACTACTTGCGACTTCTCAGGTTGCGATGGCGAAAGGCGACTTAACGTTTGACGTGTACAACGCTGATGAAAACAGCTTTAACGTGACATCGACGTTAGTCATTGGCGAGACGGAAACCTTACTGATTGATACGGGCTTTACTCGAGCGGATGCCCTGCGTATCGCGGCGAAAATATTGGATGCGGGTAAGCCACTGAAGACGATCTTTATTAGCCAAGCGGATCCAGATTATTACTTTGGTGCCTCTCAATTATTAGAGATATTCCCTGAAGCCAACGTGATCACCACGCAGGCGGTTCGAGAAGCCATTGCCAAAAAGCTCGCAACCAAAGTGAGCTTTTGGGGACCGAAAATGGGGCTCAATGCGCCAGAGAATCCTAAGTTACCAACTGCGATTAATGCTCGTCAGATCACCGTAGACAACCAAATTATCGAGATTCGCGATGCGGAGGGTGTACTGGCGCATCGCCCTTACTTATGGGTACCGAGCGAGAAAGCCATCTTAGGCAATGTAGGTATTGTTCAGGGTATGCATGTCTGGATGGCAGACACCCAATCTCAGCAAGAAGTGGATGCATGGCTAACTCAGCTGGAAGAGATGCAAGCCTTAAAACCTAAGCTGGTGGTTCCGGGTCATATGATGGAAGACGGTAAACTTGATGCAAGCACGATTTCGTTTACTCATACGTGGATTGAACGTTTTGAAGAGGCGAAGAAGCGCAGTGACAATAGCGCAGAGGTGATCGATGCGATGGTAAAGCACTACCCTCAATTCGGTTCCGATTTTAGCCTAGAGCTTGGCGCAAAAGTTCACATGAAAGAAGCGAGCTGGTAATCAGAGAAAGATAAGTTCAGTCAGGCTAATCTGCTGACTGAACTTTGTATCCTTGTTGCTTGAGCTCATGGGAAAAACGGGCTTGAGCATCGGGTTCACCATGGATCAAATGTACTTGCTTTGGTTTGATTTCTATTCCGGTAATAAACTTGAGCAAATCACGTTGATCAGCGTGAGCAGAGTAGCCCGACATAGTGTGAATCTGCGCGTTAACTTGCACAGGTTCTTGGTCGATCTCAACTTCCATTGCCCCCGATTGAATGGCGCGCCCTAAAGTTTCTTCCGCTTGGTAACCCGCTAAAATCACATCGGTACGTTCATCGGGTAACAGAGCTTTCAGGTAATCCATGATTCGCCCCCCTTGGCACATACCTGAAGCAGCAACCACAAGGGCAGGTTCACCGGTTGATTGCAGTCGGTTAACTAATCGCATATGGGTTCGATAATCTTCTACTGTAATGCATTGCTCAAAAGCAAGTGGATGGCGGTGGGCTTGTAGTCGCTGTTTTGCTTCTTGTCCCCACAAAGCTTTAAAGCGTCGATAGTATTTGGTCACTTTCTGTGCCATTGGAGAATCAAGAATGATGGGCATGGTGATGTCAATTTGGCGCGCATGAATTAATTGCTCTATATCGAACAATAACTCTTGAGTTCGGCCAACACTAAACGCAGGAATTAAAATAGTACCGCCATCTTGAAGTGAACGATCGATGATACTCTTTAAACGTTCACTACGTGCCGCGATATCTTCGTGCAGACTGTCTCCGTAGGTAGTTTCAATATACAGATAATCAGCTCGCTCAGGTGATATCGGATCGGGTAACAGTGGTGTGTTACTTGGGCCAAGATCACCTGAGAAAACGACAACTTCACCATTGCTCACTTGAATTTCAAGGTAAGCAGAGCCGAGAATATGGCCCGCTGGCTGGAATCGAGCATACAACCCATTTGGGCAACGTTTATCAATCGGAAACCAATGGTTGTATGGTTGCGTGACCAACAAAGATTGAATTCGTTCCAGTAGTCGCTTAGCCTGCTTACGTTTTAAGCCCATTTGTAGCTTTAAGCTATCTTCGAGCATTAACGGCACTAGTTCAGCGGTTGCCTCGGTGCAATAGATCGGCTGGCTAAATCCACGGGCGAGTAACCAAGGAAGACGACCTATATGATCAATATGGCTATGAGTCAGGAGTAGGGCATCGATAGGCTTAGTGTCGAAGTCAATGTCTAATGGTCGGCTATCTGCGCCCTGAAATAAGCCACAATCAATTAAAATGGCTTGATCGTCGGCTCGTAACTCATGGCACGAACCGGTTACAGTATGTTTACCACCATGATGAATAACATCCATGAGCAACTCCTATGTTGGTTGCTTGAACAGTGCTTATTGCGTCAGATTAAAGCAACTTAACTTGCTAAAAATACGAACGTTTCACACTTTAACAAGCCACTAGGCTTGTTGGTCATTTGGATGTTGTGCCTTGGCGCACCATCGGAAGTCGAACTATCAAGCTGAAGGGCTTGGAGTTTCTCGGCTATTTATCTGTTGCGCTTCCAACTGCGCGACTTCTGCGTCAAGTTGAGCGATCTTTTCAGCCATCAGTTGATGACAGTGATCAGCAAGTGCACGAGCATCCTTGAGTTCATAGTTTGAAACATCAATCGGTTCTAACATCTCGGTTATTACGATGCCGTTGTTCGCTCGATTCAGCTGAATTTTGTTGTGTGTAGTGCTGGTACACATTGGAGTTATCGGCACGCCAGCTTCGATGGCCATACGAAATGCGCCAGTTTTAAAAGGCAGTAATCCGCGTCCTTTGCTGCGTGTTCCTTCAGGGTAAACCCACACGGATAAATCTCGTTGATGAATTGCTTCGGCGACTTGCTTGATGGTATCGCGAGCTTTGGACTTATCTTCACGATTAATCAAAATGTTACCTGTGATCCAATAAAGCTGGCCAAAAAAAGGAATCCACAATAGATCTCGCTTGCCGAGGGATACCGCTCGAGGTCGTAACATCCCTGGGTCAGTGACAAAATCAAATACGCTCTGGTGATTGGAGATATATACACTGTTTTTCGGAGTCGGTGCCTTTTCTAGACCTCGTTGAATGAGCCTTAACCCGACTATTTTGTGCAGACGATTAAACCAGCGACAGAAGAAATAGACATGTTTCGGATTTCGAGGGCTAAACAAGCAATAGATAAAGGCAAACAAAGTGGTAAAGACGACAAAAAACGTCGCCAGTATTAAACGAACAACAGCAAGCACAACTCTCTCCTTATCCGCTCTCCCTCTACAGCGGCAGAACTCAATAGGTTGAATAAGGTTAGAGTTTTAATTCTATTTAACGAAATTGCAACAATTTTTGTTCGAGCTGTCGGTTGTTATCACTATTCGCAGATACCAAAGAGTTCCTCGCTTTTCAGCTAGTTGTATATTTACCCACTTTTAGCGTTACTAAGTAATTGCTTTGTAAATCTTATTTTCCTTGTTGAGTGTTCACTCTTTTTATTTATTTGGTGATATTCAGTCTGTATATAGTGTATTTGCTCTATAAATTATTGGTTATTTCATCAATCCGCCTTATAGCTAATGCGCCTATGCAATTTCATTTTCAATGAGTAGGCATGGCAAATAAATGAATAAAAATAGCTCAATAAGGAAACGAGCAGATGCACAACATCAATAATAAAACCAAAGGGTTATTCACCCTTTCATCAATCGCAGTGGCCATGTTTGGCTCTTCAGTGGTGAATGCTTCACCTCTAATGGGGTTTAATGAGGCAGACTTGCCAACTAAATACATCGTTAAATTTAAGGAAGATGCGCCAGTGCCGTTTTCACGCTCAGGTGAGGCTTTAATGGCCCCAACAGAGGTGCGTGAAAATATATTGCAAGCGGTGCAAGCACGTCAGGTTGAGAGGCTAGGCTCAGACACGATTTACAGCGTCGAGATGGATGACAGTGAAGTGTCTAACTTACGTGGTAACACGCAAGTTGAGTATGTCGAGGTGGATCCGCCGCGCTACCTACTGAGTGAGACAACACCATGGGGTTTTAACGCGGTGAACGCGCAGCTTCTTAGTGACGCCAATGCGGGAAATCGCACTGTGTGTATTATCGACTCGGGCTACGATCTTAGCCACAACGATTTGAGCGGTAACCGTGTGACTGGAACCAACGACAGTGGCACGGGCTCTTGGAGTTCTCCAGGTAACAACAATGCGCACGGCACTCACGTTGCGGGCACCATCGCGGCTATCGCTAACACGGAAGGTGTGAAAGGCGTGATGCCAAATCAAAACGTTAATCTGCACATTGTAAAAGTGTTCAATGAATCGGGTTGGGGCTACTCGTCAAGCCTAGTTAAAGCGATTCAAACCTGTGCGGACAACAATGCAGATGTGGTCAACATGAGTCTAGGGGGCAGTCAGTCGAGCCGCACGGAACAAAACGCGTTGCAAGATCTGTATGACCAAGGCGTATTGCTGATCGCGGCGGCGGGTAACTCTGGTAATACCGCACACAGCTATCCTGCGTCTTACGATGCGGTGATGTCAGTTGCAGCGGTCGATACTAATAACGATCACGCAGCGTTCTCTCAAGCGACTGACCAAGTCGACATCGCAGCTCCGGGTGTTGCGGTACTGTCGACCGTTACGGTTGGCGAGGGGGTTCTTTCTGATATTACCATCGGCGGTGTGAGCAACTTTGATCGCGGTGTGGTGCCACATAACCGTAAGAGCAAAACATCGGGCAGCTATGTGTCGGATCCTGTTGCTGGCAGCGTGACTGGCGCGCTGGCAAGTTGTGATATCTCATCGGGCAGTTACAACTGTGGTGATATGAGCGACAAAGTCTGTTTGACTGAACGTATCGAAAACCAACGCAGCGGCGTTCGCCCGGAAATTGATCCTGTCAAAGCGTGTTACAACGCAGGCGCGAAAGCGGCGATTGTTTACAGTAACGCTGATTTGCCAGGTTTACAGAACCCATTTGTACTCGATGATTACGATCGCTACCGCTTGGTGTCGATTACGGTTGACCGAGAGTTTGGTCTCGAGCTTGCTGGCCAAGTAGGTCAAGAGGTGACGGTATCGACGACGACAGGGGAAGATTACGAGTACTACAACGGTACATCAATGGCAACGCCGCACGTGGCGGGTGTTGCTGGCTTGGTATGGAGCTACCATCCAACCTGTACCGCGCAGCAAGTGCGTAAAGCGCTAACCGCGAGTGCGACAGATATTGATGTCGCAGGTCGTGATAACCGTACTGGTTATGGTCTAGTGAATGCTGATGCCGCCAAGACATATTTAGACGCGGGCTGTAATGGTCCAGATGGTGGTCAGACGGACAATGTTCTGGAAAACGGTGTTGCAAAAGGCCCGCTATCAGGCGCATCTAAATCAGGCATCTTATTTACCTTTGACGTTCCAGCCGATGCCACGCAAGCCAGCTTTACGCTAGCAGGCGGCAGTGGTGATGCAGACATGTACGTACGCTTTGAAGGCACGCCAACAACGCGCACTTACGACTGTCGTTCATGGGAAAGTGGTAACAATGAGAGCTGCACGCTCAATGTGACGTCAGCAGGCACTTATCAAGTTCTGATTGATGGTTACTCTGCCTATTCTGGTGCGACGTTAACGGCAACTCACAATGGCAGTACGGGCGGTGGCAACTCTGGTGGTGAAGCGCCATCAAGCTACAGCAATACCAACGCGGTGAGCATCCCAGATAACAGTGCGTTAGGTGTTGTTAGCGATATTGATGTTTTGCGCTCGGGCGATTCAGGCACGGTTTCGATTGATGTTGATATTAGCCACAGCTACATTGGTGACCTTAAAGTAACGCTGACGTCGCCAACTGGCGGTCAAGTGGTGCTGCACGAAAATACGGGTGGTTCGGCAAACGATATTAACACCAGCTACCAAGTGGATTTCACTGGTTTTGAGTCCAAAGGTAAGTGGGAGCTTAAAGCAGTCGACAGTGCTCGCCAAGATACCGGTACGATCAACAGTTGGACACTATCCTTTCAGTAAGGAGTCAATATGAAGAAGCAAATCGTGGCAAGTGCGCTGTTTATGGTGCTTGCTGGTGGTGTAACGACACTGGTTGTCGCGGGCAACTCGGCGTTTCCTCCGGTGGATGACCGCGTCGCAGAGGCTGAGCAGCAAATGCCTCGTTTCTTTGTGAAGTATTATCCAGAAAAAGAAGAGCAAGCGCGTGCGCTTCTTCAGCAACATCAACTGGAGATTGTGGAAACCCTGAGCAAGCAAGAGGTGTTTGTGGTGAAGGGAAACAAAGATAAGCTCGATCAGCTCATCAGTAGTGAGTTCATTGATTACATTGAGCCCGAGCCCATCCGCAGTTTGTACTCTCAATAAGCAAAACGCCCCGTTTGGGGCGTTTTTCGTCTCTTGTCTATTCGCTTGGCAGTTCTTTGGCGACTTGACCAAGGGTGTCGATAATAACATCGATGTGCTGTTTTTCGATGATAAGCGGCGGCGACAAGGCGATGGTGTTACCCATGCTGCGCACCATAACGCCCTTGTCATAACAACGCTTCAAAATATCGAAACCAATCGGCTTACCATGAGCGGGCTGGGCAAACTGTACCGCGCCAATCAAGCCATAGTTACGAATGTCGACGATAGAGCCGACCCCTTTAAGTGAGTGCAGACCCTGCTCAAAGTATTGGCCGATTTCACCACTGGCTCTATTAAGTAGTCCTTCCTGCTCGTAGATATCGAGCGTCGCCAAACCCGCCGCACAAGCCACCGGATGACCGGAATAGGTGTAACCATGGAAGAACTCAACGCTGCCTTGTGGGGCACTGTTGACGACCGTTTGATAGATCTCGTCTTGAGCGAATACCGCGCCGAGTGGCACAACGCCACTACTGATGCCTTTCGCTGAGGTAATCAAATCAGGAATCACATCAAACTCCTCGGCCGCAAATGCAGAGCCAAGGCGCCCCCATCCGGTAATCACTTCATCGAAAATCAAAACAATATCGTGTTGAGTACAGATTTCGCGTAAACGGCGCAGGTAACCCTTTGGCGGGAGGATAACACCGCCCGCTCCTGAGATAGGTTCAACAATCACGGCTGCGATGGAGTCTGCGCCATGGAATTGAATGAGTCTTTCTAGTTGCTCGGCTTTTTCTACCCCATGTTCAGGCAGGCCGCGGCTAAAGGCGTTACGTTCAATATCGAGCGTATGATCCAGATGGTCGGTTGGCAGCAGTGGGCCAAAGCCTTTGCGGTTTGGCGTTAAACCTCCCACAGAAATGCCGCCAAAGTTCACGCCATGGTAGCCAAGCTCGCGACCAATCAATTTGAACTTTCCGGTGTTGCCTTTGGCTTGTTGGTAAGCCAGTGCGATTTTTAGGGCGCTTTCGACGGCTTCAGAACCAGAGTTAGTAAAGAAGACTTTGTTTAGCCCCGGCGGTGTGTATTTAACCAATCGCTCGGCGAACTCAAACCCAATGTCGTGACCAAAGTTAAACGGCGAGCTGTAATCCAACTCGGCCACTTGTTTTGCCATCGCCTCGCCAATTTCTTTGCGCCCATGACCGGCGTTGACACACCAAAGGCCGGCGGTAGCGTCAAGCAGTTGGGTATTTTGGTCTGAGTAGCAATACATGCCTTCAGCACGATTAATGATACGAGGGTTCTGTTTGAAATCGCGGTTCGCGGTAAATGGCATCCAGAAGGCATCGTAACTGACTTTTCTTTCCATGTTCGACAAGCTCTGCGGTTGTTAATGTTGCAGAGATGTTATCGATGCCAGTAGAGCGGTAAAATCACGTGCGATAAATATAAAGGTTTAGAGGCATCAAACTTTCTCTGTTTCGCTTTGCTTTATCGTGCCTTGGAGAAAATCGACAAAGGCTTTTGCAGCGGTCGATAGATAGTGGCTCGATTTCCAACCAATGCCCAGTTGCAAAGGGATCGGCGGGTCAAATGGGATCGCTTTTAGCTCGGGATCATCGGCGACCAAAATGGGCAGGCAGGTGCCAATTCCGACTTGTCGCCTAACCATGGATTTGAGCAGTTCAGGGAGGTTGGTCTCAAAATGCACTTGCGGGGTGAGTTTGTTTTGCTGGCAATAGCTGTTCACCGTTTCACGCAAAAAGTAGCCGTTTTTAAACAGCACTAAAGGTTGTTGGCAAAACTCATCAAGGGTGATGGCGCTGCGCTTTGCGAAAGGGTGAGAGATAGGTACACAAGCGGCGATTTGATCTTGAGCGAGCAAACTTTGGCGGATTTGTTCGTGCTCGCGATCGCCACGAATAAGGGCCAAGTCAAGCTCACCGTTAACCAGCATTTGTGCCAATGTTGCGGTCCCTGCCTCGTGAATGTTGATTTGAATACCAGGGTAGGCTTTTTTGAACTGCTCTAACGCATCGGGCAGAAAGTAAGAGGCGAGCATTGCCGGGGCACCAAACTTGATCACTCCGCTTGTCAGCCCTTTGAGCTCTTGGAGCTCTTTTTCCGCTTGTTCGACATCTTCCAAAATGATTTTGGCGTGGCGCAGTAGCACTTGGCCTTCGGCGGTCAGGCTCATTTGTCGTTCGGTGCGGTTCACCAGTTTTAGACCGAGCTGCTGCTCAAGTTTTTTGATACTAGTACTTAAAGCGGACTGCGCAATCCCTAGTTGATCCGCCGCCTTGGTGAAGTTACCGGTCTTGGCCAGTTGATTGAAATAGTGCAAGCGTTTGAGATCCATTATTAACTCACTATCTATTTTGTATATGAAAACTATACATACCATATATTGTTAATATGATCTCGCAATCGTTATAGTTTTGTTAACTCAAGTGTCGACGCTTAGCCAAAACAACAAATGACGACTACGGCAGGTTTGCTGCTCAGCCAAATAAGGAAGTGAAACAATGAACATTGCGAAGGTTTTTAATCAAAACGTCGAAGAACGTAGCGGGTTTACCATCTCTTTGCACCCAGAAAGCCCACGTTTACAAGTGGTGACGTTAGCCAAAGAAACCTTGGATGCCTTTAGCGATTTAATCCAAAACTACAATTTGCAATCGTTGGAATACAAGCCATTTCTCCGCTTTGCAGTGGCTGATGCATTGGACAAAGCGTGTGATTATCAACTTGGTAAGTTCTTAGTTGAAACGATGGAAGATCGTGAAACTGGCGCGTTTCTACTGGAGCCGTCTGAAGAGGCGAAAGCGGCATTTGACGACAGTGATGAGCAGCGCGACTTCTTTGTCATCTTATCCACTGCGATTTCTCACCTTATCGGGATTCCTAACTTCGACGCCATGTATGGCAAATATTACGCGCGCTTCACAGTAAAAAATGACGACAACAGTGATAGTTACTTGCGTCAAGCGCATCGTCGTATGGAGCTGCACAATGATGGTACTTACGTGAATGAGCGTACCGATTTTGTCCTGATGATGAAAATGGATGAGAAGAACATGCAGATGGGGGACTCGCTGCTGCTTCATGTGGATGATTGGCAAGACCTTGAGCGTTTTTATCATCACCCAATGGCGAAGCAAAACATTGTTTGGGGGGCGCCACCGAGTAAAAACGTTGGCTACACCATCGAGCATCCAGTGTTCTTTGAAGAGGACAAGAATGGTAAACCGCACATGTTGTTCATTGACCAGTTTGCTCAACCACAGAACATGCAGCAAGGGCTCTATTTGCATCAGATGAGCGAGTCACTAGAGAGTGACAGCAACTGTTTCAATGTTCGTGTCAACGTTGGCAGCATGCTGGTGGTACAAAACCACTGTTGGCTGCATGGTCGCGATAAGTTCGTCGCACACGAAGGCTTGAAGCGTGAACTGTTGCGCCAACGCGGTCACTTTACGCGTTAGCGGCTAGCCTCAGAAATGGGGCGTATAGTCAAACGGCTTTGCTGGGGAGTGGTGAAGTCGTTTCGCTATAAACAACAATAACAACGGCAGTGAAGGAGCAGGTAAGCGTGGAAAAAATGTATGACTACATCGTAATTGGTGGTGGCATTGTGGGTGTCTCGACAGCGTGGCAGTTACAAAGTCGCTATCCAGAGAAAACGATATTGCTGATCGAAAAAGAATCGGGCTTTTCGCACCATCAAACTGGTCACAATAGCGGCGTGATTCATGCGGGCGTTTACTATGTTCCGGGCAGTTTAAAGGCAGAGTTTTGTAAAGCAGGCGTGGCAGCGACAACGGATTTTTGCGCCAAACACGATATTCCAGTGGAGAACTGTGGCAAGTTACTGGTGGCTACCTCAGAGCAAGAAGTCGAGCGGATGCAAGCGCTGTACGAACGTTGCCATCAAAATGGCTTAGACGTAGAACTGATCGATCAAGCTGAGCTGAAAAGGCGCGAACCGAACATCGTGGGCTTAGGCGCGATTGCAGTATCGACCACCAGTATTGTCAACTATCGCCAAGTGACGGAAAAAATGGCGCAGGAGTTCGTTGCCGCGGGTGGCGAAGTACAGCTCAACACTCAAGTGACGGGACTGGTGGAAACGCCCGAGAAGATTACGGTCCATGGTGAGTGTCAGCAGCATAGCGTCGATTTTCATGGTCAGTTCTTGGTTGTTTGCTCTGGGCTAATGGCCGACAGATTAACCCGTATGCTGGGCCTCGAAACCGATTTCCAAATTGTGCCTTATCGCGGTGAGTACTATCGCTTGCCTGAGAAGTACAACAACATCGTTAATCACCTTATCTACCCGATCCCTGATCCTGATTTGCCGTTTTTGGGTGTTCACTTAACACGGATGATCGATGGTTCAGTGACGGTTGGCCCCAACGCGGTTCAAGGCTGGAAGCGTGAAGGTTACGGCAAAATTAATTTCAACTTGCGTGATGTGCTCGACATGGTGAGTTTCAGCGGATTTTGGAAAGTGAGCGCCAAACACTTCAAAACAGGCTTAATTGAAACAAAAAACTCGTGGTGGAAACCGGGCTATTTAAAGCTGGTTAATAAATATTGCCCGCAGATCACCGTAGAGGACCTGCAGCCCTACCCAGCGGGTATTCGCGCACAAGCCGTGTTAAAAGATGGCACCTTAGTGCATGACTTTTTGTTTGCGGAAAGTGATCGCAGCTTACATGTATGCAATGCGCCATCGCCTGCGGCCACCTCCGCCATTCCTATCGGCGGTTATATTTGTGACAAAATTGCCACCAAACAGGGGATAGGCAATCCTCAGCAAGATGCAAGTGAGCTTATCCCAGAGGTCGCATAACGATTAAATTCCCATGAGTCAAAAGCCTGAATATCACTTCAGGCTTTTTGCTTTTTGGTGCACACGGCGCACCGCTATTTATTATGCTTGCGGTAGTAATCGCGCATGGTCTTAATAAATAGTGAGCGTACCTTGTTAAGCGCATTGGTCTTTTTGGTAATGGCCATGATCTCAAGGTGGTAGTAGCGACGCTCTGGTGCGATTGTTACCAGCTCACCAGAGTCAACGTAAGGTTTGGCGTAGTGTTCTGGCAAGTAACCAATAAAGCGCGAAGAGAGCAACAGCGCCATGCGAGACTCATAGTTGTATGCAGTGGCTTTGAGGTTCATGTTGGCAAGATGGCCGTTAATGCGCTCTTGGGTTTTCATTCCTGCATAGGCGACGGGGAAGCCGTCAATGATCTCATCAGTCAGTTCGTCATCAGACAGCGCCGCCAACGGATTCTCTTTACTCGCATAAAGGTAGCAAATGTCGGTATAGATATGTTCGTATTCCAATCCATCCAACTCACGGTGAAAAGGAATAAAGCCAATATCAGCCTCTTCTTGCATCACCATGCGCTCAATTTCTGTCATCCGAGCGACTTCAGCGGTGAGATAAACTTCTTGTGCCAATTTTGAAAACTTACCAACCACCTCAGGAATGCAGGCTCGTTGATCTAAACTGATGGTGTCACTAAACAGGACTGTCAGGCTGCCTGACAGCTGTATGTCTAGGTGATTGATCGTGTTTCGAAAATCCTCCAGTTCGCCGAGCAGTTTGACTGTCGCTTCATAGACAACCACGCCTTCTTCGGTTAACGCAAAGCCAGAACGGCCACGGCGGCAGAGGATGAGATTAAGTCGAGACTCCAAGTTTGAAATGTGGATACTGATGGTGGAGCGGCTGATATTCAGCTCGGTTTCCGCCGCAGAAAAGCCACCGCAATCTGCGACAACTTTAAAGATTTTGAGTTGTTTGATTTCGTAGTCACCAATTTGACCGACAGGCGAAGGGTTTTTAGTCATAGTTTTAGGCTCATAAAACTTCATGTTTAGCCAAGGGCATTTATATTCCTCGGCTGTTTGTTATTATTTTGTTATGTGTTTTGGTGATTATGCGCGATTTAGATTGATTAATCTTTGACGTTGATAATATTTATAACAGTAGGAATCTAAGTGATGAGAGATTTGGTTCTATCCCAAGGTTGGATAAACGGAGAATGGGTCGATGCTAACGATGGTAAGCGAGTCGAGGTACTCAATCCCGCGACCGGAGATGTCATTACCACTGTTCCAGATATGGGAAAAGTGGAGTCGGAAGCCGCGGTTAACGCAGCACATACCGCATTCCAAGAGTGGCGTAAAACCACAGCGAAGCATCGTGCGGGATTACTCAAACGTTGGTTTGACTTGATTGTTGAAAACGCGGATGGGCTCGCTAAGTTGCTGACCAGTGAGCAAGGCAAACCTTATAAGGAAGCCTACGGAGAAGTGATGTATGGCGCGTCGTTTATCGAATGGTTCGCTGAAGAAGCGAAGCGAATGTACGGCGATGTGATTCCTGCTGCCAACCCTAACAATCGCTACATGACCATAAAACAACCCGTCGGTGTTGTGAGTGCCATTACGCCGTGGAACTTTCCGGTTGCGATGATCACCCGCAAAGTCGGCCCTGCGCTCGCGGCGGGCTGTACTGTGGTGGTAAAACCTGGTGAAGATACGCCGCTGTGTGCATTGGCGATGGCTTCTCTTGCTGAGCAAGCAGGCATTCCTAAAGGGGTGATTAACGTGGTGACTACGTCTCGCCCAGCCGAAGTTGGCGAGGTACTGTGCTGCCATCCTTTAGTTCGTAAGGTGTCATTTACGGGGTCCACTCCCGTTGGCAAACTGATTTTGCGTCAAGCGGCTGATACGGTGAAAAAGGTCTCCCTTGAGCTAGGCGGTAACGCGCCATTTATTGTTTTTGAGGACGCAGATCTAGACAAAGCAGTGCAGGGCGCGTTGATTTCCAAGTATCGTAATGCCGGTCAAACCTGCGTTTGTACCAACCGTTTGTACATCCATGATGCGATTTACGATGAATTTGTACAGCGCTATACCCAAGCCGTGAGTGAGCTGAAAGTTGGCCAAGGTCTCGCTGAGGGAACGGACATCGGGCCTCTGATTAATCAAAAAGCCATCGACAAAGTGGACGAGCTGGTGGCAACGGCGCAGCAACAAGGTGCCCAGTTAGTGCTAGGCGGCGCGGTCTCATCGGTCGGTGAGCACTATTATCAACCGACGATTTTAACTAATGTGACCGAAGCGATGGATATTGCGCATCAGGAGTTGTTTGGCCCGGTCTCTACGATATTCCGCTTCGATAATGAAGAAGATGTGATCCGCCGAGCCAATGACACCCCATTTGGTCTGGCTGCCTATTTTTATACCCAAAACCATAGCCGCGTATGGCGAGTGAGTGAGGCGCTGGAATACGGCATTATCGGCATCAATGAAGGCATTATCTCAACCGAAGTTGCGCCGTTTGGTGGAGTGAAAGAGTCTGGTAGCGGGCGTGAAGGATCCAAATACGGTATTGATGATTATTTAGAGATCAAATACCTCTGTCACGGGTTGTAATCAGCTCGTTTAAAACAGTTTCCCTATCATTGTTAGTTTGTTCAGGCCCCTTGGGGTTCATGCTTTTAGCAGCACTTCGGTGCTGCTTTTTTTGTTTTTGTATTTTGCAACAGATGCATAGATAAGCACCAAAAATGAAAAGGTTTGATGATGGTAAAACTTTAGGTGGATAAATATGAATTTAATAAATGTAAATGAATTGTAATTATTTCTAACAAGGTGACAACGAGGAAGAGAAATGTCACGTCAATACTGTGCCTGACTCAGTCAGAGTAAACAGGAATAATTCAAGGAGAACCTTCATGTTTAAAACCTTACGCAAGCTGCACTCAAAAAGCATTACCAAGACGGTCGCAGGGTACGCACTGGCCATTTCCAGTACCTTTTTTACTGCGTCGCAAGCCTTTGCCGCTGAGCATAACTGGCGTTTTGTAAACCTTTATTCACGCGGTACCGCTTATGGTGAGGTGTATAAAAGCTTTGCGGAAAATATTGAAGCGATGTCGAACGGCCGAATCTCAGTACAAGTTATCTATGCCGGAGAAGGCGTTGGACAAACTGGCGTTCTTGGCTCGGTGAAATCTGGCTTAATGACTATGGGAGCGCCTTTTCAGCCAATGCATGCGGGTGAGTTTCCTGCCGGCGTGGTGGAAGTTGGTCTACCGGGAATGACGGACGATGTCGGTGAACTCAGCGCGCTATTTCACGAAAAAGGTTGGGGTGACGTTTTAGAAGAGGCTTATGACAAACAAAACCTTGTTTGGCTAGAACCTTACATTCAGTTGCCAGTTTACGTATTAACCAAAAAGCCGATTAACTCCGTTGAAGAGTTTAAAGGGCTGAAGATCCGCGCGCCGGGTGCATACGGTAAGTTCCTTCGCAATTTGGGCGCTTCACCTGCCTCACTTTCTTGGAGTGAAATCTACACCAGCCTAGCCACTGGGGTTATTGATGGCTCAATTGGCAGTAACCTCATCGACCACCGAGATGGTAACCACGTCGAAGTTGCGAAGTACATGTACCGCTTACCGATTGCTGGCGCTCAAGCGTTGCCAATCGTGGTGAACAAAAGCGCGTGGAACAAACTTCCTGAAGATCTACAAGCGATCGTTCGAGCGGCTAGCGCAGTACACGCTCGTGAGCAGATGACGAAGTCGAGACTGTGGGAGTCTCAAGCTATCGCAGATATGGAAGCGAAAGGCATGAAGTGGAGCCCAGAGCCAAGTGCTGAAGATGTGGCGAAATGGAACGATGCGGCAGGCTCACTGTGGACCGAATACGCCGACTCAGACAAGTACAGCCAACGTCTAATTAAGATTGTACAAAATAACTAGGGTGTGCTGACCTTTTGAGCTGACTTTTGCAGCTGTTTGTGGGTGTTTTATACAAGGCAGAGGCTTTGAACTGTAGTTACTCTACCTGATAAGCCGATAACGCTGTAGAAAGCGCCCACAAATGCTGCCCGAAGGGTTCGGCTAAAAGCGTTTTACTTTTTGTTGAGAGGTATTTTGCTTGGTGTAACTAGGCGGAAAACAACTAGTCGTTCGCTTCTCTCGGCAAATAAACGCTTTTATCTCGAACAAAATTTAACCGCTAAAGGTTAACACACCCTAATAATTTGCCCACTTCGCTTTGTTCAAATCTTGGGGTAGATGTCGAATTACAGGCGAAGTGGTCAATCTAGGGGGCTTGCCCCCTTTTCTCATTTGCTGGCAGGGATAGCGTCTATGTTAAGTAAGGTTTTGGCAGCGTATTGCCTTGGTATTAATCGCTTGGTTTATTGGATTGGTGTGTCCGCATCGGTATTGATGCCGATATTAGCACTCACCGTTGCCTTTGAAGTGTTCTCTCGTTACGTGCTTGGTAAACCCACTATTTGGGCATATGACGTGTCATTGTTTCTGTTTGGCTATATTGCTGCGTTGGGTGGCGCGTTAGCCCAGCAGAATAAAGCGCACATCAATGTGGATGTGTTCTACCTTTCCGTTTCTATGCGCGTTCGCTCGCTGTTTAATCTCGTTTCTTATTCACTGGCAATCTTCTTCTTGTCGGTTGTGCTGATGATGGCACTGGGCAAGTTTGAAGAAGCGATTGAGTTTAACTATCGACGCCAATCTGAGTGGGCTCCGTCTATGGCTCATTTCTGGGTGATGATGATGGTGGCATGCGGCGCATTTATTGTTCAATTTACCAGTGACATGCTCCAAGACCTTTACTACGTGGTGACGGGAAAGTCGCTGATTGAACAGCAGGTTGAAGAGCAACAACCAAGCGAAAGCTTACTTGAACAGGCGGGGGATGTATGAGTATTGAAGTATTAACCCTGCTGTTAATCGGCTGTATTTTATTTAGTTTTGCACTCGGTGCGCCGGTTGGCCTTGCTCTGGGCGGCATTGCTATGGGAATGGGGTACATGACGTGGGGAGAGGGAATTTTTAACCTTGTACCCACTACGATAGAAAGTAATTTTTTCAGTTTTATCTTGCTCGCTATTCCGCTTTACATCTACATGGGGCAATTGCTGACTCGCTCTGGTATTGGGGATGCGATGTTCAACGCCAGCCAAATGGTGATAGGCCGTTTGCGAGGATCGCTGGCGATCAGCGTGATCGGCGTTTGCTCAATGATTGGGGCGATGGTTGGCATCATCGGTGCGGGCATCATGACTTCAGGCAGTATCGCGCTCAAGCCAATGCTTGAAAGAGGGTATGACAAGCGATTGGCTCTCGGGGTCATTATGGCGGGCGGTGGTTTGGGGATTCTGATCCCGCCGAGCATCCCGATGATAATGTATGCCGCGACGACGCAAAACTCGGTTGGGCGTATGTTTCTTGCCGCCATCATCCCCGCGCTTATCTCGATCAGCTTACTGATTGCTTATGTCATTATTAGTTGCAAGCTCAATCCAAAAAAAGCGCCGTTAGGCACAGGTGTGGAAAGCAGCATGACAGGCAAAGAGAAGGTGCGAACGGCTCGTGATGGTTTGTTCTCATTGTTGCTGATTGTTGCTGTACTTGGCAGCATTATAACGGGGATTGCGACGCCCACAGAGTCGGGAGCAATTGGTGTGGTTGGCGCCATTTTGCTTGCGGTGATCTTTAAACGCTTCCGTTTTGAGATGTTTAAGTCTTCTGGGTTTGAAACGGCCATGTTGGTCAGCGTGTCGATGTGGATCATTCTTGGCGCATCTTTATTTAGTAATTTCCACATGCTCAGTGGCGTGCAAAATATGGTGGCGCAAATTACCCAAGATCTCGGCTTGCCTCCGCTTGGCGTCATCATATTACTGCAGGTTATCATGCTGCTGCTGGGCTTCATCATTGATGAGCTGATCATTGTTTTAATGTGTGCACCACTCTTCACACCGATTGTCGTATCGCTGGGCTATGACCCAATATGGTTTGGTATTTTGATGATTTTGAACATCGAAATCGCGGTCCAAACACCGCCATATGGGTTTGCCCTCTTCTATCTCAAAGGTATTGCGCCACCGGGGGTGAGTATGATGGATATCTACCGTTCGATATTGCCATTTATCTTGCTCAAGCTCTGTGTATTGGTGCTCTGTATGCTGTTCCCTGAAGTGGTGATGTGGCTGCCTAATAAAGTGATGGGAGTAAATTGATATGAGCCTGCAACGAATCTTAATGCCTGTAGATTTGGCTTACCCAGATGTTGTTAAACTAGAGGTCGAAATGGCACTCAAATTGATTGCTGAAGACGGGGTGATCGACATGCTGTATGTGGATGATGCCAGAGTGCACCACAGTATGGTTCCGACGGTGACAGGAAACGCGTTTTCTGAACACCACCTTAGTGCTTTTGACCGCGTACAAACCATGCTTGAACAGCTTGTTCCTCGGCCACATCGGGGCAAAAGCATCGTCAGAAATGGCGTTGTGTTTGATGAAGTCGTGGCTCAAGCCAAACGTTCAAATGCGGATGCCATCGTGATGGCGTCTGCCAAACCTAGGTTACGTTCCTATTTGTTGGGTTCGAATGCCGCCAAAGTGGTGCGTCATGCGCCATGTTCGGTGTTTGTCGTTCGTTAAAAGCTGAACAATAGAGCCTGAGCCGAAACTTGGGCTCTATTTGGAGATTCAGTCTAATCCATTGATTTGCTTAATTAGATCTAAAAACAGCGCTTTGCCAATCGGAATCAGTTGGTCATCGAAGTCGTAGTCCGGGTTGTGAAGCTGTGGGCTAGTTTCTCCTGCGCCTAGGGCAAACATGGCACCTTGTTTCGCGACCGCGGTAAACTGGCCGAAATCTTCTGACCAGCGCATTGGCTCGTCCATCAATATATAGTCAGTATTTGTGTGGCGACATGCAGCCAAGACTCTTTCGCATCCTTCATCGCTATTCACACTCGCTTGGAAGACATCATCGTAAGAAAAGCTCACCTCAAGCCCAGACTCCTTAGCATACAAACGAGCCCAAGTTTCTGCCTGCTCAACCAAGGTTTGCATGCACAAGTTTGTTTCACTGCGTAACGTTGCCATAACCACCGCTTCACCTGGGGAGGTGCCGAACGCCACTTCCCCAAGTTTGGCGTGGATAACCGTCACCCAACTTTTACCCTTGAGCCCTTGCTGTGTAAGTAGTGTTGGCAGTAGGTTGAGCTGTTGAATAATTTGGCACATGGCAATCGCTGGACTAATGCCATCTTCTGGATGGGCTGCGTGTGAGGTTTTTCCACTCAATTTGATGATCAGCCCACGAGAGGCGCAATTGAAGGTGCCGCTTCTTACTGCCACCTTGCCAAGCGCTAGCCCCGGATAATTGTGCAATGCAAAGGCGTAGTCTGGCAGAATCTTGGCAAATTGCGCATCTTTTACCACATCAATGGCACCCGTTCCGGTTTCTTCTGCGGGTTGAAAGCAAAGCACAACGCGCCCTTGTTTCGGTCTTTGATGACTTAACGCTGCTCCTAGCGATGAAACAATCGCCATATGACCGTCGTGACCACATTTGTGGGAAACCCCATCCACGACTGAGCGGTGATCAAACTGATTGATTTCTTGGATGGGCAACGCATCGAGTTCACTACGAATCAATGTAGTAGGGCCCGCCTGCGCGCCATTAAACACAAAGGCTAAACCATGACCGCCCAAGTTTCGATAGGTTTCATCCGGCGAAAATTGCTCGAATAGTGATTCAACGCGTGCAGCTGTATTTGCCTCACAACACGATAATTCAGGGTGTTGATGAAGCTCCTTTCGTAAGTCAGTCAGTTGAGCGTGGGTAAGCATGGGCGGTTCCTAGTTCTGGATCAGAGCAATAAGGTTTTGACTATACGCCGAGCCAAAACCTCAGACATTGATGAGGCTCTGATTATTGAATCTGCCCGGCTTGGCTGAGATATACTTATTCGCCTAAAGCTTCTAACTCTTTTTGCCAAATCGATAGCATCTCTTCGCCAAATAGATAGAAAGAGAGGGTCATGTGGCGATACTCCTCTTGCTTACATACAGTGAGGGCTATTTGGGCGGCTTCTTTAGGCGGATAACCATAAACACCACAAGAAATTGCAGGAAGAGCTACGTTTTCACACCGGTGTTCAACAGCTAGATTAAGAGCACATTGATAGGTTGACCGTAACACTTCGCTAGGGTTTGCAAATCTATCGTATATTGGCCCCACCGCGTGTATCACAAATTGAGCATTCAGGTTTCCCGCAGCAGTAATACGTGCCTCGCCAAAAGGGCAGCGAACCCCGTTGCTTTCTTTTACTGCGTAACAGGCTCGCAAAAGTTCAGGCCCCGCAGCGCGATGTATTGCCCCATCTACTCCGCCGCCCCCAAGCATTCGTGTATTTGCAGCATTGACTATCGCATCAACATTGGCGTTTGTGATATCGCCATTTATAAGTTCAATCTTGGACATGGTTTGCTCTATAAAGGAAGAATTATTGAGAGTGTAGTGGGGGACCTTAAGATAAACTATCAGGGTTTTCGCCGTTATCCGTTATTGGTTTACTCGGCTTTATCTCAACGATGTTGCCCTCAGGATCGGTGAGGTAGATAGAACGACCAAATCCCTGGGCACCGTAGCGTTCAGTAAACTCCGTTACTTGAACCTGTTTTCTAGCAAAATAGTCGAGCAGCTGCTGCTCATCAAACGCAGTAACCTGTAGACAAAAGTGATCCATGTTTCTGCCATTTTGACTGGGTGCTTTTCCACCAAGTTTTCCCAACTCACTGCTGACGGTCACCAAGTCGATCAGTGCACTGCCTGCGCGAAGTTGGGTTAGGCCAATGTCGAGGCGCTCTCGTTCAAGTGTACAGCCTAGTACATCGATATAGAACTCAAGCATGGCACTAAGTTTTGATGTTCTTAATACCACATGATCAATAGCTAGAATTCTCGGAGGGGATAAAAAGCGCATAGCAGCTCTCTGTTTGGTCATCATTAATAGTATATGTACGATTTGCATAGGTTAACTATGAAAGAGTATGCATTTTTCGCTGATTTATTAACCATGATTAAAAAATGGTTAATGGAACTAAAACTAAAGTTTAAGAAAATTATTTTATTTATTTTTGTACATATGTTGCCAAAAGATCGCTGTTACCGAGCCCTCTAGGTGAATGACTTTATTAGGGTTTAAAAGTGCCCAAATGGAGAAAACCGTATCTATGGCTATAAAAGTAAAGGATTTGCTTAAAGAGCCTGTTTTACATATCCAACACTATTGACCAAACTATTTATAACGCCAAGAAATGGATGGGAGATTGGATATGCGTCAAGTGATATACATGAACTTTCGATGGAAGCAGTGGTTGTTAATTCTACTCCTCCCTTTGGCAACCAGTGCACTAGCACAAAAGGATGAGTCAGTAGAACTTCGACCGGGCACAGTAATTTACAAAATAGACGCAAACGCATCCCCCAGTGATCTCAAAGGGCTTAACGCCTTATTGAAAAGTCAGGGACTGGTTTCAGAGCGTACACTGGAAGGCAGCCAAATAGTGATTGCGACGTTTGAGCATCATGGCCGAGAAACAGCGATTGCCAACATCATTGATAAGAGTGGTTATGTTGAGTTTGCTGAACCGGATTATGTGGTCGAACCTACTCTACAGCCAAATGACACTTTTTTTGCTAATCAGTGGCACCACAACAACGTTAATAGTCAGCAAGCATGGGATATTACTACTGGGAGCCACACAGTTTTAGTCGGTGTATGTGATACTGGCTTTGATGTGAATCACCCTGATTTAGGTCCTAATCTACGTACAGATCTTGCTTTTAACGCCCATGATGGCTCGACCAATATTTACGACGCTAATGGCCATGGTACAGGGAGCGCGGGTACGCTAGGCGCGGTTGGCAATAATGGTATTGGCGTTGCAGGTGCGAACTGGGAGGTAGATATTATTCCAGTTCGAATTGCCATTAGTGATGGTAACAGCTCAGCTTATATTTCTACTATGGCGACTTGTATTGAGTACGCCGCTGATAATGGCGCGCGAGTGGTCAATCTAAGCTATGGTGGTATTCAATATGACACCATAGATGCGGCAGCCCAATATCTGCGTTCGAAAAATGGCTTACTGTTTATGTCGGCTGGTAATAGCGGCCAAGAGCACTCCTATCCAGATTTCACCAGCTTTATTGGCGTTGGCGCAACAGACAGAGATGACAGCAGAGCCAGTTTTTCAAGCTGGGGTAATTACGTAGACATTACTGCACCTGGCGTCGATATCGCAACGACCTACCCAGATAACCAGTACGTCTACTATAGTGGTACCTCATTTTCTTCTCCGCTGACGGCTGGTATTGCTGCGTTGATGGTTGCAGCTAACCCTGCGATTACCCCAGCGGAAATTGAAACAGGGCTTTTCTCTACCGCGGTCGATATTGGCGCAGCGGGTGATGATAATGTGTTTGGTCATGGTCTTGTTGATGCATACGCTGCTGTGATGTACGCAATGAACCTCAATAACTTAGAGGCACCTGTGGCTGATATTGTGGTGAGCAGTAACTCTGTGCCATTTGGCAGTTCGGTAGATTTTGATGGCTCGGGTTCAACAGATGGAGACGGTACTATTGTGTCGTATCTATGGGACTTTGGTGATGGCAACACATCCGCGAGTATGATGGCTACGCACACCTATGATCAAGCAGGCAGCTTCCAAGTGAGCTTAACGGTAACTGATGATGATGGGCTTAGTGACTCTGCGTTAACTAATATTCAAGTCACGAACATGCTTCCAACGCCGGTGCTTGAGATCAGTAATCCTTCAAGTAGCTACGACATCGGTGAGGCTATTTTCTTCATTGGATCTAACTCAACCGACCCTGACGGCAACATTGTTAGCTACCTATGGGAGTTTGGCAATGGTGCTACCAGCTCATCCATGGACCCCGAATATGCCTACGCGTCCGCAGGGACTTACACCGTGACTTTAACGGTTACAGATAATGCGGGCTCAGCAAATAGTACCGATGTGATGGTGACGATAGTCGATCCATTTGTGGTTAATGCGCCAACAGGATTAACCGCGAGTGTTGACGGCTTATCCGTGACACTTACCTGGCAAGATAATAGCGCCAATGAAGATGAATATGTGGTCGAGCGCGGGGCTAAATATCGTGGCCGAGTCCGGTTTGAACAAGTTGCCGTGCTACCCATGGATTCAACCAGTTATGTTGATACCGTGCCAAATACAGGGGAGTTCAGCTATCGTATCACTGCGAGAAACACAAACGATGAAGCCACTTCGGATACCATTAAAGTAACGGTGGATTCCAATACTGATCCAGAGCCTGAGCCAGGTGGCTTAGCTGCGCCGACCAATCTTGTTGCGGCTTCAAGCGGAGGCAATGTTAATCTGAGTTGGTCAGATAATTCTGGCGACGAATTAGGTTTCTATATTGAGCGAGGCTTAAAACGCAAAGGTCAAATTGATTTTGCACCAATAGGTCAAGTCGGTGCGAATGAAACCAGCTTTACGGACAGTGAATTCGGCTCATTGCCAAACGGCAATTATGCATATCGTGTTCAAGCGTATAAATCTGGTGAAGTTTCAGGGTACAGCAATACTTCTGAAGTGCGTAAAAAATAGCTTTCTATATCAACCAAAGAGCCTGCTATGTAAGCAGGCTCTTTTTTGTATTCAGGGAAATACTCATTCGATGAATACCTCAATTTAGTGTGGATGTAATCGACGTATTAAATAACGATTAGCAGCCTGCGACTTGGCTAGAGAGCATTGCAAAATTCGATATTCAAGGCACACTACCTCGATACAAGTCTATCTTTTTTGGGAATGCCATGTTTAACCTCAAGCCAGCTTCTATGATGCTCGCTGCTTCGATATTTAGTGCTTCAAGCCTTGCTAAAGTCGCTCCTATCTCACAATGGCAATGTGACATGATGAGTAAGACAAGCGTGTTAGCTCACGGCGCGCCAGTGGGGTGTGAACGCCTATCCAAAGTAGACTTTGAGTTTATCGATTTTCAGGGGCAGTCAAAGCAGGGGAGTGTGATTGTTCTTGATGTCGTTGCGCCTTCAGTTGAGAAAATATTTTCTGATCTCAAGCAGCGAAATTTCCCTCTACACTCTGCTCGCTTAATGCGAGAGTTCAAAGGCGATGATGATGCCTCAATGAACGCCAATAACAGCAGTGCTTTCAACGCGAGGCCAATAACCGGTGGTTCCAGCTGGTCTAAACATGCCTATGGTGTCGCGATTGACATTAACCCAGTGCAAAACCCATTCTTAGAGTTTGGTGATAACGGTACGATTAAGGTTAAGCCGATTCAGTCAGCGACCAAGTACATCAACCGAACTCAGTTTCGTGCTCGCTCAGAACTAAGCCGAACAGGCATGGCGGAAGAGGTGGTTGATCTCTTTGCTTATCATGGTTTTCTAATTTGGGGCGGGGATTGGAACACACCTATCGATACTCAGCACTTTGAAGTTGGCTCAAGGCAGTTCGTAAACCAATTAGTTTCCAAACCTAAGCTTGAAGCGACGAAACTGTTTAACCGTTATGTCGAGTCGTACCGAATGTGCTACCTGCAAAACAAAACGCAAGGGGTAGAGAAAGCGAGAGCGATGTGTGCTTACAAAACGGTGAAAGCATTCTAGTAGAGAATCAAAGACATCAAGGAACAAATCATTCGGCATTTTTGTGTTGGAATAATTGATGTTTTGGATTTAGTTTCATCGGTTTGAGAAGACTCAGGTTTAGTACCTATTTTTAGTACCAACAGCGATAAGTTTAAGTTGTTAAATACAAAAAAGGCGCTAACTCAAAGAGTTAGCGCCTTTCCAAACGTTTGGTGGAGCTGGCGGGAGTTGAACCCGCGTCCAAAAACCATTCATCATTGGTACTACATGCTTAGTCGATCTTTAAATTCACCAAGGACCTGCGAACCGACACGCTAGTAAATGACTATCCTGAATTATAATTCGCCGTTCA